>PMZX01000036.1:2127-8384 GCA_003170035.1 Myxococcales bacterium | reverse complement strand
CGCGCCGCCTGGCTGGTCCACACCAAGCTGGCCATGCTCCGGGCTTAGGGGACGTAGTTGACAGATATCGGACAATCGGAGACGAGATGCGGGCATGGGGAAAAACTGGCTTGTTTCTCCTTCTATGCACCCTTTTCCCCGGGCTTCTCCGCCTCTTTCAGCTTCTCCAATTCCAGCGGGTGGTGATGTTCCATCTCCTCCTCGGTCAACTCGCCGGTGAGCCACACCTTGCTCATGGGCCAGACGTCCGGGCTGAAGATGACGGAGTACANNCAGGTGCCAGATGATGATGGCCAGGAAGGCGAGAGCCGCTTCATAGCCGTGGATGGCGGCGGCTACGTCGATGCCCACCTTGGGCATGTGGCGCATCGTCCATCCGGGGAACCAGAGCAGGAATCCTGTCACGCCCATAACAATCGAACCCCAGACCACGGCGAGATACTCGAACTTCTCGATGAAGTTGAATCTCGCGTAGGCGGGTCGCTCTTTCGATCGACCCAGGTTGAACGCGATCAGCTTCTTCAGATCCTTGTAGTCTTTGAACCTCGGCATCATCTCGACCAGGTCCTTGCGCGCTCGCCTTGAGGTCAGCACGAAGATGGTGTGCACGACAACCAGGGTGATGAGCACGATCGCGGCGCCACGGTGGATGAGGCCGCGCAACTGGAAGCTGCCGGGTGTGTTGAAGATGCCTTTGAAGAAACTCGATTCGGGGAACAGGATGGGAAGCCCGGTGAAGATGAGGGTCAGGAACGACAGCATCATGATGATGTGCTGGATCCGGTAGCTGACTGGGAAGCGAAGGTAGACCTTGCCCGCCCGCCTGCGCCGGGTTTCGAGATCCCGGCCCTGCAACCGGGCGAACAGCCTGCGTGCGTAGTGGCTGAACAGGTCGAGGATGATGTAGGCGATGAATCCCCCCACCGTCCCGACGATCAGCAGGATGTAGGAAAGCTTGATGAGAAACACCAGCGGGTTGTCTTTGAGGGTCTGGCTCTGATGGATTTTTCCCAGAGCGAGGAACCGGCTGGGGCCGGAATGGCAGTTGCCGCAGGTCTCGCCCAGGTTCTTGGGGTTGACCATCGATTTCGGATCGCTGGAGGGCAGGATGTCGTGCGAGCCGTGGCAACTGGCACAGTTGGCGGCGCGCTTGTCGCCGAATCCCTGCGCGATGCCGTGGAAGCTGGTCTTGTAGGTTGCCTCGCGGTTGGGCGGCATCTGGTAGCGCGAACTCAAGAGAGCGTTCTGATGGCACGCGCTGCAGGTCTTGGTCACGTTTCCTGAATAGACCGGCGAGTTGGGGTCGTTGTGCTTCTGGATGGTGTGTTCGCCGTGGCAATCAGTGCAGGTGGGAACGTCTTCATTGCCTTTGGCGAGCAGCTTCCCGTGCACACTGGCCTGGTAGGCCTCGGCGATCTTCTGGTGACACTTCGAGCAGGTTTGCGGCAGCTTGTAGCGGTCGACGTACGATTCCTTCTTGGAAACCTTGGCGATGTCGTGTTCGCCGTGACAGTCCGTGCACACCGCGGCCGGCAGATTGGTGAAGGCCTGGTTGAACTTGCCGTGGATGCTGGAGGCGTAGGCCTTGACCCGGTTGCTGCTCTTCATCTGCCAGGATTTGTCTTCGCGGTCCACGTGGCATGAGGAGCAGGTGGCGGTGACGTTCTTCCTGGAGACCTGGGAATCGCTCGCGGTGGGCGACAGGATGCGATGCGAGCCGTGGCAGTTCTGGCACTGGGGCGCGCGGGGGTCGTGCTTGCCCAGCTTGGCGATTCCGTGCACGCTGTTGCGATACAGAAGCGGGATGCCCTGGTTCTCCGCCTTCACCATGCTGCTCTGGTGGCAGACGGAGCAGTCGACCGGATCGAAAGGCTTGTGCCCGGTGCGACCCTCGGGAACCTCGGCTGCCGGCTCGGGCTTGTGGCAGGCCGTGCATCCGAGCGCCTGATGGGGCGTGCCCTTGAACATGTCAGACGTTGCGGCCGGCAACTCCTTCCCGTCCGTCTCCGTCAGATCGGCCGCATGGCATTCCGCGCAGTTCTCATCGTTGAGATCCTGTGCGCGCGCCTGCGAACTCAGGCCGAAAAACAACAGGCCCAGGGTCGCCGGGAAGATCGCCGTCCCACACCTGCGAGAGCGCGAGGGAGCGGACAGACGGCTCACGCCAAGGGCACCTTCCTGCGCAGGCTGGAGCATCGGCTACATATTAGGCCGCGGCCGCAGGCCGTGCGCAAGGGGAAAAGCGGACTTGCCCCGTCCAGTTTCGGCGCACTTCGCTAATGGGGTCACTGCCCCTTCATTGCTGATTCCATGCAGGCCAGCACCAGATCGCAGGCCTTCTGAAAAACGGGACGGCCGCCTACACGCCGATCTCCCAGGTCTCGTGGACGGCATCGAACGGGCTGGGCAATTCCAGCCTCCAGATCGCCTCTTCCAGGCAACTCGCGCTGCCCTTGCCGGTGATCCTGACCATCGGCACGTCCACCACCTCGGTGAGGGTGGTCTCGATGTGGACGGTCACCGGGCCATGGCCGCCGCACTCCTTCCACGCGCTCGCCACGGCCTCGCGCAGAAAGGCGCGGTGGTCGTAGGTTCGCCCGCTGCCGATGGTGTTTAGGCCGCCCAAACCTATGGTGCCCTCGCCGGTGCCGCCACCGCCCGAGCCCTCGCCCTCCACCAGACCCTCGGTCGAAGGCCGCACGCCGGGCTCGATTGCCAGGTAGCTTGTCACGGGCGATACCGCGCGGCCGCGCATGGCCAGCACCATCATCTCGCGCTCCGACAGCCCATGCATCACGTCGCTGCCGAAGACCAGGGCTGACCACACTCGTGCCTCGATCGGGTCGGGCGCCACGGTGATGCGTACCCGTCGCGACCACAGCTCACCCCAGGCTTGTACGTTGACTGGCGGCTCGCGCGTGATGCCCAGAAATGAGACCGACTCGCCCTCGTCGAGCGTGGCCCGGTCGTGCGCCGGATCGGGGCCATCGTCGTCGACGCGCGCCTGGGCTGCAGGTCCCTTCACGCCGAAGTCGTACAGACGCGTAGGCCTTACCCACTCCTCGTAGATCCTTGCCATCTCGTCGTCGTCCTTCACCGCGCCGCCGGCCGAGCCGGTCCACAGCAGGCCTCCGGACGCGCGCGCCAGGGTGGCCCACGGCCCGTCTTGGTCGGGCGTCAGCTCGGGCGAGCCCTGCTGGATCTGGCCGACGTGCACCACCGCGCCGCTGCGGCGCAGGGCTGCACGCAGGGTAAGCGGGTCCAGCGCCTTGCGCGCGAGAAGGTCAGTCAGCAGATACACGCGGCGGGGGCGCCCGGCTGGCGTCCGGGACAAGAGCTCGTCGGCGCGGCGGAGCGCATCGTCAATGCGGCTGCCGTTGTCGCGCCGGCGCTCGTACGCCTCGATTGCCTGCCGGGCCAGCACCGACGGTCGGAAGCCCGGGTACACGGGCGTCACTTTGCGCGCGAAGGCCAGGACCGCCACCTGTGCGTCGGGCAGCCGGCGCAACACGGCCCCGATCGCGTCCCCGCCGGCGGCCTGCTCTCCCTCGTCCATGGAGCGCGAGTCATCGAGCAGCACGACGATGGACGCCCGCGCGGGCACGCGCGACAGGCGCGGCGCCGCTTCCACCTGGTAGTGCACCAGCACGCCGCCGGGGGCGAAGGGCTGCACGGCCATGCGGCCGCCCAGCAGCGGCGCGGCCCGGGGTTGCAGTTCGATCAGCAGTTCGTCTCCGGTGGACTTTGCGCCACACGATCTTTGGCGGCTGGTGCACGCACGCTCGCTCGCCACCAGGTTCTCGGGCCACGCCATGGCGCCGCCGTCGGGGAAAGGCCGGCCATCCACCCACAGCGAATCGCCCTGGCTCGCGGCACGCACCACGATGTCGGGCCGCGGGTCATCCAGCCCGAGCCGCGGCAGCGCCAGTACATGACGGCCGCCTTCCCATTCCGTGGGCAGGGCCAGGGTGTACTCCACGGTCTTGTTCTCGCCCGGCGGCAAGGGGAAGACCTGCAGCGCCAGCTCGTCCTGGCTGCGCCACGACAGCAGCGCAGGATCCTTGGGGTAGTAGCCGCCTCTGCCGGTCAGTTCCTGGTATTTGGCCGCGGCCGCCTCGGCTTCCATCAACTCGCCCGCAAACCAGGCGGGACGGCCGTGTAGCAGGCCGCGCGTGCGCAGGCCGACCGCGACCGCACCCTCCGGCACGTTCAGGTGGTACACGGCCTGGTCGTGGCGTTCGCCCGGGTTCAGCATCGTGCGTCGGACCACCAGCGTGGCGTGGCCCGGGTACATGGTGATGCGGATCTCGTGCCTCTGCTCGCGCAACTCGCCGCGCGTGCCGTCCAGGGTGTCTGCGGCCGCCACCGGCCCAGCCAGGCCGAGGGCGACAATCATCGCTACTGTGAATTGCAGCCTCATGCCAACTAGGACAACCGCGGTTGCGCCGGGTTCTCGCGCCGTGGGAACAAAATGCCGGCGCTGGTTGTCTACAGGGCTAGAACAAATAGTCGGTATTGATGAAGTTCGACGTGCGGCCGAGCAGGATGTCGCGCAGAAGCTCGCGGTTGGTTTCGTCCTCGGGCGCTGCCACCATGCTGCGGATGGAGAAGCAGCGCAGGGCATCCGAGATTGAAAGCGTCGCCTCGGCGCTGTCTTTGCGACCGGTGAAAGGGTAGGCATCTGGGCCGCGCTGGGATTGGGCATTCAGGTTCACGCGACAGACCTGATTGGCCAGGACATCCACCAGAGGGCCGACCACCTTGGCGTCGTGACCGAACACACTGGCCTGCTGTCCGTAGTTCGAGTTCTCGATGAAATCCATGACCTCGGCGATGTCATCGTAGGCCACGACAGGGACCACGGGACCGAATTGCTCGACGGAAAACAGCGACATCTGCGCGGTGACCGGATACACCACCGCCGGGAAGAAGAAGGTGCGGTTGCAGAGGCCTCCAAAGCGATTGGCGACGTGGGCGCCCTTGCCAACGGCGTCGTCGACCAGGGCTTGCATGGCGGCGGCCTTGTCGATCTCGGGCAGAGGCGTGAGCCTTACGCCAGGCTCCCAGGGCAGGCCAAAGGGCAGGGCGTCGACTGCAGCCGAAAGCTTCTCCACGAAGCGATCGGCGATCGATCGGTGGACGAAGAGCAACTTCAGGCCGGTGCAGCGCTGGCCATTGAACGACAGGGCGCCGACCACGCACTCGCGCACCGCCAGATCCAGGTCAGCGTCGGGCAACACGATGGCAGGGTTCTTCGCGTCCAGTGCAAGAACGCAGCGCAAGCGGTTGGGCCGCGGGTGTTGTTTCTTGAGAACGTTGGCCGCGCGTGACGATCCGATGAAGGCCAGCGCCGCGACGTCGCCCTTTTCCACCAGCGGCCCGGCCACCGTGCGGCCCTCGCCATTGAGAACGTTGACCACGCCCTTGGGGAAGGATTTCGCAAACCCCTCGAGCAGCGGCGCCTGGCACAACATCCCGAAGCGCGGCAGCTTGGCCACCACGGGATTGCCCATGATGAGGGCGGGTATCAACGTCGTGAAGGTCTCGTTGAGCGGGTAGTTGAACGGGCCCATGCACAGGGTAACCCCGAGGGGCGCGCGCCGGATCTGGGCCAAGATTCCCCCGGTGCGCGAGAATCGACCGGCGCTGCGGTCCAGCTCTTTGAGCGCGTCGACGGTGTCCAGCATGTATTGGATGGTGCGGTCGAATTCCTTCTCCGAATCGGGCCGCGCCTTGCCGATCTCCCACATCAAGAGGCGCACGACTTCCTCGCGCGTCTTCTGCATGGCGGCCACGAAGGCCTGCACCGCCTCGATGCGGCCGCCGACTTTCATGGTCGGCCACGCCCCGCGGCCGTTGTCAAAGGCGCGCGCGGCAGCGGCGAGCGCAGCGAGGGCTTCTTCGCGCGAGAGCGCGGCGTGACGGCCGAGCAGGCGGCGAGCAGTGGCGCCATCGCGGGTCACGCACACCGGGGACGTGACTTCGTGGCTCTCGCCGGTCCAGCGGCGTACCTCGCCGTCTATCAAGTAGAGATCGCCGCCCGGATAAATGCCGCCGCTGGGCGCGAAGTCAGCGGCCGCAGGGACGTCCTCGATCCGGGGGAAAAGCCCATCGATGCGCGCCTTCACGTCCGCCGCTGGCATGCACACCTCACAAGGTTGAGTTTGGCGTTAATGCGTTTCCGTCGGAGCTGGTAGCAGCGGGTTGGGAGGCCCGGGATCGGCCTTGTCGCGATTGACCGCCCAATCCACCACGAA
>PMZX01000036.1:1572-2093 GCA_003170035.1 Myxococcales bacterium | reverse complement strand
CGCCAGCCGTGAGTCTTGGTCTCGGTCAGGGTGCCCACCAGCGTCGTGTGGTCGCCCGCAACCAACGTGACCGCGCCCTCGGCGCCGCGGAAGCCTTCACGTTCCAGCGCCACCGAGTAGAGGCCAGGTGGCAGACGCAACTTCACCGGACCACGCCTGGCCACCGAGATGCGGTTCACCAGGATGTTCGCCTCGGGAGGGTCGGCGATCACTTCTAGCTGGGCCTCCCGGGCGCCATCCAGGCCGGCAGGACCCACGGACGCAGACGAGATGGGGAAGGCGGGAACCGCTGCGCTTCCTGCCGGGCCGGGCATCACCGTCGTCGCGCCAGGCGCTGTGGCGGCGGGGACCGGCGCAGGCGCAAGCGGGCGTATCGGCTCGGGCGTCGGAGTGGGCACCACCGGGGCAGCGCTCGATTGCTCCTGCCGCTGCTGTTTTTCGGCCGCGATTTTGAGCTCGCGAATCTGTCGCTCCACCTCGTCGCGGTTGTCAGCGTCGGGAGCCTCGCGCAGATAGTTGCC
>PMZX01000036.1:0-1527 GCA_003170035.1 Myxococcales bacterium | reverse complement strand
AGCTGGTAGTGCGTCCGGCCCAGCTTGTAGTGAGCTTTGGCGGTTTCAGCCACACTCCCTGTCTTGTCAGCCGCCCGGCCTTCGGACGCGACGGCAGTCGCAAGCGAAAACATGATCGCCACAACCAGAACTTGGGGCAGTCGTCTCACGAGGCCTGATGGTATGCGAACGTTGCCTTGCGCGCAAACACGCCGTTGAGGCGGCCGAGGTGCAGGCATGGATTGAGCGGCAACAGTGGAGTGATGGCGATCACAGGAGGGACGTGGTTGCGCTCAGATGGCAAATGGCCTGCGTGATAGACTTGCAGTATGGCTTTGGGGAGTAGCTTCGCGATCGAGAGAGAGCGATCGCTCGGGAACTGGCGGTCTGCACAGCTTGCCGGGTTTGTTGCGGCAATGATCGCTGCGGGATCGTGCGGTTGGCCCGGGAAGGCAAGCTGTTTGGCGGAGTGTGAGTCTTCAGCGAGTCTGCAATTCGATTCCCCAATCGGGGAACCCGGCGCCTATGTTTTTGCAATCGGCCCTCGTGGTTGCTCGGTCGTGTTGCCGGCGCTCTCGGCATCGTGTGTGAACATCAATGATTTCGTCGCGGTCGGCAGCCGCTGGCTTGATTCGCAGCCACCACGGACGCTCCACGTGGCGGTTTCCAAAGATGGCGTGGAAGTCATGAATGGCGACGCAAAGCTGAACAACTACGCAACGGCCGAGGTTTGCGGCCAGACGTGCACTCAGGCGCAATTCAGTATGGCCGTCCCACCCGAGTTGGTGCGCCCTTTCTGGGGACCCTGCGATCAGTCGAAGTTCACGGGGACGTACTTGGTCAATGAGTCGAGCGACACCAGTGGCTGCGGGAGACCGTTTACCAGTCAGACAGTTGTGCTGGCGAATGGGCTCATGCAGATGGGCGATCCGACATGTCGGAGCGACCTGACCTCGTGGTCTTCCGACACGTGCAAGATCCAGAGTGCCACTACATGCACATCCACGCTACTTGGTGTCACCTGGAACCTGAATCTGACGGATGTGATGGGAGATGGGTCAAGGCTGCTGGGGTATGGGGACGTCTCAATGTCGACACCGGTGTCATGCCAAGGAGAAGCCGTCCTGGAGCTGATCCGACAGTAGACGTGATGGGCCTTTGGCNNCCGACGCCGGCGCATCAACCTGGGCGGGTTCTTGGCGGGTTTCTCCCCTATACTCCGCGCTCCTGGCCTCCCCCGGCCGTTACGCGTAGCGCATGAAGACTCACCCAAAACACCAGCCCATTGCCGTGGTCGGGGTCGCCGCTCTTTTCCCTGGCTCGATTGACAAGGACGGCTTCTGGCGCGACATCCTGGCCGGCCGCGATCTCATCACCGATGTGCCGGCCAGCCACTGGCTGATCGACGACTACTACGACCCGGACNNCGCGCGCGCGTGACAAGACCTACTGCAAGCGGGGCGCGTTTCTGCCCGCAGTCGACTTCGATCCCGTCGAGTGGGGCGTGCCGCCGTCGATTCTTCCCTCCACCGACACCAACCAGCTCCT
>PMZX01000143.1 GCA_003170035.1 Myxococcales bacterium | reverse complement strand
AATGTACTGATGTACTTGAGGACCGGAAGCGCAGGCCCGACGCCGCCAGCGGCCCGGATCGTCGGCCGCCGGTGCATCGAAGAACCGATGTGGCAATAGCGGCAAGGCTGGCCGAGGGGCCCGGTTTGGGCTAGACAACTTGCAGGACATGTCCAACAAAGTCTTGGCCCCGCCCAAGGCCCACGCGCCGGTCTTGCCGCCCGCGCTCAAGCTGCCCGCCGATCCGGCGACCCTGGCCCACCGGCAACTGCGCGACGGCCTCTTCTGGCAGCGCTTGCAGGCCTACGCTGAGGTGCCCGAATCCGACTTTCTCGACCACCGCTGGCAGGCGAAGAACTCCATCACCAACGTCCCGCGCCTCCTGGCCGCGCTGCAAGGCCTGGTCGACGCCAGTTTCGTGCATGACGCAGAAGAGGGTTTTCGCCACGCGCCCATGCCGGTGCGGGTCTCACCCTATCTGCTCTCGCTTATCGACTGGTCGCGGCCGTACGAGGATCCTCTGCGTATCCAATTCATCCCGCTGGCTTCGCGTCGCCTGCCCGACCATCCCAAGGTGGATCTCGATCCCCTGCACGAGCGGCAGGACATGCCCGTGCCTGGGCTGTCGCATCGCTATCCCGACAAAGTCCTGTTCTTGCCGCTCGACACCTGCCCGGTCTACTGTCGTTTCTGCACGCGCAGCTACGCAGTGGGGCTCGATACCGAGGAGGTCACCAAGCTTCAGTTCGGCGTGGATGTTGAGCGCTGGCGTCTGGCCTTCGAGTACGTGGCTTCGCGGCCCGAGGTGGAAGACATCCTCATCTCGGGGGGTGATGTCTCGCAACTGCGCGACGAGCAGGTGACGTACATAGGCGAGGCTTTCTTGGCCATACCGCACGTGCGGCGCATCCGTTGGGCGACCAAGATGCTGGCGGTGATGCCACAGAAGCTGCTCAGCGATACCGCCTGGGTCGACGCGCTCACACGCATCGCGGACAGGGGGCGCCAACTCCACAAGGAGGTCGTGGTTCACACCCACTTCAATCATCCGGACGAGATCACGGCCATCACGCAGGCCGCGACCAACAAGCTCTTCGATCGCGGCATCACGGTTCGCAACCAGACCGTGCTCATCCGGGGGGTCAACGACACCCCCGCGGTCATGGGCGTCCTGGTCAAGCGTCTCAGCTTCGTCAACGTGCACCCCTACTACATCTACGTGCACGATATGGTGAAGGGGGTCGAAGATCTGCGCACGACCGTGGAAAGCGGAGCGCGCCTGGAAAAGCAGATCCGGGGGCTGACTGCTGGCTACAACACGCCGGCCACGGTGGTGGACACGCCGGGCGGTGGCAAACGTGACGTGCACTCCTGGGAGTACTACGACCGCGAAACTGGAATCTCGGTCTACAGCTCTCCGGTGGTGCACCCGGGGCAACTCTTCTGCTACTTCGATCCCATTCACTTGCTGCCGCCTTCGGGTCAAGCCCGCTGGGCCGATCCGTCGCAGCACGACCGCATGATCGCGCAGGCGCTGGAGGAGGCGCGAAGCCGGCGATGAGCTTCGACGACGAGCTGGAACGCGCCTGGGACCTGCTGGAAGCGGGTGACGAGCCGGGTGCGCGGCGTCTGGCGGAGAAGCTGTACGGCGATGCCCCGGGCCATCCCGATGTGCTCCTCATACAGGCCGCCTGCTGCCGTCAGGTGGGCGCGATCGACGAGGCGTTGAAGCTTCTCGAACAGGCGGCCCAGGCCGACCTCAACTGGGCTACGCCCGAAATCTGGACTGCCGAGATCTTGGCTGAGGACCCGGAGCAATGGAGCGAGGCCCTGCGGCACGCGGCGGCGGCTCTCGACCGCGCGGAGGAAGAAGACGAGTTTCTCGAAGCCCTGGCGCTCAAGGCTGGGCTCGAGATCGACGTGGGCAAGCTGACGGCAGCCCGCAAGACGCTGGCGGAGTTGCCGCCTTTGCAAGCGGGCGCGACTCTGCCACCCGCGCTAGCGATTGATTTCGGTCATCTGTTTCTCGAGGTCGGCGATGTGGACGAAGCCACGCAGCGTTTTCAGGCTCTGGTGGACGCCGACGGCCGCGATGCCGATGTCTGGCACGGTTTGGGTCTTTGCGCTGAGGCCAGGAACGACTTGGCCGGCCAGCGCCAGGCTTGGCTACGCGTTCTCGCGCTGGACGCCGAAAAACCGCTCGCCGCTCCTCTCTTGTCGGAAGCGCAAGTGGCCGAGGTGGCCGAGGCAGCCCTGCGCGAGCTGCCGCAGCGGGCGCGCGACCTGATCGCGCACGTGCCCATCTTGATTGTCGACCTGCCCGCGCGCGACGAGGTCGAAAAAGGTCTGGACCCGCGGCTGCTCGGGATGTTTGCGGGCTCGCCCTACTCGGACGCATCCGTGATGGGGGACCAGCCCCAGCTCACGCAGATTCTCCTGTTCCACAAGAACCTGGAGCGCGCCGCACACAGCGCCGAGGAACTGGGCGAACAGATCCGCATCACGCTCCTACATGAGACCGGCCATTTCTTCGGCATGTCGGAAGAGGATCTGGCCGAGGTCGGGTTGGATTAGACTACAGCGTGAACAGATCGGGCCGGGCGGCTGCCTTGTCGATGGCTTCCCCCAGCTCCTTCTTGGTGGCGGCTAGACGCTGGAGGATGATCCGGATGTTGTTGTAGCGCTGCTTGTACTGCTCCATGCGCACCTGTTCCGGCGACCCACTCATGACCGCTTCAAAAAGCGGCGTCTTCTCGATGGGTACCACCTTGTCGCCCTCCGGCTTGGGGCCAATCTTGCGCGGGGTCCAGTTGGCGCCGGTGTTGGAGCGAATCATGAAACTCTCGATGTCCGCGGCGCTGCAGTTTTCGGCGCCTCCCTTGCACACCGGCTTGCCCACCTCGACCAGGTTGGCGATGGCCAGCTTGCCACGCGAATCGAAGACCACGCCGTAGTTCACCTGTTTGCTGGCGTCTTCGCCGCCCTTGGTGGCCATCTTGGCGGCAAAGGCTTCCAGCACGCTCTTGTCTGCCTTGGTCCGCTTGATGTGGCGTTCGACTTCTCCATAGAGAACGATGCTGTCGTAGTAGAAGTTCATCAGGCGATCGATGGCCAGATCCTCGAGCAGATAGTAGTTGACCTTGAAGATGCGCGAGGTATCGGGGCGCGGGTCCAGCTTTACCTTATCCAGATCCTCGATCAGCTTGTAGTCGTAGGCGAGGGGCTCCTGTCGGTTGGCCGCCAGCCGCTGCGAACTCATGTTCACCGCGGTCGTGATCTCGGTGATGGTCTTCTGCATCTCGTCCAATTCGGTCTTGACCCGCTTGGCACCGAAGTTTGCCTGGTTGAACATGCGGCGGCCGACAGCCGAGGCGCCGAAGCCAAACCCGACCGCGCCGGCAACCAGGATGCCGATAATGAAGATGATGAGCGCGGCCACGCTGGCCGTGCGCCGCACGCTGATGGCCGGCCTGCCATCGTCGAGAGACTGCAGGTCGAAGTGCTTGCCCTCGGGCGGTCGCATCGCCGCGAAGGGATCGTCGAACCTGGGCGCTGCCGCCGGAGGAGGCGCGCCGAGCGGCGGCGGCGGCGCGAACGGCATGGGCGGCGGTGGTGGTGGCGCCAGCGGGTTGGGAATCGCGCTCGGGCCGGGGACCGGCAGAGCGCCGGGCCGAGGCGGCGCGACGGCTGGACCCCTGGCCAGGCCGAGGCGGGCTTTGAGGTCTGCAATGTCCTTACCGGAACCAGGCTTCTTCGGTTGCTCCAAGGCGTATCTCCGTGCGTGGTGGCTTTGTTACTGCCTCCCGGGTACTCCCGCGGGGATGGCCCAAGATATGAGCGAGGTTAGGCGGGACCTGTCAAGCATAGACTCACTAGGGCGGGATTACGTCCCGGCGAGACCATTGATTCCAAGTCCGTAGTCCTAGCACCACTACCACCAAAGCCACAGAAATTGGAAGTGGTTAGCGCGCGATAATCGCGGCACCGTCAAGGCGGGCCGAATCTGCGGGGGTCGGGGATGAACGTCAGTCGTGGCGACCAGCGACAAAGCGCCCGATCTGCTCGGCCGACGCCTGTGGCACCCGCGTGAAGCGAATCCCGACTGGCCCGCGTGAGTCCGATGCGAACACGGCCTCACCCGAGGCAGAGAGGACCTCCTCGCTGCCGGGAAGCTGAAACTGCAGGCCCATGAACCGCACAGTCCCTGCGGGCTCACACAGCGGCACGACACGCATCCCGGTTCGGCTGATGTTCGTGGCTCGACAGAGGTAGGGGTAACCGTTCAAAAATCGATTGACGAGGAGGTCTACCTTCCGGCGCCGTTCACCTCGACGGTCGCGGCTGCCAGTCCAGGTTGACGATTTGGGTGCGCAGGATTGGGTACGCATAACTCCTACATGTAGGTCAATCGGCGTCTATTGTCAATTTTTCACCCACGGCTCATCGAGAGCTGCATCCGGCCACGGGATTCACAACCTTCGAACTGCGGCACCGGACTGCGGCCATCAACAGAACGGGGACGACTTCCGCGACGCCAGGCTGCTATCGCAGTACCTCAGCTTGACTGCCCGCGTGCCAGGTGCTGATAATCCCCCCCGGCGCTCGTCGTACGCTTCGCGTGTCCTAACGAAGCGCGTTTTGTCATTTCACCCCAGCCAGCCCGAGGAACCACATGTATCGCATCAGAATTGGACTGATCGCCGCGGCACTCATCCTGGTTGCAACGGTCTTCTTGTTCCTTTGGGTCACCTCGGACATGAAGGCAGCGGCAATTCAGGATGCTGAGGCCAAAGTCTCGCGAGCCCAGTTGGTCTACCAGAAGATCGGCCGACTGATGAGCCTCGACCTGGCCAACCTTGCCGCTGAGCTTGGCCGCAAGCCGGCTGTGATTGCTGTGTTCGACAAGACGGAGGAGACAGCCCTGCGCCAGGCAGCGTTCGATGAGTGCGAGCAGCTCAATGCGGCGCTGGAGAAGGAACAGCGCAAGGCCGACATTCTGGCCATCCTGAATTCCACTGGGAAGATCATCGCCCGCAACTTGAACCCCAACGCCGACTACGGCGAAGATCTAAGATCCAAGTACCCGGCGGTGGGTCAAGCACTCAAGGGGATTTCGGTCAAGGACATCTGGACGTGGCGAGACGGTGGGGTACACGTGGCGGCGGTTGCCCCCATCACCCGGCCCGATGGCACCATTGTCGGGGCCATACTGGTTGCGTGGGTGGTGAGCGCGAAGACCGCGCAGGAGAACCGCGATCTGCTCGGAACGGAGATCGGATACTTCCACGCAGACAAGGTCCACACGTCGAGCTTCGTGTCCAGCGCCGACCCCTCGAAGGAAGATGTGGCCAAGACTCAGGCACTGGGCAATTTCTTGTTCTCCGGTCAGAAGCTTGCAGCATCGGCCCTTTCCAGTGCCGCTCCAACCCAGGTGGCCCACTGGTTTCTCGAGGGTCGCGACTATGCCGTGGTGGCGGCCCCCATGCCGGGGAACTTCGCGGACAAGACCAGTGGCTTCGCCATCCTCGCCTCACTGACCGACGGCATGAGCCGGGTGCAGTCCGAAGGGATGAAGGTCCTTTTGCTCGGCCTGCTGGCGGTGTTCGTCGCGCTGGTGGTGGCAGCCATGACAGCGCGCCGGTTCATCGGCCCGCTCGACAAGATCGAATTGGGCGTCGCTGAGATCATCAACACCAACATCGACTACACCTTCAAGCCGGTGGGCCCTGATTTCGAGGGACTGTCAAACAGCCTGAACGTCATGTTGGCCCGTCTGCTGGGACGGGAGGAGCCCAACGAAGAGGCGGTTGAGGAGGAAGAGGAAGAAGCGGCCGGCAAGCGTTGGAAGGCCGACCTCATGAGCATCGACAACACCGAAGGCACGGCGTCGCCGGCGGCGGTTGCGGCCTTGGCTCAGGAAAGCGAGGCGGCCTACTATCCGAGGCTCTTCAACGAATACGTGAATGCTTTGCGTGCACTCGGCCAGCCCTCGGGTGGACTCAGCGTACAGGCCTTCATGGCCAAACTCAGTCTGGCCGAGGCTGGACTGCGCGAGAAGTGGGAATGCAAGAGCGTGCGCTACCAACTCGTGAACCAGGGTGGCGAGATCTGGTTCAAGCCCGTGAAGATCGCGTAGCTAGCTTTTTCACCACAGAGAGCACAGAGGACACAGAGCCGGAAGATATCCCTGGTGGAGCATCTCGCGTCTGGCTAGTGAGTGGTCTGGGCTAGTGTCTACGGCGGTCGTTTCTGGTCTGGACGTTCTTTGCACGGAACGGCTCGATCTGTGCCGGGGCCGGCGCGTAGGCGTGCTCTGCCATCCCGCCAGCGTGGACGGACAACTCGTCCATGCGGTCGATCGTCTGATGGCGGCCGGCGTGCGGCCGGTGTGCCTTTTCGGCCCCGAGCATGGGGTGCGGGGCGAGGCCCAGGACATGGTTGGTGTCGATGGCGGGCTTGACGGGCCCAGCGGGATTCCGGTCACCAGTCTCTACGGCCAGTCGCTGGAATCGTTGCGGCCGAGCCAGGAGGCCCTGGCCGACACCGACGTCTTGCTCATCGACCTGCAGGATATCGGCACCCGCTACTACACCTTCATCTGGACCATGGCGCTCAGCATGCGGGCTGCGGCCCGTGCCGGCGTGGCCGTGGTGGTGCTCGATCGGCCCAATCCCATTGGCGGCAGCGCGATTGAAGGCGGGGAAGTCGAACCGGCTTGCGAATCCTTTGTGGGTCTGGCTTCGTTGCCAGTGCGCCACGGTCTGACCATCGCCGAGGTGGCGCGCCTGGTGCACGCCGGGATTCCGTGGGGCGGGCCACGCTTCGCTTCACCCCTCGATCTCGACCTGACCGTGGTGCCTATGCGGGGCTGGCGGCGCCGTGACTTCTTCGATGCGACCGGCCTGCAGTGGGTCATGCCGTCTCCCAACATGCCCACTGTGGACACGGCGTTTGTCTACCCCGGCCTCTGCCTCATCGAGGGCACCAACGTTTCGGAGGGGAGAGGCACCACCCGGCCCTTTGAGATCATCGGCGCGCCCTTCGTCGACGGGCCTCGCCTGGCCGAGCGGCTGGCCGTTCACGACCTTTCCGGCGTGCGTTTTCGTCCGCTCTGGTTCCGCCCTACCTTCCACAAGTTTGCCGGCCAGGTCTGCGGCGGCATCCAGGTTCACGTCACCGACCGCGCGGTCTTCGAGCCCTATCGCTGCGGCGTCGCCATCCTACGCGAATTGCACGCGGTGTGCGGCGAGGCCTTTCTCTGGCGCAGGGAGCCCTACGAGTTCGTGTCTGACCGCCTGGCCATCGATCTTCTGACTGGCAGCGCTGCGCTTCGCATCGGCATCGAGCGCGGCCTCTCGCTGTCCGAGTTGGAGGCGACCTGGCTGCCGGCCCAGCGTCGCTTCGCGGAGCGGCGCCAGCCGTATCTGCTGTACTAACATGGGAACCCTGAAAGGGTTCGCTCCGCCCTTCGGCACCCCACCTGCCACCCCATCCCCCTCGCTTCCCCCTTCGGG
>PMZX01000154.1:39544-43966 GCA_003170035.1 Myxococcales bacterium | reverse complement strand
GGGGCCTTCCACGGAAGACGAGAGGAAGAGATCGCCCGGCCGGGTGTCGCTGACCACAATCCCGTAGCGACCGTCCGACATGGCAATCGCGGTGACGTTGTGACCCTTGCCTCCTTGATTGTCCGGGTAGCAAATTCCCTGGTCCACGTAAGGGCCGAGGACTGCGTCGCTGACAGCATGGATGGCCACAGAATTGGGGTAGCCTGCATGGCCCCCGGCTTGATCCCACCGGCTGCCAAAGAGGTGGTACTTGCCATCGGGTCCCTTGATGATCTTTCCATCCCAGTACGCCCACTTCGACATGGTTGGGTCCTCCAGGCCGTTGCTCTGGTCGCGCGGACCGACGGCAGCGGTGCCCCAGGCCGTTTTGCTTAGTTGGCCGACAATGGGCGTGGGCTGGAAGTAAGTGATGAAATCGGCGGCCAAGGCGGGCGAGGCGACGCCGACACACGCCATCACCACGGACAGTCGAAGCAACGTTGGCATGGCAATCAAGGGGGGAGGCCCAGGCCGATTCGGGTTCAACGAACTTGGGTGTCTGGTCGTTTCTGCGCCATCTGTCCGGCCGCGGTGGCTGTCTGAGGTGGTTGACCCGGACGGAAAACCTGGTTCACTTGAGGGGATGCGCAAGCCAAGATCAAGTCTGGCCGTCCCCGGCGTGGCACTGGCGGCTTTCGGCCTCGTCCTGGGGGCCTGCAGCGCGGGCGTAGTCGATGCGTCACCGTCGGGTGGCACGACCGGCTCCCCCCTGGGAGGGATCCCGGCCACAGGGGGCGGGCTGTCAAGTACTGGCATCACCGGCTCAGGTGGCCTAGAGCTCACCACGAATCCGTCGGCCATGCCACCGGTCGGTGGTGCCTCTGGCGCGACCACCGAGGTCGTCCCGTGCACGGATGGAGACAACTGCACGTGTTCTGCTCTTACAGTGGCGGTGATCGGCAAGCCCGGAAAGTGGGGCGCGAATCCTGCGGGCGATAGCGACACTGCACTGCAAGAGTGGCTCAATTCGAGCAGCGCGGGTACTGCGAAGGCTGACAACTACACCACCAGGCACACGCTCACCCCGGACTTCTTGGCGCCCTACAACGTCATTATCTTGGCATCGCTTTCCGACGACTCCAATACGGGACCATTCTGGACGTTCGACAGTTCGGAAGTCGCTGCTGTCCAGGACTGGGTGGAGAGCAAGGGGGGCGGCCTCATCACGCTGACTGGCTACTCGGGCGATGGCAGAGAAGTCAACGCCCCCAATCAGCTAATCGCCTTTTCCGGCATTTCGTACAATATGGACGGAGTTTATGCCCCCTACCTAGACTGGCGCGTTTGCGGATGCGCCCATTCCAACCCGCTCTCGGACTGGAACAGGACCGATCCCGTCATTGCCAACCTCAGCAACAACATCACGTGGGTGGGCCTCGACAATGGTCGCTCCATCAATGCTCCTGCGGACGCCCATGTGGCCGCGACCGTGGCTGGGCCGAAGAATGCGCTGGTGGGAAAGCTGGTAGGAAAGGGGCGCGTGCTGGTCTACGCCGACGAATGGATCACCTACACCACCCAATGGAACGGGCAGGGCAATCCCAGCGAGAACGATCCGAACTGCGTGGGATTCTTGCCCGAGGACGACTATCAGACCGCTCAGTTCTGGTTCAACATGATCAAGTGGTCACAACCGACCGCGACCTGTTTCAAGATCGTCGACGTGCAGCAGCCGGTCATCATCTGGTAGGGGCGCGCGAGCGGGGCCGCCAATTTGTTACCTGAGGGTTGGTCTCAGGTCGCGCGATCGCCGCGCAGATCGGGAAGGATGTAGGTCGGGCGTGCGGGGGAGCGCGTGATCTCGCCAGCGCGCCCTAGCCCGGTCAAGACCAGTACCGAGTCGATGCCGAAGTTGTTGGCACCGAGGATGTCGGTGCCGAGTTGATCGCCAATCATCACCATGGCGCGCTTGTCTCGACCAGAAAGACGGCGCGCGGCGGCCTCGAACATCGGGGGGTGTGGCTTGCCAAGCGGAATGACCCGAATGCTACCCGACGGTTCGCGCAGACGGGCCGCGCTCTCGAACATGGCCGCAATGGCCCCCGAGCAGATGCCAAAGCTGTCGTGGCCGCGCGGAAAAACCACGTCGGGATTCGGCATCACGAGGTGGGTGGCCTGTCCGCGCGACAGACGGCGCAGGAGCACGGAAATGGCGTCGTTGATGGTCTCCAGAAACGGATAGTCGTCATCGTCGGCGATGACAATGACCTCGGCCCTGTCATCGGTGGCCGGCACCACCACGCCTCCTGCCAGCCGGGTGTATTCNNTAGCGCTCGCTGCTGGTCGATGGCAGCCGAGACGCATCGTTGGAGAGAAGCAGGATTTCCTTGCCCGCGGCGCGCAGCCGCTCGACAAAAGCCTGGGCGCCCGGCATAGCCTGGACGGCATCGATCAGCACGCCATAGCCATCGAGCAGAAAGACCTGGTAGCGTTCCACCAGGTCGTCTATCGTGACGCAGGGGATATGAGGCTCGGTTTCCAAGGCGCGTCGAGTATACCTACCTCGGAACGCCACGTTTGCGCCGAGGCATACTCAGTCCAAGGCAAACCCAGCGAAGGCCGGCGGGTCGTGCTGGCGCGAGGCACATGAAATGAAAGCCCTGTACATCAAGGCCTACGGCGGTCCTGAGGTCATGCAGATCGGCGAGTTCCCTGACCCCGAGCCCAAGTCGGGCGAGGTGCTGGTCGCCATCAAGGCGGCCTCGATCAATCCCGTGGACTGGAAGGTGCGCGCGGGTGGGCTGAAGCTCATCACGGGCCGCGCTTTCCCCAAGACCCTTGGCTCGGACTTCGCGGGCGTGGTCGAGCGAGTCGGCACTGGAGTCGCCGTTCCGTCGGTGGGAGAGCGTGTCTATGGAACCACGCCCGTGATGCTGCGCAAGCCCGGCGCCCAGGCCGAGCGGTTGGTGGTGTCGCCAAAACGAGTACGACGCATGCCCGACAGCCTGTCGTTCGAACACGCGGCAGCGCTACCGATTGCCGGGCTCACCGCGCTCAATGGGCTTCGCCAATGCGGCGATCTGCNNGCGGTGTGCAGCGAACGCAACGCCGCGCGGGCACGCTCGCTGGGCGCCGATGCGGTCATCGACTACCGCAACCAGGACTTCACCTCGGGCAGCGTCCGCTACGATGTCGTCTTCGACACCTTCGGCCACCTCAAGTTTCCGGCGGTCGCGCGCGTGCTCAGAGATCGCGGGGTCCTGGTGACGACTCTCCCCGTGCCTTCGCTCATCGCACGATCGGTCTGGCAGAAAGTCATCGGTGGCAAGCAGATCCTGATGGGCAACCTGCGCGACCGGCCAGAAGACTACGCCGAACTGGAGCGCCTGCTCGCTGAAGGCTCGGTCAAGCCGGTGATCGACAAGGTCGTCCCGCTGGTTGAGGCTGTCCAGGCCTACGCAGCCCTGGAAGCCGGCGGCACCGTGGGCAAGGTGGTCATCCGCGTCGCGTGAGTCGGATGGGCTACGAGCGAGCCTTGCCCGCGCGACGACGTGGCGGCTTTCTCGGGCGGTTGGACGAAGCCGAGGATAGGGCTTGCAACATGGCCACGTCGCGCAGCTCGCGCGCCGAAGGCACGCTGGCGCCGAACCCGAAGGCCAGCAAGGCTTCACGAAGTCGACCGGCGTTTGCCTGTGCTGGATCCACGAAAACGTCGAGGTCCTCGGTCAGCCTGGGCTCGCCGTGGGCCGCGACGGCGTGGCCGCCCACGAGCAGGAACCGAACGCGCTTCGAGATCAGAAGCGACAAGAACTCGTTCCAGTCGGGACTTAGCTGGATTTTCACCGAACCAGATCCTCCTCAGCGTCTCCACTGCGGAGATGCGTTCCTCGAGACTCAAGCGCGCAAGATCGCGCCGGTCGTACTCCTCCACCTCACGAAAATCCGCTGCTGTGCGCAGGATTCGCTCGATCACGGTTCGATTGTCCCACCTGTTCTGCGGCGAGGCAAGGCGCCCCCTCGTCGAGCGGCGTTTGGCAACACCGCTCACTTCGCCAATTCTCCCTCCAGCAATGCCAGCGCCCGTGGCAGGTCCGGGCGCAATTGCAGGACCGGCGCCAGCGGATCTTCGCGTAGCCGCTTCATGCGGGCGGGCGCGGTCTTGATGGTGAAGGCCGCGGGATCCAGGCGGGCGTTCACTTCGGACCAGCGCAGGGGCATGGACACGCGGGCGCCGGGAACTGCGCGCGCGCTGAATGGGCCGGCGATGGTCTTGCCGTGGCCGTTTTGCAGGCAGTCCAGGTACACGCGGCCGGCCCGCTGGGCCAGGGCGCGGGTTACGGTGGCCAGATCGGGATGATTGCGAACCATCACCTGGCCGAACAGTTGGGCCAGGGTGCGCGACTCGGCGTGGGTGAGCTGGCCCGCGAGCGGAATGAGAACGTG
>PMZX01000154.1:11985-39536 GCA_003170035.1 Myxococcales bacterium | reverse complement strand
GCCCAGACGTGCAGCGGAATCGTGCCCAGGTTGGCCAGGTACACGATCGATTCCACGTCGTCGCACAGGAAGTACTCCAGCTCGCCCTGGCGCTCGTCGCTCCAGATGCGTACCCGCCGCACCCACTCGGGCGACCAGGTTGGCGCGTCCTTCTGGAAGAACGACGCCCCGGCAATTCCCTCGGGATAGCGGGTCAGCACCAGGGGCCGGTCGCGCAAATAGGGAAGAATCCAGGGCGCGATTGCGCGGTAGTAGTCAATCAGATCACCCTTGGTGAATCCCTCGGCGGGCCAGAAGACCTTTTTCAAATTGGTAAAGGCGATTCGTTTTTCGACCTCCGGCTTGGCAGGTGGCGGCTCGGCCTGTGCCTGCGGGCGGACACATTCCTCCGGCCGCTTGTCAGTACGCCAGCGCAGAAAGATCGGCTGGCGCAGAAGCCCGTCGCTGGTGATCTCCTTGTAGCGGACCTCGCACACCAGACGAGGCCTGACCCAGGTGTGTTCGCGACCGCGCGGCACGGGCCCCGAGCAGGGCGGCTCGGGCTGCTCGTCGTCGTGCAGTTCGTGCGGCAGGCTGGCCAGATCCTTCTCGCCAAGGCCGCTGCCCACCCGTCCCATGTACACCAGGGCACCGAATTCCTGCGCTGCCAGGTGCAGGGCACCCAGCCCGCTGCGCAGACCGCGAGGCGCGCTGTAGCCAACAACAACGAAGTCCGCACTGCGGTCGCGCCGGATCTTCAGCCAGTCGGGCGAACGGCCAGCGCGATAGGGCGACGCCGTCCGCTTGGCCATCACGCCCTCCAGGCCCAGGCGCGCAATCTCGTCGAACATCTCTCGGCCCCGCGTATCGATATGGTCCACGTAGTGCAGTGGTCCCAGCGCGGGCAGCAGGCGGCTGAGCAGCGCCTTGCGCTCGGAGAGCGGCAGCGAGCGCAGATCGCGGTCTTCGAAGCCAAGCAGATCGAAGACGAACAGGCTGGCAGGCAGGCTCAAGGCTGCGCGCTCGATGTCAGGCTGCCGGGTAAGCAGCGCCCGTCGCTGCAGACGCTCGAAGCTGGGCCGGCCTTGCTCGTCGCACACCGTGATCTCGCCGTCCAACACCACATCCGCCGGCAACGCAGTCAGCGCTGCCGCCAGATCAGGATACAGCGCAGTGGCATCGCTGCCATGTCGGTAGAGCAACTTGCCTCGACCGCCCTCATGCGCAGCCAGGGCGCGGAAGCCGTCGTACTTGATCTCGAACAGCCACCCTGCCTCGGAAAAAGGCTGCGGCCGTGTTTCCGCCAGCATCAACTGCACCTGATCGGCCCGCAGCGGAGAAGGCGGCAACCTGTCGACCTGGGCCCGCACCTCGGCCCAGCGGGGCGAGCCGTCGCGCAGTTCCTCGATGGTCAGACCAGACAGCACCGAAGCCTCGGCCAGGTTGCTTTCGCCGCCGCGAACAACGTAGGCGTCGCGCTCCTTGATGAGCAGCCAGTCCTTCTGGCTCTTTGCCAGACGCACCAGCGACCAGGCGCCGCGCAGCTTGTATCCGGCAAATGCGAAGCGCAGCTTGCCCTTGACCAGGCCCTGCTCGACATCGTCAAGCGGGGTCCAGGTGCCGCGATCCCAGACAATGGTGGGGCCGGCGCCGTAGTTGCCGGCAGGGATCACGCCTTCGAACGATCCGTACTCGATGGGGTGATCCTCCACTTGCACCGCGAGCCGCTTTTCCGCCGGGTCGAAGCTGGGCACCTTGGGCACGGCCCACGAGCGCAGCACGCCCTCCATTTCCAATCGAAGATCGTAGTGCAAGCGCCGCGCGGCGTGCTTGTGCACCACGAACAGCCGGCCCGGACCAGAACCGCCGCCAAACGGCTCATTGGTTTGGCCGGCCGAACGCTTGGCGCGATAGTCTTGCAGAGGCAACGAAATCCTTTTCGCGCAAACCTTGCGGCCACCTCGCCCCAGGTATTTTCTGCGCTAGGCTTGGATCATGGCGCGGGCAATGGCGGGTGCAACAATCTCGTTTGGGTTGGTTTCGATACCGGTGAAGTTGTATCCGGCCACGCAGCCGTCGGCCGGAATTTCCTTTCACCTGTTGCACAGCAAGGACGGCGCGCGCCTGCATCAGCAATACCTGTGCGCCAAGGACGGTCAGGTGGTGCCGCGTGAGGAAATGGTCAAGGGCTACGAGTTCGCCAAGGACCAGTACGTGACCTTCACCAACGAAGAGCTCAAGGCCCTGGAAGAGAAGACAACCCAGGCCATTGCTATTGCGCAGTTCGTGCCTGCGGACAAGGTCGACCCTATCTACTTCGACCGGCCCTACTACCTGGCGCCTGACAAGGGCGGCGAGAAAGCCTATCGGCTACTGGTCGAGGTGATGCGCCAGAGCGGGCGCGCCGCCATCGCCCGCTACGCCGCGCACGACCGGCTGTACCTGGTGATGTTGCGACCGGTTGCGGGCGCGCAGGCGGGCACCAGCGGGCTGGTCATGCAGCAACTGCTCTATGCCGACGAGGTGCGCCCCTTGGCCGAGGTGCCCATCCCCGCGGGACAGGCGAACGAGGCCGAACTGAAGCTGGCCAGCCAGGTGGTGGATCAGATTGCATCCGACAGTTTCGACCCGGCGGCGTATCGCAACGACGTGCGCGAACGCATGCAGGCCGAGATTGAGCGCAAGGTGGCGGGCCACGAGGTTTCGGTGTCAGCCGCGCCCGAGCAGCCCGCGCAGATCATCGATCTGATGGAGGCACTCAAGGCCAGCCTGGCGGCGCGCGGCCAGGCGGCTGCGACCGGCACGAACGACCTCAGCGAGCGCAAGCCGGCCCGGTCCGCACCACCACACAGCGCGCGGCCCAAGGCGCGCGCCTCGCGGGGCTAACCACGGAGGGCGGCGATGCGGGTGTGGGTCGGGACAAGCGGGTTCAGCTACCCGCCCTGGCGTGGTTCATTCTATCCGGAAAAACTTCCGGCTGCCGACATGCTGGCCTTCTATGCGCAGCAGCTCCCGACGGTGGAGATCAACAACACCTTCTACCGTATGCCCAGCCCCAGCCTGCTCGAACACTGGTCCGCTGTCACGCCCGCGGATTTCGTCTTCGCGCTCAAGTGCAGCCGGCGCATCACCCACGAACTGCGGCTGCACGATGCGCAGAGCGCGGTTGAGCGCTTCGCCAGCGGGGCCGCGACCCTGGGCAGCAAGCTGGGCCCGGTGCTCTTCCAGTTGCCGCCCTGGCTGCACAAGGATCTCGAGCGGCTGCAGGCGTTTCTCACTCTGCTGGCACAAGTCGGGCATGGAATTCGTCCGGCCTTCGAGTTTCGCCACGCCTCGTGGTTCACTGACGAGGTCTTCGCCACCCTGCGAGCCGCAGGGGCCGCCCTGTGCATTGCCGAAGCGGAGAAGCTGGAGACACCGCTGCAGGCCACCGCCTCGTGGGGTTACCTGCGCCTGCGCCGGGAAGACTACACGCCCGCGGCGCTCGATGCCTGGGCTGAGCGCATCACCCAACAGCCCTGGAACGAAGCCTACGTCTTCGTCAAGCACGAGACTGCGGAGGCGCCCGTTTTGGCCCGGCATCTGCTCGCAGCTTTTCCACCGCCGACATTTCGGTTGACCTGAACTTGCGGTGGCGACGTTGTTCCTCGCTGCCTGGCTGCTGGCCGAGCCGATTCGCCCCCTCGGCCTAGTGGGCGGCGCCCTGATCGTGGCCGGCATCGTGGCTGTGGCCTTCAGCCCGAAACGTTGATTGCGCAGGTTACCGGCCCCGCAACCGGAGTAGACTTGGTTGTCGTGACCGGCCGCCCCGACGTCCCGGAGCGGCATCAGATCCGGATTTCAATCCTCGGTTCGCCAAGTAAGAGGTGTTTCATGGGCAAGAAGCTTTCCCCAGTTTTCTCGAGCCGCGGTCGCTGCCTGGCAGTGGTGGCCGCGCTGTACTTGAGCGCCTGCGGAGGGACGAATTCCAAGACCGGCGCCGGCGGCGTCGGTGCATCCGCGTCTGGATCGACCAGTTCCGGCGGACAGCCCGGCTCGGGCGGTGTCACTGCTGGTGGCGGCGCCTCGGGTGGCGGCGGCTCGATCGCGGGTGGCGGTACATCGGGTGGCAGTGTTTCGAGCGCGAACGGCGGCGCATCGGCCAGCAGCGGATCGAGTGCGACTGGTGGTGCAGCGGGTAGCAGCACATCGGGCGCGGCTGGTGCAGCAGGCAGCCGCACATCGAGTGCGGGCGGCGGCGCAACGGGCAGCAGCGCATCGAGTGCGGGCGGCGCGTCGGGTGGCAACGCATCGAGCGCGGGTGGTGGTGTTGCGGGCAGCGGCGGATCGAGCGCGAGTGGCGGCGCACGGAGCGGCGGTGCGACCAGCTCAGGCGGCGCCGGTGGCGCGATTATTTCCGGCGGACGCGGCGGCGGAACATCCAGTGCGTCCGGCGGTGCGACCAGTTCAGGTGGCGCCGGTGGCACATCTGCTCCGGGCGGACGCAGTGGCGGAACCACGAGTGCGTCCGGCGGTACGACTGGCTCGGGCGGCGCCGGCGGAGCCGGCGGATCGACCTCCGTTTCCCCGGTCCTGGTTCCCGGGGCCTGGGGCGACCAGGGCGACGGCACCTTCAAGAACCCGGTGCTGTGGTCGGACTACAACAACCTGGACGTCATCTTGGTTGGCAGCGACTTCTACATGATCGCGGCGTCGCACCACTTCATGGGAATGCCGGTCCTACATTCCAAGGACGGGGTGAACTGGACTCTGCTGACCCGCATCTACCGCCGGCTGGATCTGGATCCACGTTACAACACGCCCGGGCAGGCCTACCAGGACGGCACCTGGGCGCCGGCCATTCGCTACCACGAGGGCCGTTTCTATGTCTACGTGACCACTCCCACCGAGGGCCTGATCATGTCGTCAACTGCGGACGCGGCCGGGCCGTGGGATCCTTGGCTTGTCGTGAAGGCCGTCGCTGGCTGGGAAGACCCGTGTCCGTTCTGGGACGACGTGAAGAACGCCGGCGGCGACGGTCCGAACGGGGAAAAGGCATACCTCATCAGAAGCCAGACCGGGGCCGGACCCCTCATCGTTCAGCAGATGAGCTGGGACGGAAAGCAATTGCTCGGCACGACGACGACCGTGGCGAACGGCCCGACGCTGGAAGGACCCAAGCTGGGAAAGCGCAACAGCTACTACTACATCTTCGCGCCCGAGGGCGGGATCGACGCTGGCTACCAGGTCGTATGGCGATCGTCCGCCATACTTGGCCCCTACACAAGCAAGACCATCCTCGAGCGGGGCACCACCGCCACCAATGGGCCGCACCAGGGATCGTGGATCGATCTGCCCAACGGACAATCGTGGTTCTACCACTTCCAGCAGAACGGCGGCTGGGGTCGCATCGGGCACCTCGAACCAGCGCAGTGGGGTACCGACGACTGGCCCAAGATCGGCGTGGACCTGGACGGCAACGGAATCGGCGAGCCGGTGGCGCAACCCAAGAAACCCGACGTGGGCGCCACGTTCCCCATCACGGTTCCAGCCAGCTCGGACGAATTCGATGGCAGTGACCTCGGCGTGCAGTGGCTGTGGAACCACAATCCAGACGACACGAAATGGTCGCTCACCGCGCGCCCCGGCTGGCTGCGTCTCTCGGCGCAGCCGCTCGCCAGCAAGAGCGGTACCAGCGCCGCATCTGGCAGCGTGCCGTTTGTCGAGGACAGCATCATTTTTGCGTACAACACGGTCGTGCAACTGGCCATGGGCAAGGTGGCCTCCGCGGTGACCAAGCTGGACACCACCGGGATCGTCGACGGGCAGCGGGCCGGAATCACGCTGTTCGGGCAGACATACGGCTGGATCGGCGTCGTGGGTACGGCTGGCAAGAGCGTCGTGCGCGCCAACATCGACGGCACGTACACAACCGGACCCACGCTCACGGCCACGACGGTGTACCTAAAGGCCAGCATGAGCGCGTCGTCGCAGATCTCGTTCGCCTACTCGACCGATGGCGTGAGCTTCACGGCGTTGGGTGGAAGCGTGACCGTAGGGCGCACCTGGTTCGAGGGCATCAAGTTCGGACTCTTCACCTACAACCTGAGCACGGCCGCCGCCGGCGGCGTCGCAGATTTCGACTACTTCCACTACACCCACGACGGCCCCCACCCGGCACCCTGAGCCTGCCGTCGGCGCGCACTCCTCCATGGCACCGCGGCGGCCATGGAGTCCGGGCTCCAATAAGGCTTAGGAATTGGTACGATTCTGCCGAAGTCTTCCTGGCACACCGAGCCATCACTCCAATTGAACTAAGGAAGTCGTATGACTTGTCACAAGACTTGCGCCTGGCGATGGATTCCTGCCGCGGTCGCCGGCCTGCTAGCGGTTCCAATCGCGGCGATGGCCAGCCCCACCACCGGCGCGATCGTCGGCCGTGTGGTTGACCGGAACACACGCCAGCCTGTCGACGGCGTGACGGTGGTGGCCTCGGGACCGCAGGGTGACCAGACCGTGCTCACCGATGCCAAGGGGCAGTATCAGCTGCGCGACCTACCTATCGGCGCCTACCTGGTTCGCTTTTCCCGCGGTGAGGTGAGTATCGAGTCCTCTGCTACGGTGCTGATGGACCAGACGGTGACGGTCAATGCCCATCTTCGGTCGTCGTCCGAAGGTATGGAGACCGTTGTCGTGGCCCAGCGGGCACCGGCCATTGACGTTGGCTCGACACGCGTGGGTGTCACGTTGACCCCTGCGTTCGCGGCGAACGTGCCCAACGGATTGAGACTGAGCGACCTGATGGAAAAGGCGCCTGGTGCCTACTCGGATCCGGTGGGGCTGTCTCTGTCGGGTGGCACCGGACTGGAAAACGCGTACTACCTCGACGGCGTGAACATCACCGGGCTCAAGGACGGGGCTCTGGGAGCCAACCTGTTCGTGCCCTTTCTCGAGGAAGTCGAGGTGGTGAGTGCGGGCTACGGCGCTGAATACGGTCGCGCCCTGGGCGGCGTGGTCAACATGGCCACCAAGTCAGGCACCAACGAGTGGCGCGGGAGCGCCTTCTCATACGTGGCGCCGGGGTCATTTTCGGGGAGTCAACATCGCATCGTCAGTCGCGCGACCTCGCTGACCGGCGTGACCGAGCCGGACTACACCACCAACATCGGCATCGAGGCGGGCGGTCCGATTATCAAGAACAAGCTGTTCATCTGGGTGGGTTACGCGCCCGAGATCACCCGCAACCACCTGGTGCAGTACGCGGACATGTTCATCGAGCACATCGATCCGACCACGCGTCAGCCTGACGGCACTCAGGCCAACAATCCCGACGGTACGCCAATGACCGTTCCGCTCTACCGCCGCAGCTACGCAGGCGAGACCACGACCCAGCACTACGCCGGTAAGCTGACCTGGAAACTGGGTTCCGAGCAGACGCTCAGTCTGGGTTTGTACGGGATCTACTCGCAGCAGGAGTACATGCGCGGGGCCAACATGGACTTCCTGGCCGGCATGTCCAACGAGAAGACGCGCAGCAATGACATAGCTGCGCGCTGGATGGCGGCATTCTTCCAGCGGCGCTGGCGGCTAGACGCGACTCTGGGCATGCACATCGAGCAATACGACCGTCGCTCGCCTTTTCAGGATGCGGAGCGACTCAACGACATCAACTGGTACAACTCGCCGTCCCTGGTGAACTTCAACGCCGACGTGGCCGGCTCGTGTGCGGACAACCCTGCCACTGGCTTCCAGAGCTGCCCGGTGCAAGGCTACCAGTCGGGTGGCTACGGAGTCTTGCGCGACATCGATGCATTCCGTCTGGCCGGACAACTCAAGAGCACGAACATCTTTCACGAGGCCGGCTTGCACGAGCTCAAGTACGGCTTCGACGGCGAGTTCATTCAGTACGAGGATGCGCGCTGGAATTCGGGCCTGAATGGCAATCGTGGTTCGGTAGGATTGTATCCAGGGGGTGAAGCGGATCTGTATTCCCTGTTCCGGCTGCCAGCCGGAACGCGCCTGTCCGATTTCGGCGACGCCAGCGCCCCACACCTTCTGCAGGAGTTGCTGGATCCGGCCAACCCCAACCACTACTACCAGGACGTCATCGATGCAAAGACACGGGCGCTCAACTCGGCCCTCTTCCTGCAGGAAAGCTACTCGCCCTTACCCAACGTGACTGTGAACGCGGGCGTGCGTTGGGAGACGCAACGGATATACGACTATCGAGGCAATCAGGCCTTGAGCATCAACGACAACATCGCGCCGCGGGTGGGCGTGGTCTACGATCCGACCAACGAAGGCCGGTCCAAAGTGTTCGCGCACTATGGCCGTTTCTACGAATCCATCCCCATGACCCTGGCCAACCGGGGTTTTGGTGGTGAGGGTGCGGCAGTGAGCGTCCGCTCCTGCGCCCCTGGAGTGACGGATTGGACCCAGTGCACCTTGGATCCCACCCAGATCAATCCTTTGACCGGCGAGATGCTGAAGGTGCAGGACGGCCTCAAGGGCAGCTACAACGACGAAGTGGTGGCGGGCGGCCAGTATCAGATCCTGCCGGATCTTGTCGTCGGCGTTTCGTTCATCTATCGCTGGCTTGGGCGGGCTATCGAGGACATGGCCGGTCCGACCGGAGAGGGTCCGAGTCTGTTGGCCAATCCAGGCGGGTCGGTCAGCCCGAACGAACTCCAACAAGCGCAGCAGAACGCAGCCCAAAACCCGACGCCCGAGAACCAGAAGGCCTTGGAGGAAGCGTACATCGGGGCCCAACCCAAGCCCGAGCGAACCTACAAGGCGGTCCAGCTTCAGGTCTCCAAGCGCTTCGTGCGGCGGCTGTTCGTGACCGGTTCGTACACCTACTCGAGCCTGCGTGGCAACTACCCGGGTCTCTACGCCGCCGACAACGACCAGCGCGACCCAAACCTGAGCACGCAGTACGACGTGCTGACCACGCAGTTGGACCCGCGCACCCAACAGTACAACGTGCACAGCATCATGGACAACCGCAACGGACCTTTGCCCAACGATCGGCCGCACCTGATCCGGCTCGACGGCTACTACGTGTTTCCGATCGGCCGCTCCAACCTCACCACCGGGCTCAGCTTCGTGGGGCGCTCGGGCCAGCCGCTCAATGCCCTGGGCCGCTACCCCGGGTCGGCCGCGCTCGATAGTTTCGTCGTCCCGCGCGGCTCCATGGGCCGCACGCCCTTTTTCACTCAGTTCGATCTCCACCTGGGCTATCGCCGCTCACTGGGCCCAAAGATGTCAGCCGAGGCCTTCGTCGACATCTTCAACCTCTTCGACCAACGGGCGGTGCTGGCGCAGGATGAAGAATACACGGTCGATCGGGTCCTGCCGCTCCCCCAAGGCCAGAGCATCACGACGCTCGCGCAGAGCACGTCCAAGGGGACGCCATTGACCGACGCGAACGGCAACCCGGTGCCTGCCAGCAAGAATCCCAACTACCTCATGCCGACTGCCTACCAGGCTCCCATTGCGGGACGCCTGGGTGTGCGCGTGTCTTTTTGAGATGGGAACCCTAAGCGGGTTCCCCAACCCTCCCCATATGACCGCTCTTCTGACCGGAGGCACTAGCCCGGGCTCACGACATAGAGCACGCCCAGCCCAATCATCAGCGCCCCGGCGCCCCGGCGAAGCCAGAGGGCGGGCACGACTTGTCCGAGGGCGCTGCCAACCAGCACCGCCACGGCGGATGAGACAATCAACGCCAGCGCCGCACCCAGGAAGACCAGCCAGCGGGCATGTCCGCCAGCCGCAAGGGCCAGGGTCGCAAGCTGGGTCTTGTCGCCCAGCTCGGCCAGCAACACGGTGACAAACGCAGTCAGGAAGCTCATCGCAGATGCTTATCACAGCACCCGCAGGATCCAACACTTGAGATGCCCGGTTTCCGGCACGCCGGCCAGTTCCGGGTGATCGCAGCCCGCGCTGCGCCGTTCGAGAATCTGGATCGAACGGCCACTCTGGGTCGCGGCCGCTGACACCAACTCGTCAAACTGCGCGCGCGATACACGGCCCGAGCAGGAGCAGGTCACGGCCAGACCGCCCGGCCGGGTCAGGCGCAGGCCACGCAGGATGATCTCCTGGTAGGCGCGAAGCGCGGCATGGTCGCCGCCTTGGCGCTTGGCCAGAGCGGGCGGGTCCAGCACCACGACGTCGAAGCGTTGCTTGTCCGCTTCCAGGGTGCGCAGGAGCTCGAAGGCGTTGGCCTGGCGCACCTCAAGGTTGGGCAGCCGGTTGCGGGCCGCATTGGCCTGCGCGCGCACTACGGCCTGCGCGTCCTCGTCGGTGGCCAGCACCGGGCCCTTCCGTCGCGCCAGGGCCAGCGCAAAGCCGCCGTGATAGGTGAAGGCGTCCAGGCAGCGAGCCCCGGCTGGCGCCAGCGCAGCCACGACCGCATGGTTATCGGCCTGATCGAGGAATCCGCCGGTCTTGCTGTCGGTGAGCAGATCGGCTTGCAGGTGGTTTTCTCCCAGCCGGTAGACCACCTCGGTCGCGCCTTCGCCAGCGGCGATCTCGCGAACGCGCGGCAGGCCCTCGAAGTCGCGCGCTGATCCGTCGTCGCGCGCCACCACGATGCGCACGCCGAGGCGCTTCTTCAGCAAGGCCGCCAGCGCTGGCCGAGTCGCATCCATGGCCACCGAAGTGGTCTGCATGACCGTCGCATCGGCGTAGCGGTCGACGAAGAGCCCGGGCAGACCATCCGCTTCACCGTGAACCACACGGCAGGCATCGCGATCGAGAGCGAGCTGCTGGCGCCAGGCGAGCGCGGCCTGCAGGCGCTCGGCCACGAGAGCCACCAGCTCAGGCAGGGGGCCGCTGTCACTCCGCCGCTGCAGGATGCGCAGGGCAACCGGGGACAGAGTGGCCCAGGTCGCGTTGGCCAGCGTCCGTCGCCGTTCGTCGAGCACAGCCACCAGCGCCGGTCCGCCCGTGCGCGCATCGGTCGCTGGCCCGGAGAGCACGTCCTGCCGAAAGACCCAGGGATGCCCAGAGGCGATGCGGGCTCGGCCGCGCTGGTTTACGACGGCGGTGGGTATGGCTGAATCGCGCACGATGGATACACCTCAAGCTCCGCGTGGATGGCAAGCATACGAGATCTTCGCTGCAAACGCCCCGCCGCCCGGTAGCCACGGCCGTCTCACAGACCCAGCAGGCGTCCTGTCTGATACGCGGCGAAGCTGACCAGCCAGGCCAGCACCGAGGTGTACGCGAAGAGGAACAGGGGCCAGCGCAGGCTGCCGGTTTCACGCCGGACCACAGCCAGTGTGCTGGTGCACTGGCAGGCGAGGGCAAAGAAGAGCAGCAGGCTCAGCCCGACGAGAGGAGTGTAGAGCGGCGAGCCGTCGGGGCGTTTCTCCTGGCGCAGTTTTTCGCGCAGGGTGAGGCTGCTTCCGGCTGTGTCCGGTTCAAGGCCGTAGACCACACCCATGGTGGCCACGAATACCTCGCGGGCCACGAACGCGCCCACCAGGCCGATCCCGATCTTCCAGTCGAAACCCAACGGCGCGATCGCCGGCTCCATCAGCTTGCCAATCCGGCCTGCGTAGCTTTGCTGCAGGCGCTCGGCCTCCTTGGCGCGCTCCACTTCCGGCCGCGCCGCTGGTTCGACCTGCGCGATGGCGGCCTTCCAGTCGCGCGATGGTGAGGCCGGCTGGCGCGGGAAATCCAGCAACCCCCACAGCACCACTGAACAGATCACGATCAGCGTTCCCGCGTCCGTGACGAAGCGCCGCGAACGATCCCACACCATGCCCCGCACGTCGCGCAGCCGCGGCCTGCGGTAGGGCGGCAGTTCCAGCACCAGGGGCAGTCGGCGCGATCGCAAAGGCGGCAGGGCGCGCGACAGGATGAGCGCCGCCAGCAGCGCAGCTGCCATGCCAAAGGCGTACATGAAGACCACCAAGAGGCCCTGGGCGGGCAGCACGCCGCCTATGCGTCGGGCAGGGAAGAGCGAGCCGATGATCAGGGTGTAGACCGGAAGCCGCGCCGAGCACGTGGTGAGCGGAATCACCATCATGGCCAGCACGCGGTCGCGTCGGCGTTCCATGGTTCGCGTGGCCATGATCGCCGGCACCGCGCAGGCGAAGCCCGCAAGCAGGGGGATGAAGGCGCGGCCGTGCAGGTGCATGGCGCGCATGGGCCGGTCCATCAGGAACGCCACGCGGGCCAGGTAGCCCGAGTCTTCAAGCAGGCCGAGGAAGAAGAAGAGCAGGAGGATCTGGGGCAGAAACATGGCAACTGCGCCCACGCCGGCAAGCAACCCGTCGGCCACGAAGTGCCCCAGGATGCTTCCGGGCAGGGCGTGCTTGATCTCGTCGCCCGCGGCGGCAAAGACGCGCTCGATCAGATGGATCAAGGGGTCGGCGCCGGCAAACAACCCCTCGAACAGCACGAACATCAGCAACAAGAAGATCAGGAGCCCCAGCCACGGGTGGATGAGGATCCGGTCCACCCTCTCGGTCAGGCTGCGATCCGGCTCGTGGTGGCCCAGCGGGGCGAGCGTGGCATCCATGAAGGCGTAGCGGCCCAAGATGGCCTCGTCATCGACACGTTTTCGCGTCTCGGGAGGAAGGTGCACGGCCCGCCGCAGGGCCGCCGGAATTCCGTGCAGCTCGTCGCCAGGCTCCACGCTCATCAGCGCCCAGAGCGCCATGGCGTCGCAGGACGGCCAGTCGGCGGGCAGAGCAGTCCGGGTTTCGGCGAGCAGCCTGCGCAACCAGGCCGTGGGCTGCCAGTGCCAGATCTCGCGCCGCTCGGGGTCCCGCAGTCGGCGCGCGATGGCCGTGTTCAGCTCGGCCACGCCGCGGCCGTGGGCTGCGACTACGGAGACCACTTCACAGCCCAAGTGCCGCCCCATCTCGGCCGGGTCGGGCGCGGCTTCCTTGGCCTCATCGGTCATGGTCAGGGCCACCAGCACGGGCAGGCCGAACTCCAGCGCCTGCAAGACCAGATGAGACGAACGGACGAACTGGGTGGCGTCCACGCAGATCACCACCGCGTCGGGGCGCCTCTGGCCGGCCAGGCCGAGCATGGCGTTGATGGCGATCTGTTCCTCGCCCGTGCGCGCGACCAGCGAGTAGGTGCCGGGGATGTCGAGCACATCGACCGGACCCACGCCTTCCAGGCCCGCCTCGCCCATGCGCCGCTCCACCGTGATGCCCGGGTAGTTTCCCACCCGCGCACGACTCCCGGTGAGTACGTTGAACAGGGTCGTCTTCCCCGTGTTGGGGTGACCGGCCAGGGCGACCAGGGGACGAAGCGATTCGGCGCTCGCGGGAGTGCTGCTTTGGCTCATACCCGGACGCGGACCTGCGCCGCTTCTTTCCTGCGCAGCGAAAGCCGGCTGGAGCGCAGTTCCAGGGTCAAAGGGTCACCCATGGGGGCCACGGCGACCAGACGAACCTTGGTCCCCGGTATCAGCCCCATCTCCATGATGCGGCGGCGGAAGGCGCGATCGCCTTCAACCGCTTCGACAACGGCCAATTTTCTCAGGGGGAGTTCAGGCAGAGACACGACGCTTTTCACGAAGGCAGGTACGCTCTACCAGAAAGTGTACCTCTCAGGTCCGATATCCGCCCCCCTTTTTTGTTTCGGAGCCGATTCTACTTGGCGGGTTTCGCAGGTGCGGCGGCTGGCGTCGCTGGCTTGGTTGGTGCCGCAGACGGTGCTTTGGTGCCGCCAGTCGCGACCGCAGGCTTCTCGGCGGCCGCCGGTGCGGGTGGAGCTGCCATGCGCTCGGCGAGCTCGGCGTTGATCTCCAACTTGACCTCGTCACTGACCACCATGCCGCCGCTATCGAGTGCCTGGTTCCACGTCATGCCCCAGTCCTTGCGGTCGATCTTGCCGGTCGCCATTACACCCCTCACACTTCGGCCGTACGGGTCTTTGATGGGGGCCGACGGTCCCTCGACCGCGAGCACCACCGGCTTGGTGATCCCATGCATGGTGAGGTCCCCGGTGACCTTGAATTTGCCCTTGCCCGCCTTCTCGACCTTGGTCGACCTGAACGCGATCGCGGGGAACTTGNNGCGGTTTCGATGCTCACCTCCACGGTGGACTTGCTGGGGTCTTTCTCGTCGAGTTCCAGCGTGCCCTTGACCTTCTGGAAGCGACCTTTGACGGTGCTGACCATCATGTGGCGGACACTGAATTCTATGCTCGAGTGGACGGGGTCGATCTCCCACGTGCCGGCCTGGGATAGGGCTGGCGACAGAACCAAGAAACTGGCGGCCAACAGCTTGAGTGCTCTCATGCGCATGTCCTTTGTTTTGGGTTGAATGGCATAGGTTGATGTTCGGTGGCGCAAGGCGGTGCAGGTCTAGCGATTCAACGATGCTAGTTCGGAGATGGTGTATTGGCCGGCAGGCGAATGACGAACGAGGTGGGCCAGCCGACTACGTCCTCGACGGCGATGCGGCCGCTGTGGGCCTCGGCGACCAGACGGCAGAAATACAGACCCAGACCCCAGCCGAACATGCGTAGGGCTTCACTCTGTCCCTGCTGGAACTTGGCGAAGATCTTTTCTCGATCGGGGACAGGGATGGGCTCGCCCGTGTTGTGGACGGACAGGACGAGCTCGCCCCCACTTTCTGCCGCCACCAGCAGGATGCGTCCTCCGGTGGCGGTGTAGCGGAGGGCATTGGACACCAGGTTGTCGAGAAGTCGCGGGAAGAGGCGCCGGTCAGCCACCATGAACAGGCTGTCAGGCGCGTCGACCGCGATGCTGATCGACTTGCTCTGGGCGCGCGAAAGCGCCTGCTGGCGCGTGAGATCGAGCATCTCCCGCGCAGATACCGGCACCAGATTGAGCGTGATGCGTCCCTCTTCCAGTTTGTTCGTGTCCAGGATCTGCGTGATCATGTTGGCCACGTTGGTCGACGAGGTGAGGGCATCTTCGCTGGCCTCCAACATGTCCCGTGTGGCGGACTGGCGCTTGAGTTCTCGCGAAAGGAACTCGAGTGACAGGATGGCTGCGCTGAGCGGGCCGCGCATGTCATGCACGATGAGCTGGACAAGGCTGTCCTTGTCTTTTTGCAGGCGCGCAAGCTGATCGTATTCGGCGCGTGTGTCTGCCAGTTGATGCCGGGCCGCCTCGACCCCGGCCGTCTCACGGACCAGCCGGTTGGTTCGTTCCACGATGATGACGCCGACTCCGGCGGCGAGGACCAGCACGCAGCAGGCGAGCGCCATGTGCCAGGGCGAAACGCCGGCTTGCCAGAGCAGCAGGCTCTCCTCTGCCATCGCAACGATAGTGGCAGCAAAAATGAGGCTTCTTCGCAGATAGAGTCCGCAGACCGCCACGACGAGGACGAATATTCCCAGGCCCAGGCCGGCCACGACTTGGCCCGCCTCTCCATAGCTGGCGATGGTTGCGCGCAGAGCGACGTAGGGCACGGCCAGGTCCAGCGCGAAGGGGACCGCCGCGAAACGAGTGTTTTCGGCGCGGCGGCGGATGGCGAAAAGGATCGCCGCCACGACCCCATAGGCCAACACCACCGGTAGGCTGTAGCGCCATGTGGAGTCACCGGACAGGCCCCAGCAAAGCAGGCTGAGTGCCAAGAACAGAGCCGCCGCCAGCAGACGAACTCCAGCGCCGAGCGAAACCAGTTGCAGCTTTTCGCTCTCCGCGGTGTGCGCGGCGATTTCTTGAGTCGTGCGTAGTACGGTCGGAGTCATACGGACGCCGGACAGTATACATAACATTGTGGGTCAAGTCGGCCAAGGCGTTGACGAAAACGGCCGGCGGGAATGAATCGCACGCAGCGGGCACCTAACGATCAAGTAGAATGGGATCAGTATGGTGTGTGCGAGTGGAGACGCGATGCGCCCGGACCGGTCCGCTTGCGGATCGCTGTCTTCAGGAGGACGCGGACTGCGCCCTACCCACGCGAAGAAGCTTTCTGAACGAGTCGCGGTGGGATCGCGCGGACGCGAGGAGTGCTAATCATGCCAGCCAATACTCTCCCCCAGCCTGACATGGGAACCCTGAAAGGGTTCGCTTCGCCCTTCGGCCCCCCACCCGCAACGCCTCCCCGCAGGGGGCAAAGCCGGCGGGCTCCCCACGCGACGTGTGCCTCATCACTGGCTGTGCTTGTCCTGGGCTTTGGTTTTGGTTTCGGTGCCTGTAGTCCTCAGGGTGGAGTCAAGGCTGGCGAGGGCGCCGGGGCTGGAGGCGGCGTCGGCGGGGCCGGCGGCAGTACTGAGATTCGAGACGCCGCCCAGGACTTTGGCGCCATTTTCACCATACCTGACGCGGCTGCCGCGGGGGACGTTCCGCAGTCTGGCTGTGGCCCCTCCGGTTGTTGTGGCAATGGCAAACTCGACCCCAGCGAGGAATGCGACGATGGCAACAAGACCTCGGGGGATGGTTGCTCGGCGGCCTGCCGGGTCGAAACCGACTGGGCTTGCCCCAACGTGGGCGCGGCTTGCATCTCGACCGTGGTGTGCGGTGACGGTCGCATCTCAGGCAACGAGGTCTGCGATGACCGCAACACCACGGGCGGCGACGGCTGCTCGGCCGATTGCTCGACCGTGGAGGTGGGTTGGGTCTGTCTCGGGGCCGGCCTTCGCTGTCAGCCCAAGTGCGGCGACGGCCTGCTGGTGGGTTCGGAGGAATGCGACGACGCCAACACCACGGCCGGGGACGGCTGCAGCGCGACCTGCAAGGTCGAGCCCGGCTACGCCTGTTCCGCGCCAGGAGAGGCGTGTCACAAGACAGTCTGCGGTGACGGCATTCGCGAGGGCAACGAGTCGTGCGACGACGGGAATCTCATCCCTGGCGACGGGTGCTCGCCTACCTGCCAGTCGGAGCCGGTGTGCACCGGCACCAGCGGCTGCACCTCTCCCTGTGGTGACGGGCTCAAGCTGCCCAGCGAAGAGTGCGATGACGGCAACATCCGATCCGGCGACGGGTGCTCGGCTGATTGCAAGCTCGAGGCGAACTGGCAGTGCACGCAAGAGGTGCAAGGAGCCAGCGGCGATCTGACGGTGCCGATTATCTTCCGCGATATGATTCCGTCGACCGCGCCAGCGACCCTGACGCCACCTCCGCACCCGAATTTCGAGCCCCCGGTGATCGGGGGCGTGTGCCCAGGGATAGTCACGCCCACCCTCGGATCGGATCGCAAGCCGGTCTACAACGATGCCGTCGACAAGGCCAAGTCGAACACGACGAATGCCACGGACTTCAATGCTTGGTATCACGACAACACCCCGCATACGAAGATGGTGCTCGACACCATTACCCTGGCGAGACAGCCGGACGGCACGTTCGTCTACAACCATGGCGGGACGGATCCCAAGGTCACAAACCCGCCGCCTTTCTTCCCGCTCGACAACCGTGGCTGGGCCACGCTCCCCGATGGTCCCGAGATTCCGTATCTCGGTGCCGACTCGGCCGGGCAGAAACACAACTTCTCCTTTACCAGCGAGGTGCGCTACTGGTTCGAGTATCGAGGCGGTGAATCGCTGAATTTCATAGGCGATGACGACGTGTGGGTGTTCGTGAACGGCCAATTGGCCGTCGACATAGGCGGCATCCACGGGGCCACGCCGGGCAGCGTGACGCTCGGCGCTGCAGGCGCAACGACGTACGGACTTACCGTTGGTCGGGTCTACGAGATCGTGGTCTTCCAGGCCGAGCGGCACGTGACCCAGTCCAGCTACAAGTTGACGCTCGGCCAATTCAACTGGATCCGCACTGTGTGCACTCCCCAGTGCGGCGACGGGATTGTCAACGGCACCGAGCAATGCGACGACGGGCCGAACAATTCCGACGCCGCCTATGGCGGATGTACCACCCAGTGCACGATCGGCCCCTACTGCGGAGACGGCAAGGTGGACGCCGACTTCGGTGAAGCGTGTGACGATGGGGTCAATCAGGCGAGCTACAACATGCCGACAGGCTGCGCGCCGGGGTGCAAGAAGCCGCCGTATTGCGGGGACGGAAATGTGGATAGCCTTTTCGGGGAGGAGTGTGACGACGGCGCCAAGAACGGCACCACCTTGTGCACCGACAAGTGCATCTTGATCGTTCCCTAGGCATCTAATTGGCTGGAGAGCCCGCCGGTTTAGTCGGCGATGAGGGTGTTTGATACTACTCTGCTAGCTTGAGCTGGCGCGACCAGAGACGTTCACCATGTGTTACACAGGATTAACCCTAAACATACGGGGCATTCATCTCCGATTCGCCGCTCGCGCAATGCGGTTCATACAACAGGAAACAACATGTCCTATGCGCAGAGAGTGATCGATTTGGTGACCAAGAGGGATCCCGGACAGCCGGAGTTCCACCAGGCTGTGACCGAGGTGCTCAAGTCGTTGCGGCCGTGCCTCGACCGCTATCCCAAGTACGAGCAGAACAGGATCCTCGAGCGGATCGTGGAGCCGGAGCGCCAGCTGATGTTCCGTGTTCCTTGGATCGATGACGAGGGACGAGTCCAGGTCAACCGCGGCTATCGCATCGAATTCAACAGCGCCATCGGTCCCTACAAGGGCGGTCTGCGCCTGCACCCGAGCGTGAACCTGTCCATTCTGAAGTTCCTCGGCTTCGAGCAGGTGTTCAAGAACTCGCTCACCACGCTGCCCATGGGCGGCGGCAAGGGCGGCTCCGACTTCGACCCCAAGGGCAAGTCCGACAACGAAGTCATGCGCTTTTGCCAGAGCTTCATGTCCGAGCTCTACCGCCACATCGGCGGAGACACCGACGTACCCGCCGGTGATATCGGCGTGGGCGGTCGCGAGATCGGCTACATGTTTGGTGAGTACAAACGGCTGAAGAACGAGTTCGTCGGCGTATTCACCGGCAAGGCGCTCAACTGGGGCGGCTCGCTGATCCGTCCCGAGGCCACCGGCTACGGCGTCGTGTACTTCGCGGAAGAGATGCTCAAGACACGCAAAGAGACTTTCAAGGGCAAGATCTGCGCCGTTTCGGGGTCGGGCAACGTAGCCCAGTACACGGTCGAGAAACTGAACCAACTGGGCGCCGTGGTGGTCACGCTGTCCGACTCGGACGGTTTCATTCACGATCCCAAGGGCATCACCCCGGACAAGCTCGCCTTCGTGCTCGACCTCAAGAACGTGCGCCGGGGCCGCATCCAGGAGTACGCCAAGAAGTTCGGTTGCGAGTTCGTGGCCGGCAAGCGCCCGTGGGTCGTGAAGTGCGACGCGGCCTTCCCCTCGGCCACGCAGAACGAGATCGAGGGAAAAGACGCCGACACGCTGCTGAAGAACGGCTGCACCGTCATCGCAGAGGGCGCGAACATGCCGTCGACGCCTGAGTCGGTAGAGAAGTTCCTCAAGGCCAAGGTGCTGTTCGGTCCTGGCAAGGCCGCCAATGCTGGTGGCGTGGCCACCTCGGGCCTCGAGATGAGCCAGAACTCGATGCATCTGTCGTGGACGCGCGAAGAGGTCGACGCCAAGCTGAAGGGCATCATGCAGGCCATCCACGCGGCTGCCTACAAGACCGCGAAGGACTACGGCCAGCCCACCAACTACGTCATGGGCGCCAACATCGCCGGCTTCGTCAAGGTGGCGGATTCGATGATCGACCAGGGCGTGGTGTAGTTTCAGCCAGCGGACCGGACGAATGCTATGAAGCGGCCCTCGCGTATGGTGCCCGCGGCCGCCAGGGCAGAATGCACGCCGGGCAGGAGCAGGCCGATGCGGCCCGAGGTTTCGGTCAGAGGCAAGAGCTTCTTCTGCGGATCGATGCCGCCGGGTGTTCGCTGCAAGACCAGAACGTCGAGAGCCGGCGAGCTGGTCTCGGGTGGCAGGGCCCAGGCCACCGTCACCTGGTCTTCGCCCACCAGCAGCGAAACCCCGGGAATGGGTGGCAAGGCCAGATCCGCGGGAGGAACCTCGGCCACGCGCAGCGGCTGCCAGGTCGCCTCCAGAGTCGTCAGTCGAGCCCGGGCGCGTGCCCGCGTATCAGGGTCGGTAGCGGTTTCGGACAGCTCGCGGAAGATGGCGATGGCCTCGCTCAGTCGGCCCTGGCGCGCGCACAACTCGGCCATTGTCTCGGTTTCGTAGAGGTGTTCCATGCTCACGGCAGGAGCTCCCGGGTTCGCGAAAGGTCACGCCTGATCTCGGCCACCAGTTCGTCCGCAGAAGGGAAAGTCCGCTGGTCCCGCAGGCGACCGACAAATTCCAGGCGCAAGCGTGCGCCGTAGAGGTCGTCGTCGAAATCCAACAGGTGGGCTTCGACGATCACGCCGGACGGGACATCCTGGTCCTCGGCGGCAAAGGTGGGATTGGTGCCGATGCTCACGGCGGCGCGCAGGCGCAGGGTCGGTGAGGCGTCCAGTCGACGCGCCCAGGCCGCGTAGACGCCCGGCTTGGGCAACAGGTCGGCTTCGGGATGCAAGTTGGCGGTTGGGACGCCCAGGGTGCGGCCGCGTTGCACGCCTCGCACCACGCGACCGGTAAGCTCGAACGGGCGGCCGAGAAGCATGGCCGCGCCTTCCACCCGGCCCTCGAGCACGAATTCGCGGATCTTGGTCGACGAGCAGACCAGCCCAGCGACCATGACCGGAAGCACGATGCTGACCCCCAGGTGAAGGCGCGCGCCTTCGCTGGTGAGCATGGTCGCGTTGCCTTGCCGGCCGGCCCCGAACGTGAAATCCCAGCCCACCACCAGGTGGTGGGCGCCGAGGTCTGCTCGCAGAATCTCGGCTACGAAGCGTTCGGCGGGCAGGGTCGCAAGTTCGGCCGTGAAGGGCTCGACCACGACCACATCCGCGCCCGCGTCGGCAAGCAGCTCCAACCGACGTTCCAGCGTCACCAACATGGGTGGCGCCAGGGCGGGTGCAAAGAACCGCGCCGGATGGGGATCGAAGGTCAGGACCACGGTCTCACCGCCCGCCGCGTGGGCCAGGCGGCTGGTCGCGTCCACCAAGGCCTGGTGTCCGCGGTGCACGCCGTCGAAGTTTCCAATGGCTATCGCAGGCGCACGCAGCGGACGCCCTAGCTCGGACGTGACGCGTTGGCGGCCCCGAATGACATGCACCCTCTCGGGATAGACGGCCGCGGCGCGGACGTCAAGTTACGGGGCCGGTCTCCTAGTTCCACGATAGCTGCAGAAGGCCGTGGCCGCAGACGTGGCCGTGGTCGTGGTCGGAGTGGACACGAATCGTTTCTCGACAGCGAGCTGGCTTTCGCGTTGGATCGACCCATGACTGCCCGCGCGCTTCCCCCTTCGGGCTCGCCGGCTCCCCACGCGCCGCGGACCTGGCCGGCCCTCGATCCAGCGCTCTTCTTTGGGTCGCTGGTGATCTACATCGCGGGCACGCCGCTTGGGTTGGATCGGGTTGCGGCGGCGTCGAGAGTGGCCGCGGCGCTCGGGGCCAGATCCCAGGATCCGGGAGCGCCACTGGCTCACTTGGCTGCGCGTCTTGCCGTCTATCTTCCCTTCGGTGATGGTGCGGCTCGCGCCAACCTAGCGTCTGCGCTCTTGGCCGCGCTGGCAGTCACGCTGCTGGGCCGGGTGTGCGCCGATCTGCTGGCCGCGATGCGCCCGCCCCCGCACGCCCGTCAGGGCCCGCGCGACTTCGTGTACGAGCCGTTGCTGGCCGCAGGGGCCGCGTTGGCCGGCGGCCTGTCGTTGGCAACGTTTCAGACAGCAACTTCTGCGGACGCGGCGGCGGCCACGCTAGCGCTTCTGGCAGGGGCCTGGTGGGCCGCGCTGCCGTTTCTGCGTGCACAGGGGACCGCAGGGCACGGGTTCGCGCTGGCCGGCCTATCGGGCCTGGCCGCAGGCGTGGATCCCGTGGCTGGTCCCCTGTTGTGGCCCCTGGCCTTTGGGCTGTGGCTCTGGGAACTGCGCCGGGGCAGCCGCTGGCCATTGCTGGCGCCCTTGCTTTTCGTCGCCGCACTCGGCGGGTCGTGGCTGGCCACCATGGCGGCCTCCGAAGGTTCAGGCAACGTTCTGCATACCCTGGCCCGCTTGTGGCCCACTGGGATTCGTGACCGCGCCGTGGTGGTCAGAACCGCGGCCGAACTGAGCGACGAGTTGGGCGTGGTGGGGCTGCTGCTGGGTGGGGTGGGGACGGTGGCCTTGCTCCGGCGGGCGCCGCTGGTTGCGTTCTGGCTGGGGTTCACCATGGTCACGGCGCTCCTGCTCGGCCATCCGCCTGGGCAGAGCGGGCTCCATCTCGACACCACCCGCGCGGGCCTACCTGCGGCCCTGATGGCCGCCGCGGTGCCCGTATGCACTGGCGCCGCTGAGTTGGCCGCCCGCTTGGGCCGCGCGCGCATGGTCACGGCGATCGTGCTCGCCGGGTTGGCGGTTGTCTCGCCCGTGCTTGATGGCGGTGCGGGTCGCTGGCGGCGCGACGCCCATGGGCCGGAGCGGCTACTGGAGCATGCGCTCTTGCGAGCGCCGTTGCGTGCGTCGGTGGACCCGGGCACCGCCGAGATGGACGGGCTGTTCCGCTACGGTGCGGCCCTGGGTCTGCGGCCTGATCTCGAGATTGTGCATCGAAAGTAGCTAGCACGGCGGACCTTCCCGCTTCCGCCCCGACCGGTGTACTGTCTCGCAATGAAACCCTCTCGCCGGTCAACTGTCCCTGTTTTCGGCGCTCCGCGCGCCCTTTTCGCCGCGTTCCTTGCAACGCTTGGCTGCGTCGGCATGCAGCCCGGCCTATCCAAAGGCCAGCTTGCTGCGAGCCGTGCCAGCGTCCCGACGCCCGACATCGAGGAACTGCTCGGCAAGATGACACTCGAAGAGAAGATCGGGCAGATGACCCAGATCGACTGGAAGCTGGCGCAGAACACCGATGACGTGCGCAAACTGTTCGTCGGGTCGGTGCTCAACGGCGCCGAGTCGCGACCTGAGCCCAACACGCCCGAGAACTGGGTCAAGTTGGTCACTTCCATGCAGACCCGCGCCCTGGGCACCCGCCTGGGCATCCCCATCATCTGGGGCACCGACGCGGTCCACGGCAACGGCCTGGTCAAGGGCGCCACCATCTTTCCCCACAACATCGGCATAGGATGCACGCGCAACCCCGAGTTGGCCGAAAAGGTCGCACGCGCCTCGGCGTTGGAGATGCTGGCGACTGGCATTCCCTGGACCTTCGCCCCTTGCATTGCGGTGCCTCGCGACGAGCGCTGGGGCCGCACCTACGAGGGCTTTGGCGAGACGCCCGAGCTGTCCGAGACGATGGCCGCGGCCATGGTCAAGGGCCTGCAGGGCGAGCCGGGCCGGCCCGATGCGGTGCTTGCCTGTGCGAAGCACTTTCTCGGCGACGGCGGCACAGCCGGGGGCAAGGATCAGGGCGACACCATCTGTTCCGAACAAGAGCTGCGCGCCATCCACCTGCCTGGCTACGCCGCCGCGGTCAAGGCGGGCGTCGGCTCGATCATGGTGTCGTTCTCGCGCTGGAACGGCGCCCCCATGCACGCCAACAAGCACCTCCTCACCGACGTGCTCAAGGGTGAGCTTGGCTTCGAGGGCTTCGTGGTCAGCGACTGGGAAGCCATCGCCACCCTTCCCGGCTCGAACGATCGCAAGATCGAGGCTGCCATCAATGCCGGCGTCGACATGGCCATGGTGCCACTCAGCTATACGTGGTTTTTCTCGAGCCTGCGCCACCTGGTCAAGGATGGACGCGTGCCCATCGCGCGCATCGATGATGCCGTCCGCCGCATCCTGAAGCAGAAGGCGCGTTTCAAACTGTGGGAGCATCCCTTCCCGGATCCAGCGTTTGCCGGCCAGCTGGGCTCGTCCGAGCACCGGGGGTTGGCGCGCGAGGCGGTTCGACAGAGCGCGGTCCTGCTCAAGAATCAGGACGCCGTGCTGCCGCTGCCGAAGACCGGCCGTATCCTGGTGGTGGGCAGCAAGGCGGACGACATGGGCATCCAGTGCGGCGGTTGGACCGTGGGTTGGTCGGGCCGGCGGGGCAACGTCACCCCCGGCACCACCATCTTGGCGGCCATCCAGAAGGCTGCCGCGGGCGGGAAAGTTTCTTTCGCGCCGGGTGTGAGGGGCGCGGATGCGGCCGACGCGATTGTCGTGGTGGTCGGGGAAGAGCCCTACGCCGAGGGCAAGGGCGACAGCAAGGAGCTGGGCCTTTCCCGAGATGACATGAGCCTGATCACGGCCGCGAAGGCCTCGGGCAAGAAGGTAGTGATGGTTCTGATCACCGGTCGGCCCTTGCCCATCGAGCCGGTCATCGCCGGCGTGCAGGCCGTGCTGGTGGTCTGGCTGCCCGGCAGCGAGGGCGACGGCGTGGCCGATGTGCTNNGTCGCAGATCCCGATCAACCAGGGCGATGCCAGCTACGCGCCGCTTTTCCCCTACGGATTCGGGCTGAGTTATTGAGCGGTCGATCTGCAAAATGAACTCAAAGAACGACTCCGCAGGCCCAGGGGGCCCGGCGCGCCGGCTGGGCGGGCCAGCGCGTGCCCTGGCCCTGGAGATCGCGGCCGAGGCGCGCGCAGAGTGGGGTTTTCTGACCGACATCATCGCGGGGGCGTTTCGCGCTAACCGGCAGCTGGGCAGCGGCGATCGAAGGCTGATCTCCGAGACCGTGTACGGGCTGGTGCGCTGGGAGCGCCGGCTGGAGGCAGTGGTCGACGAGTTGTTGACCACGGCGCAGGGCCGCGGCAGGCCCGAGCCGCTCTCGCCGGCTGGCCGGCAGGAACTGAAGCTCATAGTCTATGAGCTGCGCAATGGCTTGCCGGTCGATGCAGCCAAGGCCGAAGCACGGCGGATCTTGCGCCGGGATGTCGATCTTACGAAGGCTGCCGCGGACGATGCGGGCCTGGGAAAAAGTGAGGGCATCGAGCGCGAGGCACTGCGGCTGTCGTATCCAAACTGGATGATGGAGCGTTTGGTGGTTGATCTGGGTGAGGCTGATGCCTTTGCGTTGGCCGCGGCCATGAACGAACGGGCTCCCCTCGCCGTACGCAGCAACGGGGTCAAGGTCTCGCGCGAGGAACTGGTCGCGCGTCTGGCCGAGGAGGGCGTGGTGGCACGGCCGACCGAGCTGTCGCCTACGGGCCTGCTGTTCGAGACGCGGGTCAATGCCTTCGGACTGTCCGCGTTTCGCGACGGTCTTTTCGAGGTGATGGACGAGGGGAGTCAGCTGGTGGCCGAGGCTGTGGCGCCGCCCCCGCGCGGCCGCGTGGTTGACGCCTGCGCCGGCGCGGGCGGCAAGACCCTGGCTCTGGCCGCGCTGCTCGACGGACAGGGGCGCATCCTGGCGCTCGATTCCAACGGCAAGAAGCTGGAAGAACTGCGCCGTCGCGCGCGGCGTGCGAGCCTGTCGAACGTGGCGGCGCGTGAGGTGCGCGGTGTCGAGTTGCCGGCGGAGGCCAAGCTGGGCGCATGGGATCGCGTCTTGGTGGACGCGCCCTGCTCGGGACTGGGCACCTTGCGCCGCAATCCCGAGGCGCGCTGGCGGCTTGAGCCCAGGACCGTCGACGCATTTCCGGCGCAGCAGCTCTCTCTCATGGTGACCTACGCGCCGTTGGTGGCGCCCGGCGGCCGACTGGTCTACGCCACCTGCACGCTTCTTCGGCAAGAGAATGAATCAGTGGTCGAGCGATTCCTGGCCGAGCGGCCTGACTTCGTTCTCATGCCGCTCAAGGAGATCTGGGGCAAAGAACGAGCGGGCCGCCTGGGGGATGGAACGTACTTGAAGGTCTTCCCNNGCCGGCGCGGGAAGATGAGGGCGTAGGATCCGGGCCCGCGCGGGACGACCACGACGAGCTTGGGGCGATAGGCGCGACGATACTGCTCGTACCAAGGCTCGCGCCGGATGCCAGGATCCTTCTCGATGTACTCCGGCACGTAGAGATCGATCTCCAGGTATTTGCCGTCCACGGCGCGCGCAACCGCTTCGCCGAAGGCATAGGGCGCCAGATCGGCCGACGGGCGTAGGTCGTTGTGAAGCGCGCCTCCGTAGCTGATAACCAGGCGGCTGCCGGATCGCTGCAGGGCCGCACGGATCTGGGTTTCAAGCTGGTCGCGCGTGAGTCGTAGCAGACGGTCGAAGTCCAGCCGGCTGTTGGCAAAGATGGCCTGGTAGTCCTTGCAGGCGACCTGCAGGATGCGCGGTTCGATGCCCAGCGCCTTGGCCTGACGGAGCAGGGTGACGACCTCGTTTTCGGTGCTGGCTGGGCGCTGGGTCGTCTTGTCCACGCGGGCCACGGCCTTTCGTTCCACCTCGCCGCACGAGCCAGTCGTGATCCAAGTTTCCGCCACCAGGTCGGTGGCACCGGCAGCGCGCAGCGCCGGCAAGATCTCGCGGGTGAAGTGCCTGAGCGCGGACGGCACTTTGGCGGTCTTCTTCTGTTGGTGGTATTCGCCGAACGCAACCACGCGCGGTTTGCTGGCCATCAGGGCCTGCACGGCCGCGGTGGCCGACGGGTAGGTGGCGGCGGGCGGAGTGGTAGCCGCAGCCAAGATCGTCTGCGCCGATAGCAGGATGGGCGCCGCCCACGCACAAAGAGAAACCACGATGCGGATCATTGTAGCTGGTCCTGGCGAGGGCGCGCGCTGTGTACTATTGCTTGATCCGTGCCCGAGTCTGCTCCACCCCATGTTCCATCAAGGGTGGCAAGATCCGCCCTGACCGTCCCTGCTGAACCCGCGCCGCGCGCCCTGTGCGAGCGTTGTCGCCGGCCCACCACCGTCTGCTACTGCGCGCACATCACGTCCCTGCAAACCCGCACGCGTGTGATCGTCCTGCAACACCCGCGCGAGCGCGACGTGGGCATCGGCACCGCTCGCATTGCGCGGCTGTGTCTGCCGGGCGCCCTGTTGCGCGTGGGCATCGATTTCTCCGACGATCCCGTGGTGCAGGCAGCGCTGGCCAGCAGCGAGACCCACGTCATCTATCCAGGGCCGGCGGCGCGCGACGTGGAGTCCGTGGCGCCTGGGCAGCCTATGACTCTCATCCTGGTCGACGGGACCTGGGGCCAGGCGCAAAGGCTGCTGAAAGCCAACCCGGCGCTGCTGCGTCTGCCGCAGTTGCGCTTCACCCCGCCCAAGGAGAGCGCATACAACCCCATTCGGCGCGAGCCCGCCTTCCACTGCATGGCCACGATCGAGGCGCTGGCCCATGTGCTCGGTCATCTGGAGGGCGACCGCGAGCGCTTCCAGACGCTGCTGCGGCCGTTCCACGCGATGGTCGAGATGCAGATCCGCTACGTCCAGGCCAGCTCGGGCGGCCGCCATCGCCTGTACTCGCGCCGCAACAACCGGCCACCGCGCAGCCCGATCCCGCCGCTGCTGCGCGAGCGCAGGGCCGACATCCTGTGCGTGCATGGTGAGGCCAACACCTGGCCGCGCCACGCACCCACGCGCCACCCGGCCGAGATCGTGCACTGGCTGGCGCGCCGGCCGTCGAGCGGCGAAAGCTTCGAGGCTGTGATCGCCCCGCGCCACAGCCTGGCGCCGACCACGCCATTCCATATTCGCCTGGCTAGCGGCGCGCTTCTGGCCGGCGAGAGCTGGGAATCATTCGTGGCGCGTTGGCAGGCGTTTCTGCGGCCCAGCGACGTCATCGTGTCGTGGGGACATTTTCCGGTGGACACCCTGGCGGCTGACGGTCTGGTTCTGCCTCGACC
>PMZX01000154.1:0-11901 GCA_003170035.1 Myxococcales bacterium | reverse complement strand
CGCCGCCACCGTGATGGTTTCGCGAAAAAGCATTCTCGCGGTGTAACCTTCCTGGCATGTCGTTCCAGCCAATCTCGCGCTTCCTGATGCGCGCGCCGCTTCTGCCGGTGCGCGGTCTGCGCAATCCGCGAGCGGCTTTGCGGCGGCATCCCTTGGGCGCGATGGCGGTGGAGTTGGCCAGTCCGGATCTGGCAACGGCGTTGCAACGAGACCCTGGCCCCGCTGCTTCGGCCGCACTCTCCCGCTACGCCCGCCGTGCTGCTTTTCGGCCCACGCCCGTGGGCCTGCTGGCCGGCGTGGCCATGGGCAGACTGGGCTCGCGCACGCAGCTTCAGACCGATGAGGTCGAGGCTGTCTTGGCGCCGACCTGGGAACGCGTGGCTGCTCTGGGGCGCGCGCTGCTCGACCAGCCGGAGATTCGCCCCCAAGTCAGGTTGCGAATAGCGCCCTCGCTGATGGCGGCGGGGGAGGAAGTGGTCTGGCTCGGTCTTGCCGCCGACGGCCTCGACGTGCGTTCCAGTGAGGTCGATTCGGTGCTTGGCGCCGCGATCGAGCGTGCGTGGCAGTGGACGCCCTGGCCCGCGGTGAGCGGTGCGGTCGAGGTCGCGGCAAGCGGCGAGGCAGGCGATGTGGACGAGTTGTTGCTCGTGCTCATCGACCGGGGCGTACTTTGCCATGATCTCGCGCCGCCTCTGGTGGGACAGCCGCCGGCGCAGTGGCTGGCGCAGCGCTTGGCCGGCTTGCCGGCAGCGGTCGACGCTGTGATCGATCCGATCCGCCAGCGACTACGAGAGATCTCACTGACTGACTTGCCCCGAACTCGCGCCGTGCTGGCAGGGCTTCCCGGTGCCAGCGAGTCGGCGACCGATGTGACGGGCACGCTTTGCCACCGCCCGCATGGCGAGCTCGTGCTTTCGCGGCGGGCGGTCGAGCGAGCGGCAGCTTGTGCGCCGCTTTTGTTGCGCCTACAAGAGGCGCTGGCTGGGCCGGTGGCAGAGCGCGCGTGCGACGCAGGCCTGGCCGAACAACTGGATTCCATGGTCGAGGTCTTTGGCGCGGGCGCGCTGGACCTGGCAGCCTTGGCCACGGGTGGCTATGGCTGCGTCCTCGCCGAGACCGACCACGAGCCGGCGAGAGGCGACCACCGGCTTGAAGTGCTCGCGTTATTGGCCGATTCGGTGGCACGGGCTGCGGCGGTGGGCGATTTCGAGATCACACTCGATCCTGAGGCCCTCGACCCGATCTTGCCCGCGCTCGGCATGCCGCCAACCATCGAGCTATTCCTGTCGCCAGCCCGCGAGCCGCTGCGCGCGGCGCCGGGCACTGGCTGGTTGCTCGGCTTGCATGCCCCCGGTGGCGCGACTTGGGGACGCTTTGCCGGCGCGCTCGCTGGGCCGATGCGCGAGGCGCTGGCAGAGCTGGCTGCTGCTGAAGCGCGGGCGCGTCCAGGCGAGAAAGCGCTCGACGTGGTGTATGCGCCGTCGCCCGCGCTGGCGGATCTGTGCGTACATCCGCCAGTGCGCGAGGCCGCGCTGGCGCTGGCTGGCTGGCCCGAGGGCGCGGCAGTGGCCCCGGCGGAGCTTGCGCTGGTAATGGATCCCGCCGCTGCAGAGCCGCTGGCCCTGCGAGACCAGACCTCGCAGCCCGTCGCACCGAGTCCGCTTCATCGCGTACGCTCGGCAACTGCGCCGTCCGGGATCTATCGCTTGCTGGCCGGCTGGTCGTTCGCGCGGCAGCAGGCGCCTTGGGCGTTCTCGTGGGGCGCGCTCGCCGGGCTGGGCTTCTTGCCGCGCGTGTTTCTCGACGGCTTCGTGGTGGCGCCTGCTAGTTGGCGGGTTCCCTCTGCGGTCGAGATTGAAGGCCCCGGCGCGCTCGCGCGTTGGCGCCGGCGGAACCGCGTTCCCGATGCCGTGCAGGCTGGCGAGGGCGACGAGTTGCTCTATCTGGATCTNNGGCCGTCGCGTCGAAGCGGTGGTGGCTGCGGCCCATGTTCCCGAGGGGAACGAAATCGCGGGTCTAAGCGCTGCCATCGAGGCAACCCGCGCGGCCGGGCGGGTGCCGCCCCCTGCCCAGGAGCCGCCGGCCGAGGGCTGGGTCAGCTTGCGCCTGTACGGTGCGGTCGAGCGCCAGAATAACGTGCTCTTCGAAGCCGTAGGCCCGGCGGTCCGGGCTGCGCTCGATGCTGGTGAGATCGACGCGTGGTTCTTCTTGCCCTACCTGGACGAACCGGGCCGACGCCACCACCTGCGCGTGCGCGCCCATGCGCGTTCCGAGCGCAAGGCCGACGCCTTTTCTCGTCGCATGCGGCGTACCCTTGCGCCCCTGTGCGCTCGCGGCGACGTGGTCAGGGTGGAGACAGGTGGATATTTTCGTGAGGCCGCGCGCTACGGCGGGGCAACGCTCATGCATGCGGTGGAGCGGCTCTTTCAGGCCAGCAGCGAGCTCGTCCTCGCTGCTCTACAGGCCGAAGACCAGGGGGCTCTGCAGGACGATCGCGTGGCCCTCGCAGTCCGCGCGGCTGATGCCATGGCCAGCGGGTTGGGGTTGGAGCTGGAAGAGCGGCGAGGACTGGCGCGGCAGTGTTGCGAAGCCTGCGGCCGCGCCGGGCTCCTCGACGAGGAGCATGCGCGGCAGGAATATCGACGGCGATCGCGGCAACTCTTCACCTGGCTGGCAGGCAAGGACGATGACGTGCTCGCACCGGCGCTCTTGTCTCTGAAGGAAAGCGCAGCGTCCGTGGCCGCGTCACTGGATGGCGACCCACGCCTGACCTTGCAGCGGAAACTTCCGATCTTGCTCCACGTGCAGGCCGTGCGGCTTGCCGGCGTGAACCCCGGCGCCGAGGCGTTCGCCTATTCGCTTTGGCATCGCGCTCTGGACGGAATTGCTGCTCGCGCCGGTGGGCGACGGTAAAATTCCCAGCCTCAGTTCTGCATCTTGGCGTGCGCGGCTACCTGCGCGCGCACGCGGTCCATGTCCAGGTCTTTGACCCGGCCCGCGAGCGCCTGCAGTGCCTCCTCAGGGATGGCCCCGACCTGGGCGAAGACCAAAATCCCGTCGCGGAACACCATCAGAGTGGGGATGGCCCTAATACCAAAGGACATCGCCAGATCTGGATGTTCTTCCGCGTTGACCTTGGCGAAGACAACCTCCGGGTTGCGCTCGGCGACCTTCTCGAAGATAGGGCCAAAAGTGCGACACGGCCCGCACCAGGGGGCCCACCAATCCACAAAGACGATCCCGCGCTTGAGCAGGGCCGCCATGTTCTCGTCATTCACAGTCTGCGTGGGCATCTACCACCTACCCTGGCTTTTGGATGCCTGTTTGGCGCGGAGGTTACTTTTGGGCAGCAGTCCCAAGAGCCACTCTCCGACGAAGCCCGTCCGTCCTTGCCGTCCTCTGCGGTGAAGGCCTGCGGTCGTCTGCGCTTCAGTTTTCCGCCGTGACCGCCGAGTTGGTGCAGAGTGGGACTGCGGCAATTGCTGCTATGATCGGAGCACTCCATGGAAGACGGCAAGTTCACCGTGTATGCCGGCAAGTCCGTGGCGCTGGCGGAGGTGTTCAAGTACACCGTTGGCAAGGAGCCCATCTTGGGGCCGGTGATCTGCCGCCTGGAATTGTCGGCGCCAACCGAGGAGTCCACCGACGGGGGACGCCTGGCCATGCAGCACATGTCGATCGTGCCCGAGGGCGGCGGCCCCACCGTGGTCATCGGAACCGCCTACCAACTCGACCGTCTGGCCGAGATGCGGCCCTATGCCTCCGTGGCCGACACCTACAAGAAGCGCTTTCGCACCAGCAGCTTTCCTGTCACGCCCAACCAGTACGACGAGATGGCAAGGAGACTGAAGGGTTTCTTCGCTCAGTTCGATTTCCGTTTCTCCATCAGCGAAGCGAGCGCGTCGGCGGGGCGGCCCACGCCGGGCGAGCCTGCACGCGGAAGCGCGCCTGACCCTGCTCGCGCAAGTGGGGCTGCGCCGGCACGGCCGACAGCGGCGGGAACGGGTCGGCCGCCGACATCAGCGCGAATCGCCCACACCGCCAAACGCGTTCCGGTCAGGGACGAGGTCGCGGTCGAGGAAGCCATGGTTCCTTCCCGATCGCACAAGACGGTCCTGGTCCTAGTCGTGGCCGTACTGGCCGCCGGGGTTGCGGCGCTTGCTGCCTTCCTTCTGCTGGGCAAGTGAGCCCTCGTCTCAGAAGACAACCTTGCCGGTCAGTGACGCTGTCAGCACTTCCAGCGCCGCCTTCTGGCCCGCGGCGGTGAGCTTGTAGTAGCGGCGCGGTTGTCCACCGCGCTGGCCAGTGGGCTCGCTCATGTAGCTCTCGACCAGGCCGTGGGTCTCGAGTGCGCGCATTGCGGGATAGAAGGCTTGGTCGTCGAGCAACATCTTGCCATTCGTCCATTCGCTTATGCGTCGCATGAGGTCCAACGCGTATCCCTCACCGGTGATGAGAACGCGCAGGAGAGCTGCCTGGGGGGTCAGCGCGGTAGGCATGGCGCTAGGTTACTCGTCCCCGCGGATCCTGCAATCCGACCACCACTAGCGGCCCTTGCCGCCCTTGTGCTCTTCATCCTTCTCCGCCGATTGCCGGCGCAGGACTTCGTGCAGGAGCGTGCGCTCGATGCAGGACTGGACCGGTACGGTCTCCTCGATGGGGATCACCTGCCGAGGAGCTGCACTGGGTGGCTTCGCGCGTGGCTTCCCGCTCTCGCGAGGCAGGGCGGGGATCTCGCGGGTTTGATCCATCCGGTGGACGGAAACCGGCACGCCGGAGGTCCGGCGTGACACCGGACGCGTTTTCGTCCAACCCATAGCTTTCATCATCGGCTCTCCTGGCGGCCGCTTGACCGGACCGCCATCGGGTTCTCTCCTCGCGTCTGCGGCTGAGCCAGATCGAACAGCAGCATAGCTCACATGGTCGTCCTTCGGTAGGGGGCACGGCCCACGCAGGTGCGCGTCGTCCAGCCACGCAGGGCCGGCATGGACGCCTGCGTGATGCTATGAAGGGGCCAATGAATCCACCCCAAGACGAAGATTTCGCGGCCCTTCTTCAGGAGTTCGAGGGCAAGGACGCGCGACGGGCCGAGCGCGATGTGCGGGTTGGTGATTCGGTGCGCGGCCGCGTGGTTTCGCTGGGCCGCGAAACCGCCTTCGTGGAGTTGGCCGGCGGCAAGAGCGAGGGCATGATTGATCTGCAGCAGTTGCGCGACCAGGACGGCAACCTGACGGTGAAGGTGGGCGACGAGATCGAGGCGCGCGTGGTGGAGAGCATGGGCAAGTCGGGGTGCGTGGTTCTGCGCCGTACCGCGGTGGCGCGCGGACCTGAGGCCAAGGCCGAGTTGCAGCAGGCTGCGCAGCTGGGGCTCGCCGTGGAAGGGACGGTCACCGGCGTGAACAAAGGGGGTGTCGAGGTGTTGGTGGCGGGCGTGCGTGGCTTTTGCCCTATTTCGCAGCTGGAGATGCGCCATGTGGAAGATGCCGGCGCGTACGTGGGCCGCAAGCTGGAGTTTCGTGTCACGCGCTACGATGTGGACCGGCGCGGTGACAACCTGGTGGTCTCGCGGCGCGCGTTGCTGGAAGCCGAGGCACGAGCGCGCGCCGACAAGGTTCGCGCCAAGCTGGTGCCGGGCGCGGTCTTGCCCGGCGTGGTGGTCGCGCTCAAGGATTTCGGTGCGTTCATCGACCTGGGCGGAGTCGAGGGCATGCTACCGGCGTCCGAGCTGGGATTCTCCCGCGGCATCCGGCCCGCTGACCGACTGTCGCTGGGGCAACAGCTCGAGGTTCAGATCTTGCGCGTGGAAAAGACCGACGATCCCAAGCGGCCCGAGCGCATTTCGCTGTCACTCAAGTCGCTGGAGCGGGATCCTTGGGAGGACGTGGCCACGCAGTTTCCGTCGGGAACCAGGGTTTCGGGCCGGGTCACGCGCATCGAAGCGTTCGGCGCATTTGTCGAGCTGGCGCCGGGGATCGAGGGCTTGGTTCACATCGGCGAGCTGTCAGGTGGAAAACCCGTGCGCAACGCGCGCGAGCTGACCAAGGTGGGCGCCACGCTAGAGGTGACCGTGCTGGCGCTGGATCGAGAACGACGCCGCATCTCCCTGGGTGTGGGCGAGCGTGCGGATGTGGTGTCGCAGGAAGATCTGGACGCGGCTCGCGCGCCGGCACACCTGGGTACGCTGGGCGATCTCTTCAAGAAGAAGCTGTAGTCAGCTGACCGTCGCCTTTCACGGCGCCGGCGCCGGGCCTTGCTTCGGGTCGGTCTTCTTCGCGTAGAGCGCGCAGCCCGGGCCTGCGAAAGTGCGCTTCCAGGGTGCGCCGGCCAGGCCGGGCAGCTTGAGCCAACCCGGAGTGGTCAAGACCAGATCAGTGCCTGAGTGGTCAAGAAATTCTTGCACTCCGGGCCTGCCCCTCAGCGCGGCGGACATGGCGAAATGCACGTCCACTGGGTATTCCAGATTGCGACCATCCACGAACGCCCGAAGCCAGGGCGCCCGCCAGATCACCCAGTTGGCCCATACGCGCGAGGTGAGCAGATGCTTGCCCGGCGGCGCTTGCGCCAGGGCCTGGTCGCAGGCCAGCGGCAGGTCCGTAGGCGATAGATGCTCGCGGTAGTAACGCGTGCTGGTCAGCTCGCGCGCGGCGAGCGCCGGTGACCACCAGGGCACCGCGCGCAGGAAGAGCAGGAACAGGGCGGCCGCGGCCGCCAGGGCCATCAGATCGGCAAAGATCTTCCGGCGGCTCGCACGCGCCCAATCGCCCAGCGCGAACAGGGCCTGCACCAGCGGCAGTGTCAGCATCCACAGGTTGCGCTCGTAGAGCGTCGCGCCCAACACGGCCAGCAATCCGAGGCCGAAACGCCGGCCCTCGTCCCAGCGGTCGCGTGCGCGTACAAGGCGAAGGCTGCCCCAAACCGGGTAGACCAGCGCCAGCGCCCGGGCCAGGTTTTTGACTGCTGGGGACACCGTGGCGGCCGATTCCCACAGATGGCGGAATTCGATATTGACCAGGCGGTTGACCGAGGTTCCGAGCAAAGCGTATTCGAACACCGACACGCCGGGCGGATTCAGGAACGGCGCTAGCAGCACCAGGGCCAGCGCGGCCAGCCGCACGCCACCCGCTCCCGGCGCCAACGACTCCGTCGCTACGGGACCAGACCTACGTCCGGCCAGGCGCATGAGTTGGTCGAATATCACGAAGGGCAAGAACACGACTGCCTCGGCCGTCAGGTTTCCCCAGACCAGCAGGTAGGCCGCCAGCGCGGCCAGTCGCCACCATGAAGCCAGGAGCTTCGGCCCGAGAAAGAACCAATACCCCAGCAGGAAGAGAACCATGGACACCGTCTGGGGCGCGGGGATGAACTTGTACCATCCGAGCACGAGAAACCCGGTGGCGCCGGTCAACGCCAGCGCCATCCCATTTCGCCGCGCCAAGGTGAGCGCAACGGCGGCCGCCGTTCCCCCGCACAGCGCCAGAACCAGAAGGCGGAAGCCGCCCCAGCCCGCGGCGGCGTGCAGGAGTGCCGCCAGGATCTCGAATCCCCACTCGTGGTTGTTCCAGGGCGTGCCGTAGATCGTGTACGAGAACGTGTCGCGGTCCGGGATGGCGCCTGTCTGCAGAATCAACTCGCCCGCCCGCGTCTGCCAGTACATGTCTCCGTTGGCCAGCGGAAGCGTGGCGAGGTGGACGATGCAGAAACCCAGGAAGGCCAGGCCCGCGGCGGACACTGCATCGATGGCAAACTGATTGAGCGGGCGGCGCATGGCCGCCGCATGGTAGCACGCGGGTCCGGGAGCGTGCTCCCACAGCGCGGCCCGCCGGCAACCGCTATCGCGCCAGACGCACGCGATACTTGGCCACCATGTGGTGAGGGTAGTACGAGAGCTTGGCTCGGCGCAGTCCCGCATCGCCTGCGTCTTGCTCGCGATTCACCCAGGCATATTTGGAAAATGTCTTCTCGCAAAACATCTGGTTCATGGCCTGGTACAGGCCGCGGATCTCGGAATTGGCCTTTTCCGCGATGACCAGGGCCGTGTCTTGGTTGAGCTGCGAGCCGATGGCAAAGGCCTCAACGCGACCATCGACTCGGATGGTCGCGCCGGTCACGGGCAGATCTTGGTAGTGGCGCAAAAGATCATGCACGGCCCGATCTTCGGCAGCCAAACCGGGCAGGTCGCTGCGGCCGCGCGCGGCGAACCACCGCCGCTGAAAGTCGACAACTTCTGGGAGCGTGCGCGGATCGATCTCGGCGTAGGTGAAGTCATAGCTCCGCATGAAGTTGCGGATGTGGTTACGCTTGCCGTCGTACTTGTGGCCGGGCAGAAGGATGAGGTCTTGGGTTCGGTACACGTAGTCCGCGTTGTCGGGGTCCTCTTCGGCCAGTAGCTCGCCGCTCGCCTCTGCGTCCCTGGCCTGGCGCCCGGTCAAGCCATACACGAATCCTTCTTCTCCCTGCTCACGCAGCCACAGCAGCATGCTGCGCATGGCCGCAGCAGGCTTCCGTGCTCGCAGGGGCGGGCAGAAACAGCGTTTGCCGTGTCGGGTGATGAAGAGACACAGGGCCCCGTCCAGATCGCTGATCTGGGTTTGTCTCACACCGTGCCAGGCGAATATCTCCGCGACGTTCAGCTCTGACACCTCGGGCTGCTCGGCCGCAAGGGCGGCATCGAGGGTGCCTCTATGCGAAATGTCGAGGGGGGCAAAGTCAGGGAAAGCCGGAAGATGGCCCATGGTCGGTTGGGTACAAGCGAGCGCGAGCATTCATAGCAAAGATGCTGTTCGTGGGGTGAAGGATGCTGGATTTGGACGCGTGCGCTGGCCCGCGAGGCTGCTTGCGGGTATTCTTCTGCAACCAAGTGGCGCGGTGATTTTGCAGCTGACTTCGCTTAGGTGTCGTCGTGGCATTCCGACCCGCGCTCTAGGAGGAATCTTTCGATGATGTCCGGGATCATCTCCGGGGCAGACGCGGCGCGCACCAGGATCACAGTGGAGAGCCATCTGGCTCTCTCTGCCACCATCAACTGGCACCTGTCTGCCCGCAAGATCGACTTGGGCGCCCTGCTGCGCGTGATCCTCGGGCCCGCGCGGGTCTCCGACCATGCCCCGCTGCTCGAAACCCTCAGCTATCTTCGTAGCGCATACGGGGAGCGCCGACGCAAGAGCGGTCCCGCGGCTGTCCTGCACTGTCTGCGCACCGCCGCCATGCTCGCGCGTATCATGCCCGAGCCCGGCATGCTGGACTTGCTGGGCGCGCTTCTGCACGACAAAGAGGAAGATCTGACCGCGCAGGAGTTGGGCGCCGAGGAATGGGGGCGGGTGCAGGCGGAGTTTGCCCGCGTTCTCGCCAAAATCGACGCCGACCATCGTTGGTTTCTGGGTGAGCGTATTGCGCTTCTGCGCCGGCGTGAAAACCAGACCTACTACCAATATCTGGGCCAGGTGCTGGGCAAGGCGTCCGAGATGCCCGACATTCTGCACTGCAAGCTGGCTGACCGCCTGGACAACACCATGGACATNNCGGTTGCGGCCCCAGGATGTTGCCAGCGCGCCCGACAGCGAGGCCTGTGTGCTGCTGATCTCGCAGCTATTCAAGAACGTGGTTCTCATGAGCATGCTGCGCGAGCAGCACCTCGACAAACTGGACGACGTCACCGGCACACTCTTCGCCGCCCTCTCCGCCGTGGGGCGGGCCCAGGCCGAGTGGGGGGCGGTCGCCCTGCTGACGTCGGCCATATCGAGCTGTGATTCGCGCCGCCAGCTGGTCCTGGAAATCATGGAGTACTGCGCGGCGGGTGGCATCGCGGCGGTGACCCGCAAGGAGAGAGGTGGTTTGCTTGATGGCAGCTTGCTTGAGCACTTCGCCGAGCCGGACGACAAGACCCGCAAGCGCCGCCTGGAAACCGTATACGGCAACAAGCCGCTCTTCATCCGTCTGATGGTCATGTTCATCGGCATCTTCACCATCTTCACCACGGATCCCACGTACTACTTGCGCGGCATCGATTCCACCGGCCTGCACCCCGTCGACCACAACTGATTACACGAGAAAAGCCAGGATCCCGAGCTGCGCTTCGACGGTCTGGCGGAGAAAAGCCCGCAGTCTGTCCAGATGGTCCATCAGGTACCTGAGCGAGTCTTCCTCGAGGACCGATCGCGTCCAGATATCGGGGTAGATTTCCTTGGCGGCCATGTCCCGGGCGTTGAATCGCTTGCGCAATTCATAGGGGCTCAGGCTGGAAATGCTCTGGTAGATGGCCCCGGTCTCGCTCGCGCAAAAGGCACGCACCGGCCCATGCTCGGGGTCGATGCGACCCACCGGACGCCCGCCGTCGACCAGGAAATCGAGCGGCGGCTCGCCCTCCCAGGCACTACCGGTCAGAAGGTAGTGGATTCCGTGCCACGACTTCTCGAGATCGCAGCGCGTGCCTTCGCTGCCGTCCAGCTTCAGCGCGGGGAGAACCTTGGCCTTGCTCTTCCGGAGGCTGGCGGTCTTCTTGTCCCGGGCGGTGGTTCTCGCAGGTTTCTGCTCCGCGACCTCGGCCGACGGGGGACTTTCGGGCGCGATGAGGCGCCAGGCCAGGGCAGGGGACTTGACGACGCGGGTGATGTTGGCATCCGCGAGGCTAAGCAGACTGAGCCGCATCCCCATGAATCAAGACCTCTCCGCGTGCCGGCCAGCCAGACTCATCTTCAGGCAACTCACGAGAGAAACGCATAGCCCACGCCGCCATTATCAGCAGAACTCCAGGCGCGAGCCACGGGATGAGAATGGCACGTCACGATGGTCTCGGCAACTGGCGCGCTGACATTCATTTCATTCTTGAGGGCGCGGCACGACGCGCCCCATCCGGCGCAGAAACTCCCGCTCGTCGATGGTTTCGATGTCGAGTTCCTGCGCCTTGGCCAGCTTGGACCCGGCGTCCTGTCCCACGACCACTAAGCTGGTCTTCTTGGACACGCTTGACGTCACGCGCGCGCCGGCTTTTTGCGCCAGGGTCGTGGCTTCTTCGCGCGAGAGGGTAGGCAAAGTGCCGGTGATGACCACGATCTTGCCGTCGAACGGGCGGGGACCGGCCGGACTCCCGGCTGCCTCGTCCTTGATACGCAAACCGGCCCGGCTCAGCTTCCCGATGAGCCCGCTATTCTGCGGGTCGCGGAACCAATCGTGGACCGCACCGGCGATTTCCGGGCCAACGCCCTCGACGGCTTGCAGGGCCTCGAGACTGGCGGTGGCAAGGGCGTCCAGCGACTGAAATCGTTGCGCCAGCAGTTCCGCCACATGCGCGCCCACGCGCCGGATGTTGAGCCCCACCAGCAAGCGCCATACCGGCCGCTGCCTCGAGGCTGCGATGGCATCGAGCAGGTTCTGGGCCGACTTCTCAGCGAATCCGGGGAGTTGAACCAGTTGCGTCGCATCCAGCGCGTACAGGTCCGCTGGATCGGCGAGCCAGCCGCGTTCCACCAGCGCGGTCACCGTCTGATAGCCCAGGTGCTCGATGTCCAGAGCGTCCGGTGAACCGAAATGGCAGAGCCATTCCACGGTCTGCGACGGACATTCCCTGCGGTTGGGGCAGCGCCAGTCGGCCTCGTCCGGCTTGCGCACAAGCGGTGTCCCGCACGCCGGGCATTGGGTGGGAAAGGTCCAGACCGGCGTTCCGGGCGGTCGCTTCTCCAGCACCGGGCCCACCACTTCTGGTATCACGTCACCGGCGCGGTGGACGATGACCGTGTCTCCCTCGCGCACATCCTTGCGCCGCAGATCGTCCTCGTTGTGCAGNNGGCGTGACCCGACCGGTGCGACCCGTGTGCACGGCAATGCGTCTCACCAGGGCCTCACACTCCTCGGGTGGAAACTTGTATGCCACTGCCCAGCGTGGGGCGCGGCTGGTGGCGCCCAGGT
>PMZX01000304.1 GCA_003170035.1 Myxococcales bacterium | reverse complement strand
ACGTCAGTGCCGGTGGGCGCGCCGATATCCACGGTCCCCGGCGTACCCGCACGCGGAGTGGTTCCCGAACTCGCCGCGAACTGACCGCCATCTGAAGCATGCCTTTGCGTCGCGAAGACAATACCGTCGGGCAGGCAGGACTTGTCAGGCGCGTTTGGACTCCAGTTCGGCCGTACCCCGCCATTGTAGTTGGAGAAATCGAAGCAGCTCCAGCCCGCGGGACAGGTCAGGCATGCTCCGCACATGGCGCCCGCCGGACATGGACCACATGCGCAGTTCATAGGCTTGGGCATGCAGTTCATGACCACCGTGGTGCCGCAGGTGGGCGGCGGGGGCGCCGGGCAGGTCACGCCGGGAGCGCAGGTTCCGCCCGATCCGGAACACCAACTGGACTCGCTAACCTTCACACACTCGTAGAGCGGATCCGCGCAGTCGCTGTCGGTCGTGCACGTCACCGGGGCCCAGGTGCAGACTGACGGTCCAGGGGTGCAGGTGTCTCCGGTCGTGGTCACGGTCCCGTCGGGCGCCACGCTCGCGCCGCCCGAACAGGTCGCGCCTTCGGCCTGGCAGGTCAGGGGCGCCGGACAGTCAGCCGCCGTGCTGCACGCGTGCACCTTGGGATTGCAAGTCCCGGTGGTGCTGGTCTGCGGCGGCGGCGTTGGACACTTCGTGTCCGCCGGACAGGTGGGGGCGATGGTCGGTATAGGATCCATCACGCAATCGAAGTCAGCGCTGGGACAATCAGCCACGCTGGTGCACACGATAGGCTTGGGCTCGCAGATGCCTGTGGTGGGCATGGGCACCGGCTCCGGCGTGGGAACGGGCGTGGGCGGCAAGGGCTTGACGTCCGGAGCAGCACCTGCGTCCGTCGCAGGCACGGGCGGCTTGCTCGGCGGGGTCGCGGTCGTCGCACAGTTGGTTCCTGCTGGACAGGGATTCGCTACGCTGCCTCCTGCGCCGCCGGTTCCGTCACCGGCGCTCCCTGTGGCGGCTCCAGTCCCGATGCTCGTGGCCCCGCCTGCCGGCGCAACCCCTGCTGTCCCAGGTGTGGCGCTCACCACCCCGCTTCCTGTGCTGCCCGTTCCAGACACGGCATACCCAAGGACGCATTGATACCCGGTGTCGCAATCCAGGTCAGTCGTGCATTCCTTGGCTGCAGCCGTCCGAGCCAGCCCACCAATCAACAGAGCTACGGCGGCTGACATCAGGAAAACGTGGCGCGCGGAATGAGAGGCTTTGCTGAACATGGCGGGAACTCCTTTTCGACTGCTACCTATCTTCCATCCTGCATCTGCAAACCCGATGCCGCCACCCACGGACGCAATTCCGCCGCGAAAACGCCGCGATTCCGCACGGGTCCCTCAGAAATCTGAGATCGACCGCTCCCTGTCCGTCAGGCTTTTCCTATCCCTTGATGCAAACCAGCGGCCGCAAGCGCGCCACCTTGCGCGCCAATCCCGCCTGTTCGGCGGCGTCCACGACTGCGCCAACATCCTTGTACGCGCCTGGTGCTTCCTCGGCCACACCGCGCAAGGACGGGCTGCGGATCAGGATGCCGTGTCCAGCCAGCGTGTCGACAACGGCGCGGCCTTTCCAGCGTCGAGTCGCCTCGTGGCGGCTCAGGCTGCGACCGGCACCGTGGACCGCGGAGCCAAAAGCACGGCGCATGCTCTCGGTCGTGCCTGCCAGCACATAGGACGCGGTCCCCATGCTGCCGCCGATGAGCACGGGCTGGCCGACCGAACGATAGACAGCGGGCACGGCGGGATGGCCTGGCCCAAAGGCGCGTGTGGCGCCCTTGCGATGAACGAAGAGACGGCGTTTCTGGCCGTCGACCTCATGCTCCTCCTCTTTGCAGGTGTTGTGGGAAACGTCGTAGAGCAGGGTCAACTCGGCCGCGGGGAAGATCTCGGAAAACGTCTCGCGCACCAGGTGCGCAATGACCTGGCGGTTGGCCATGGCGCAGTTCATGGCCGCGCGCATAGCCCCAAGGTAGCGTCGGCCCAAGGGAGAAGCGATGGGCGCGCAGGCCAGCTCGCGCTCGGGCAGGGCAATCCCGTGGCGGCCGGACTCGGCCAGCATGGATTTGAGGTAGTCGGTGCCGATCTGGTGACCCAGGCCGCGTGAGCCGCAGTGGATGCTCACCACCACCTCGCCGGCGCGCAGCTGATAGGCAGCGGCGATCTCGGGCGCGAAGATCTCGACCACCTCCTGTATCTCCAGGTAGTGGTTGCCCGAGCCCAGGGTGCCAAGCTGGTCGCGTTGCCGTTTCTTCGCCTCNNTGCCAAATCCCCTCTTCACCGACCAGCGCGCGCCACCCAGCATGAGATCGTCGAGTTCGGAAGCAGACAATCGCACCGGGCCCGTGCTGCCAACCCCGCAGGGAACTGCGCGAAAGAGCGCGTCGGCCAGGGCTGCGCGCCGGGGCTCCACCTCGTCGATGGAAAGCCCGGTGCGCAGGGTGCGCACGCCACAGGAGATGTCGAAGCCCACACCGCCGGCCGAGATCACCCCACCCGCCTCGGCCGAGAACGCCGCCACGCCGCCGATGGGAAAACCGTAGCCCCAGTGCGCATCGGGCATGGCGAACGAGGCGCGCACGATCCCGGGCAGGCCCGCCACGTTGGCCACCTGTTCCAGCACCTTCTCGTCCATCGCGAGTACAAGTTCCTCGCTGGCGAAGAGAATGCCCGGCACGCGCATCCGGCCCGAGGGCTGAAGCCACCACTCGGTACCCGATTTCTTGCTCAGCCGATTCAGATCCATGCTTCGGTTGTTACCCCTTCTACACGTCGACCACACACTGGGCCGTCCACACTCCCGCTGCATCACAGGCGACGCGCAGGCAAGCGACGGTCGCGGCCTTCACCTCAACCGCTGGTTGATGGCGTTCCACATCGATGCGCTCTCCTGCCATTTCCCCGTCGAGGCGCATTCCCCGGCAGCCTACCGTGAAACGCCCGAAGATCATTCCGCGCGTCGCCATCTCGTAAATGATCGCGTTGAGCCAGTCAACCAGCAACATCTCGTCGTCGGGCGCCTGGCACGAAACCCGCACGCTCTCGCGCGCCACCACGCGCGCAGGATCCGTCACCACCGCAGTCAGCGCCTGCGCGGCTTGCGCAAAAGCCTCCTCACGCGAGCGCCCGAGCCCGCGCACCCCGATGTCGGACTGATGATCGAAGTGCTCCCATCTGGGCAGGGTGTTCAGCATGTCCTTTGCCTGCGTGCAATCCGTCCCGGCACTTCCGCCCGCATGGCGTCGCACCGGCAACATATGTAGACTCACGTGCATGGTCAAGCGCACGGCGACCGCCGGCATGAAGCTCGACCGCGCCGACGCGCACGGCCGGTAGGAGTGCGCTTGAAGCCAGTGCTTCTCATTACGCCGCCCATGGTGCAGTTCAACACGGCCTATCCTGCGGCTCCGATGTTGGCCGCGTTTCTGCGCCGCCACGGATACCAGGTGGCACAGGAGGATCTTTCCCTGGCTCTGGCTCTGCGACTCTTTTCGCCCCGCGGAGTGAAGGAAGTCGAACGAGCCATGCGCCGGCGCTTTGCCCACCGACGCGGCCCACCTTCGGTACGGCACTTCCTGACGCATGCGCGTGAGATCCAGGCGGCTGTCGCAGGCGTGGTGGCCTTCTTGCAAGAACGTGCGCCGGAGCAGAAGGCGCGCCTGGCGCAACCAGGAGGCCTGCCCGAAGGCCCGCGCTTTGCATCCATGCGCGGGCTGTTCGCCAGCGAAGACGAGGCGGCACTTGCGCGCCATCGAGCGAGCCTCTTTCTCGACGAGATCGCAGACGCCGTGCACGACGGTCTGGATGATCGCTTCAAGCTGGCCCGTTATGCCGAGGGCCTGGCGACGATGGCTGACTTCGATTCTCTTTGCCGCGCGCTGTCTGCTCGCCGCAGCCTCATCGACCGCTGGATCGATCAGCAGGCAGAAGCCACCTGGCGCCGTCATCGGCCGCGCGTGGTGGGCATCACCGTGCCGTTTCCAGGTGCGCTCTACGGCGCCTTTCGCATCGCCCGCGGGATGAAGGCGCTCGACCCGCGCATCGCCACGGTTCTGGGCGGTGGCTATGTCAACACCGAGTTGCGTTCGCTTTCCGATCCGCGCCTGTTCGACGACTTCGACTATGTGACCTACGACGACGGCGAAGTGCCGCTGCTTCGGATTCTGGAAGATTCGCATTTGGTACGCACGCGGGCACGCCGGCGCGGCCGCGTGGTCTGGCTGGACGATGTCACTGCGCCGGTGCTGCGCCATCGCGATCGGCCCGCACCTGACTTTGCGCCGCTCGTTACCCACGACTACCTGGCCATGGCCGAGAGCCCCAACCCCATGCACCGTCTCTGGTCAGAACGACGCTGGCTCAAGCTGGCCCTGGCTCACGGGTGCTACTGGCACCGCTGCGCTTTCTGTGACACCTGTCTCGATACCATCGCCCGTTTCGATCCGGCGGACGCCAGGACCATCGTGGGCTGGATGGAGACGGCGATGGCCCAGACCGCTGAGCAGGGCTTTCACTTCGTCGACGAGGCGGCACCTCCCGCGCTGCTTGCGGCGGTAGCCCGGCGCATTCTCGACCGCGGCCTCAAAGTCGAATGGTGGACCAACATCCGCTTCGAACGACACTTCACGCCCGCGCTCGTCGATCTGCTGGCGCGCTCGGGCTGCTTGGCGGTCACCGGCGGGCTGGAGTGCGCCACGGATCGCTTGCTGGCGCTGCTGCGCAAGGGCTTCGATCTGGCGCAGGCTGCGCGCGTGATGGCCGCTTTTGCGCGCGCTGGAGTGTTGGTTCACGCCTATCTCATGTACGGCTATCCGACGCAGACCGCGCAGGAAACCGTGGACGCGCTGGATCTGGTTCGCCAGCTCTTTGCCGCCGGCTTCCTTCATTCGGCCTACTGGCACCGTTTTGCGCTGACCGTACACAGCCCGGCCTTTCGCCAAGCGGACCAGCTTGGAATTCGCATCCTCGACCCAGGGCACACGACCTTTGCCCAAAATGAAATCGCATTTTTCGAGCCCGACGGCGAAGATCCCGCGCCCTTCGCTGCTGGCTTGCGCCGCGCGGTCTATAACTTCATGCACGGCCAGGGCTTGCACGCCGACGTGCGCAGCTGGTTCGATTTTCCCGTGCCACGCACAAGACTCGCGCGCGGCTTCGTGCGCGCGGCTTGTGCCGCCTCTCGAACGATCGTAGCTGGTTGAGCGGCCGGATTGACGGCGGCGGTACTAGCCGCCGCGAATCCGGTGCAGCGTGAGCATGTTGGTCTGGAACGGCTCGTCCGCTAGCACCACGCCGTAGGTCACGATGATGTCGTCCCCGGGCTTGGCCATGGCATGGGCGCAGAGCTCCCGCTCGGCCTGTTCGACCACGCCGGCGACGCCCTTGACCCAGGCCCCGTAGAGCGGGCGTACGCCCCAGAATAGGCCGAGCTGGTGCAGGACCGAATCATGCCGTGAGAACGCCACGATGTTGGACAGCGGGCGCTGCGCGGAGAGCAGGGCCGCGGAATGTCCGCTCTCGGTGTACACCGCGATGGCCGCCAGCTTGAGGTCCTCGGCGATCTCCGCAGCCGCGTCGGCTATCGAGCTGGAGTAGGTCCGCTCGGTCACGTCAGGCCGCTCCTTCCACAGCTTGTGGAAGTACTCGCTGCCTTCGATCTCGTCGATGATGCGCGCCAGGGTCTTGACCGCCTCCACCGGATAGTCGCCCACCGAGGTCTCGGCCGAGAGCATGACCGCGTCGGTGCCGTCGAGAACGGCGTTGGCCACGTCAGAAACCTCGGCGCGCGTGGGGCGCGGGTTCTTGATCATGGAATCGAGCATCTGGGTGGCGGTGATGGCGGGTTTGGCGCGCAGCTTGATGTCGCGCAGGATGCGTTTCTGGATGAGAGGTACCTTCTCGTGCCCGGCTTCCACGCCCAGATCGCCACGAGCCACCATGACCGCGTCGGCGACGTCCAGAATCTCGTCTAGCCGGCCGACCGCTTCGGGCTTCTCGATCTTGGCGATGATGGGGATCCCGCCGGCCAGCGCTTTGGCCTCCTTCACGTCCTGCGGGGTCCGCACGAACGACAAGGCGAACCAGTCCACGCCCAACTCGCGGCCGAACACGATGTCTTTCTTGTCCTTTTCGGTCAGCGCCGGCACTGACAGGGCCGAACCCGGCAGGTTCATGCCTTTCTTGTCTTTGAGCAGGCCGCCGTCGACCACCCGGCACATCACGTCGTCGCCCTTGATGGATTCCACCTGGAGCTGGAGGAGACCATCGTCGAGCAGGATGGGATCGCCGGGTTTCACGTCGCGCGCCAGGGGCAGGTAGGTGTGCGAGACCCGCTCGCTGGTGCCCAGCACCTCGGTGGTGGTCAGGCAGATGCTCTTGCCCTTTTCCAGTGGCACTTGCCCGTTGGTCATGCGTCCTACCCGAATCTTCGGACCACACAGGTCGGCAAACAGGGTGATGGGCCGGCCCGCCTGACGGGCCGCCGCGCGCACCTCGTCGTGGGCCTTGCGGTGGGTGTCATAGTCGCCGTGCGAGAAGTTCAGGCGTGCGACGTCCATGCCCGCCTCGATCAGTTCCACCAGGCGGGGCACACCCGCTGTCGCAGGTCCCATGGTACAGACGATCTTCACCTTGCGCATNNGCCTCCTGACGCGGCTATGGTCGCAGAAGGTCGCGCCCGGCCGCAAGCTCGTTAAGATCTGGCGGATTTTCCCTTGACCTGTATTATCTCCGACCTGAGACGCTAAACGTCAAGGAGGGATCCCGATGAAGCGCATGGTTCTAGTTTTGGTTGTGTCCGCTGTCCTGCCCATTGCTGGCCTGGTCCAGGCCCAAACCAAGGCCGCTCCGGCTGCTGCTCCGGCCGCGGCTCCTGCCGCCAAGGCTGCTCCGGCCGCGGCTCCTGCCGCCAAGGCCGCAGCTCCGGCTGCTAAGGCCGCAGCTCCCGTGGCCGCCGCTGAGAAGCCCGCTGCCAAGGCCGATGCTCCGGCTACTGCAGAGAAGTCCGAGAAGGCCGAGAAGGCCGAGAAGGCCAAGGCTGAAAAGGCCGAGAAGGCCGAGAAGGCCAAGGCCGAGAAGGCCGAGAAGACCAAGAAGGCCGAGTAGGCCAGAACGGAAGCACGAAGTGCCGAAGGCCTCCTGGCTCGACCAGGGGGCCTTTTTCATTTCAGGCGATGGAAGGCCTCGACCGTGGGCGGCGTGGACTAGCGGCGCGGGTGGCGACCTGGTATCAGTTGCGGTAGGGAAGAATCCATGGCCAAAGCCAAAGTCGCAGTTCTCAAGTCCACGCCTGGGACCATCCTGACCGACATCGAGCGCCTGTGCGAGTTGGCGGGAATGAAGCAGGCGCTGGCAGCGGGCAAGACCACCATCCTCAAGGACAACATCTCGTGGCACTACCCGTTCCCGGGCGCCAACACCACGCCCTGGCAGATGGAGGGCACCATCAAGGCCCTGCGTGGCGCCGGGTATGCCGACATCACCTGCGTGCAGAACAAGACCGTGGTGACCAATGCCTTCAAGGGCGAGGACCTCAACCACTACGTGCCGCTCTTCCGCAAGTACGACGTCCCGGTGCTCTACAACTTCAAAGAAAGCGACATGCGCTGGGTCGAGTACAGGCCCAAGGCGCGCATGCACGTCTTGCCGCGCATCTTCCCCGACGGGATTCGCATCCCTGACTACTTCTTGGGAAAGAACATCGTTCACCTGCCCACCGCCAAGTGCCACATCTACACCACAACCACCGGCGCGATGAAGAACGCCTTTGGCGGCCTTCTGGCCACTCACCGCCACTACACGCATAGCTGGATTCACCGCACCCTGGTGGACCTGTTGGCCATCCAGAAAGAAATTCACACCGGCATCTTCGCGGTCATGGACTGCACCACCGCGGGCAACGGCCCTGGACCGCGCACCATGATACCCGTGATCAAGAACTACATGCTGGCCAGTGCGGATCAGGTCGCCATCGACGCCGTATCCGCCAAGATGATGGGTTTCGATCCCCTGTCGCTCGAATACATCAGCGTGGCACACGAAGATGGCCTCGGCGTGGGCGACCCGCGCGACATCGAGATCGTCGGTGACGACATCTCGCACGAAAGTTGGGGCTTCAAGGTGGGCGACAACCTGGCCAGCATGGCGGGAGATCTCATTTGGTTCGGGCCTCTCAAGGCCATCCAGAAACTGTTCTTCCACACCCCGCTGGTTAACGTCTTCGTGGCTGCCAGCGAGGCCTACCACGACTACTACCGCTGGCCGGTCAAGGATAAGAAGACCTTCGAGAACTGGAAGCGCGACACGCAGTGGGGCCGTCTGTTCCAGCAATACGAGAACGTCTGAGTTGGCGAAAAGCCAGCTACCGCCTCCGCCAGGCCACGCCTGCCACGTCGCTGTCATAGGGCGAACTGGCGTCGATGCGCATGGGGGGAGCCGGGGCCAATCGGGTGGAGGGAGGAGCCATGGCACTCGCGATCGCGGGCCCGAGCCTTTTCCAGAATTCTTTCCTCAGCGCGCGCGCCAACTTCTCCCGGTAGGTCGCGACCTCCCAACGCCCCACCACTGATCCGTCGACACCCTGCCAGACCAGGAACGTCATCGCCAGCCGCTTGCCCTTTTGCTCGATGTCGGCAACGACAAA
>PMZX01000368.1:5208-5366 GCA_003170035.1 Myxococcales bacterium | reverse complement strand
CGCGTGGTGTTGAACCTGGACGGATCGGGGCAGCGCAAAATCGCGACCCCGTTGCCGTTCTTCAACCACATGCTGGATTCATTCGGCCGGCACAGCCTGGTCGACATCGAGATCGTCGCGCGCGGCGACGTCGAGGTCGACGGGCACCACACCGTGGA
>PMZX01000368.1:0-5163 GCA_003170035.1 Myxococcales bacterium | reverse complement strand
GCGGCCACGGCATTGTGCAACCTTCACCTGGAAACCGTGTACGGCGAGAACACGCACCATGCGATGGAGGCGCTGTGGAAGGCCTTTGCCCGCGCCGTGCGTGCGGCAGTGCAGCCGGATCCGCGCGAGCGTGACGTGCCGTCGACCAAAGGGACGCTGAGCGCCTAGCCCTGGCCCAAGGCCGGGAGTGATCCATGGGCAAGCCCCGTATCGCCATTGTCGACAGCGGCAGCGGAAACCTGCGCAGCGTGGAGAAGGCGCTGGAGAGCGTGGGTGCCGACGCCTTCATCACCAGCGACGCGGACCAGGTGGCGCGCGCCGATAAGATCGTGGTGCCCGGCCAGGGCGCCTTTGGCGGGTGCGTGACCGGGCTGGACCGCGCGGGTGGTGCTTTGCGCGCGGCCGTCATGCAAGCCATCGGCAAGGGCACGCCGTTCTTTGGTATCTGTATCGGCCTGCAGGTGCTTTTCGAGGGCAGCGACGAGGATCCGTCCTGCAAGGGCCTGGGCATTCTCCCCGGCCGGGTGGTCCGCTTCGCGGTCGCGCCGCCGCTCAAGGTGCCCCACATGGGCTGGAACGCCTGTCGCCACGACGCCGCTGCCGGCCGCGCGGCCGTGCTGCGCGACACGCCGGATGGCACCTACTTTTACTTCGTGCACAGCTACTTCCCTGTGCCAGCCCGGGCCGCCGATGTCGCGCTTACAACAGAGCATGGTGTGAAGTTTTGTGCAGCAGTGGCGCGCGACAACCTTTTCGCCTGCCAGTTTCACCCCGAAAAGAGCCAGCGCGCTGGCCTGGCTGTGCTCAGCCGCTTCGTTGCCTTGTAAAGAATCCACGCATGTTGGTTTTTCCCGCAATCGATCTGATGAATGGCCAGGCGGTACGCCTGCAACAGGGCCGCCGCGACAGCGCGAAGGTCTATTCCAGCAATCCGCCCGAACTGGCGCGCGCCTTTGCCGAGGCCGGCGCGCCCCGCCTGCACGTGGTGGATCTGGATGCAGCCTTCACTGGCGGCACGCAGAGCAATCACGAAACCATCAAGGCCATCCTGGCCGCCACGACCATGGATGTGGAAGTTGGCGGCGGCGTGCGCACGGTCGAGGCTTGCGAGCGGCTGTTCGCTCTGGGCGCGCGCTTCGCGGTCATGGGCACCGCGGCCATCAAGACACCCCAAGTGGTGGCCGAGGCTTGCCGCCGTTTCCCCAAGCGCATCGTGGTCGCGGTGGACGCACGCGAGGGCAAGGTGGCTGTCGAGGGCTGGACCGAAGACACGAGGAGCGACGCGCTGGAGGTCGGCCTGGCCGTGGCCGAAGCGGGCGCGGCGGCCGTGCTCTACACCGACATCGGCCGCGACGGCATGCGCAGCGGACCCAATCTGGAAGCCACGGCGCGACTGGCGGCCAAGATCGCTCCTTGTGCGGTGATCGCCTCGGGCGGCATGGCGCGTCTGCAGGACATCGATCAGGTAAAGACCACGGGCGCGCAAGCTGTCGTGATCGGCAAGGCCATCTACGAGGGCGTGTTCACCGTGGCCGAGGCGCTGGCACGCGCACTTCAGGGAAGACTCTGATGCTGGCGCGACGGATCATCCCCTGCCTCGACGTGGACGCGGGCCGCGTGAAGAAAGGAATTCGCTTCAAGCAACTTCGCGACGCAGGCGATCCGGTGGAAGTTGCTGCGGCCTATGATCAGCAGGGTGCGGACGAGATCTGCTTTCTGGACATAACCGCTTCGTCCGACAACCGCGCGACCATGCTCGAGGTGGTGCGCATCACCGCCGAGCAGGTCTTCCTGCCGCTCACCGTGGGCGGCGGAGTGCGCAGCGTGGAGGATGTGCGGAAGTTGTTGCTGGCCGGGGCTGACAAGGCCGGCATCAACACCGCCGCAGTGGCCGACCCCGAGTTGGTCCGCCGGGCCTCGGACGCCTTTGGCAGCCAGGCCATCGTGGTCGCGGTGGACGCCCGACGCAGACCCGACCGGCCCGGCAACTGGGAGGTTTTCACCCACGGCGGCCGCAAGCCCACCGACATCGACGCGGTTGACTGGTGCGCGCGCATGGCCGAGCTGGGCGCAGGAGAAATCCTGCTCACCAGCATGGATCGCGACGGCACGCGCGATGGCTTCGACCTGGAACTGACCCGCGCTGTGGCCGACCGCGTGCCCATTCCCGTCATTGCATCGGGCGGCGTGGGCACGCTGGAACATCTTTACCAGGGCGTGGTCGAGGGCGGCGCCGATGCGGTGCTGGCCGCTTCGATCTTCCACTTCGGCGAGTTCACGGTGGGCCAGGCGCGCGACTATTTGCGCGCCCGCGGCGTGCCCGTGCGCGAAGGCTAGTCCCGGGTCCGAAGGGTCAGAATTTGTTCGCCATCGGACTGCCGCCACAACGCAGGGTACGCGTCGAGCCTTGCCGGGTGGGCACCTGAATGATAACTCACTAGGAGGATGTTATTCCCGCAGTTCTCGACGCAAAGGGTGTTCGGTTCGATGATCCTGCTGGGCGCGTTTCTCGCAGCAGCCTGCGCCCCACGCAAGACCGGCATGCATACGACCAGTACTGCAACTGGCGGGGTGTCGAGCAATGGCGGCAGCAGCACCGCGAGTTTCGTCAGCGGTGGGGCGACGCAGGAGCCGCCGAGCACGGGCGGCACGGTTGCTGGTGGTGGAACCGTCTCCAACGGAGGCACGGTTGCGACCACAGGCTATTCGGCTCCCGGCGGCGCGGGGAGCAGCGGCAGCAGCGGCAGCGCCGGCAGCAGTGCCAGCGCCAGTAGCAGCGTCAACAACGGAGGTGCCAGCGGAGGCGCTTTCGCCAGCGGGGGCAGCCGGGCCACCGGCGGAGCCAGTGCCAGCGGTGGTGTGTTCGTCAGCGGAGGCAGCCGGGGCACGGGCGGAGCCAGTGCCAGCGGCGGGGCCGGGGGTACGTCCAGCCCTGCCGGAGGGACGCCGAGCACCGTCAGCTCGACCACACCAGCCGGCCCCTGCACCACAGACAGCCAATGTCCGAACGGTCATTGCGTCAGTGGTAGCTGCGTCTGTTGGGACACCAACCAGAAGGTCTGTGCCGGAACCTGCACCGACATCAAGTACAACAACAACTCTTGCGGCGACTGCAACAACCGTTGTCCTGCCACGGCCCCGCGCTGTGACAACGGTACCTGCAAGTGCGATAGCCCGCCCTGCGGAGGGACTTCCACCGGTGGCACGTCAGGCAGCGGTGGAAGTGCCAGCACGGGCGGAACGCCTGCCACGGGTGGAAGCAGAGCGACCGGCGGCGTGACGAGCACCGGCGGCAGCACGGTTCAGGGTGGCTCCACCACGAACGGGGGTACCACGAGCGGCGGGTCACAACCGGCTCCGATCACCAACGGCACCGACGGCTGGGCCTCGCGCTACTGGGATTGCTGCAAGCCCTCTTGCGGCTGGAAGGAGAACGCCAACGGAAATCCCATGCAGAGTTGCTCACAAGACAACTCGCGGCTGTCTGCCTACGACACGCAGAGCGCATGCGGCGGTGGCTCTGCTTTCATGTGCTGGGACTTCGCCCCCTGGTCCGCCAGCGATACCCTGTCCTACGGCTTCGCAGCCTACAATGGCGTGGCCTGCGGAACCTGTTTTCAGCTCCAGTTCACCGGGACGAGTCAAGGCGGCGATGGCAAGAGCACTCCCCCTCTCAGCGGGAAGACGATGATTGTGCAGGTCATCAACGTGGGTGGCATCGCAGCGAACCAGTTCGATCTGCTCATCCCGGGCGGGGGTGTGGGTGACTTCAATGCCTGCTCGAATCAGTGGGGCAGCTCCGATCTGGGTGCGACCTACGGCGGCTTCTTGACCGGTTGCAGCGGCGACAAGACCTGCGTACAGAACAAGTGCAGCACGATCTTATCGAGCAAGCCACTTCTCAAGGCCGGGTGTGACTGGTTCACGGGGTGGTTCAACGCGGCTGACAATCCCGCGCTGAAGTACCAAAAGGTCACCTGCCCCTCCCAGATCACGTCGAAGAGTGGCATGTCTGGCTGATTGAGCCAGTCACGGACCTTCGCAAGCTACTGCGGCGTTCCCGGGGTATAGAACTTCACGTCCGGAGTGATCCATCCCGTGTAGATGCTCCAGTTGTATAGGTGATACTGCTGGGGGATACCGGGATGGGCCGGAGTGTCGTCCAGATTGCAACCACCGTTGGCGTAGATCCGGAGGGTCGTCTCATCATACGTGATGACTTCCTCCTTGCCGTCGCCGCAAAGATCTGCGTGTTGAGCGAAGGTCTGAACACTGGCGCCGCTATAGGGGAAGCTGGCAACGGTTTTCCCATAGCCGTCGTACAGATAGGTCCCTGTGCCGCCGCTGCCGTCCGACTTGCCGTCACGACGATAGGAGAAAATGACATCGCTACCCTTCCCGTCCCAGTTGTTCATGTTTTCCGTCACGGTCAGCCACCCGGAGTTGGTGGGCCGGTTCTCTTTCCACAAGAGCTTGTCGTTTCGGTCCACCAGCACATTGTTGGACTTGAAGCCTTCCGCAGCGGTACGCAAACGATCGAGCAGGACCACCTCGAGGCCCGGCAGGTCCGGACGGTAATCGCCCATTCCGATCTGCTGAGCCTCTATTGTGTTCGTGTCCTGCCACAATTGTTTGCCCGTCTTCCAATCGAACGCGGCAGCCACATTCCCATTGACCACAATCTCGTATCCGTTTGCGGGATTGCCGTCCATGTCGCCTGTGGCAATCGAGTCTGCGTGCATGGTGAGTTTCGGACTTGACGTGGTGTTAAGGGTCCATTGTTGCGTGCCATCGCTCTCGAAGAAGAAGTAGCCGCCCATGACTTCGTCTTTTCCATCACCGTCCCAATCATAGGCGAGCGGATAGTGCCCGGTACCGAAGTCGGACAGGCTGGTGTCGTTGGCAAGCAGCTTCTTGTTCCACAGCAAGGTTCCGGCCTTGGTGGTGGCGTCGTCAATTCCGGTGATGGCCCAGAATTGCGAGTAGCGAGTCTTGACGATGATGTCCTGCGGCCATGCCTTGCCTCTGAGATTGGCAAAAGCGATGGAGTCGTTGGAACCCGCTTGTGGCAAGGGAATCTTGCGCAGCAACTTCCCGGTGGTTCCGTCGAGAACGGTCATCTCGGTGGTGCTCATGTTGGCGAAGACCTCGGACTTGCCGTCC
>PMZX01000471.1 GCA_003170035.1 Myxococcales bacterium | reverse complement strand
CCGCGCAAGCCCCTCGACGTCACCTGGATGTAGCGGGACCGGCGGACCTTCGGCCTGCATGCGTTGCCGCGAGCGACCGCCTCGCGGTGGGCGCGCGCGGCTTAGGGGAAGGAAGCCAAGAATGTCGCTCGGCCGACACGAACCGCGTGGATAACCTCCATCGAACGGGACTAAGATCCTCTTTGTTTCGGCGAAGGCGCGACAGGGCGAGGGCCGACGACGCGACATCGGGAGGTAACATGAACACGCGCGAGTGGATCGAGACCGTGCTACCAAAGGTGACCGAGCGGCTCCACAAGGAACTGCTGCTACTCGATCCGGTTCCCGACGAGTACAGGGCGACGTCCACCACTGCGGCCCTCTACCACCTGTCGAGACATGCGCGACACATGAAGGTGACTCGGGGCAAGGGTTCCAAGGGCAAGGTCACCGGTAAGTTGCCGAGTCCGTGCATGCAGCCCCTTCCCGGGTGCAAGGCGTTCGGTCTCGCCCGGGCCTTGCTGGCCTGCCAGCCGGGGGCACCCGGTATCGCCGCAGCCACGGTGACGCGCTACGTGGACGTGGCGCTCGCCTCGATACCAGCCCTGGAGAAGATCCTTAAAGATCTCTCCCCAGCGACAAAGGCCCTGGCCGATCTGCTGGGTCCAAAGGCCGACGGCCTCCAACCACGCGGTCAGAAACTGCTCCATGAGGCCGTCCGTAGCCACGATGCCCTCGTCCGGAGTTGGGATGTCATGGTCGCATGGGCTGCATTGGGGCTCGACGAGTTCTCAACTGCTTACACACCCAACAGTCCAGGCAAGAAGCACCACCTTCACCATATTGATCGGATCACGGAGCCGCTGCTCGGTTGCTACACCGACAGGGAGGTTGCCGACCTCGTTTCCGATGGGGAGGAGGGTGGCGACGCTGAAGCAAGAGTGGCCAATCGTCGCAAGAAGCTGACTGGCACGCGACAGGGCGGGCGCTCGGGGAAGCCAGGGCGGCCGAGGAAGGTGCGTACCGAAACATAATACTTGGGGCACTGGTCAACCTACCCCGTTTTTCGTGTGCCACCGTGGCTGTAGATCGAACGCGATCGCTGCCATGGAAACCGATCAGACCATCGCGGGCCTAGAAAAGCTCGTCGAGCAGATAGTCGACAGGAAACTGCCGACGATGATCGGTTCGCGGCTGACAGAGGAGCTGTCACGCCGGGCTGGGGCGGACACCTCGGTCTTCGCTGCGTTGGTGGCCAGTGGCGACCAGCAGCCTCTGAACACCTCATCACCAGAAGGCGTGGTTGCGGTTGCTGCGGTTGGCGGTCTCAAGATGGATGGAGTGGGCGCGGTGGCGTCGAACCCTGCTCGGGTTGGCGATGTGGGGGAATGGCGCAGTTCGTATCCGCCGATCATGACCGCCGAGGAACTGGCAAGTCTTCTGCGGCTAGAACCCCGAAGCGTTTATGGAGCCTTCCAGCGGCGAGAGATCCCCGGTGTCCGGCGCATCGGTGGTTCCTGGAGGATTGACCGCGATACCGTGTTACGCTGGCTGGCCGATGGCCAAGGTCGCGTCACTCGCTCACGGAGGTAGATGCTATGAGCGTGAGACGCAGGAAGTACCGCGACCCGGAGACGGGCGCGGAAACAATGCGCTGGGTAGTCGATGTAGATTTCCAGCGTCCGGATGGCAGCCGCGAGCGCGTTCGGAAGACGTCCCCGGTGCAGACGTTCCGTGGGGCAGAGCAGTACGAGAGACAGGTCAGGGAGGAGATCCTGACCGGAAGAACTCTCGCAAGCCCGGCCCCCGAGAACTCAACATCGGGCGAAGAGAAGAAGGAGGTGCCCACCTTCGCGGCGTTCGCCAGAATCTTCATGGCGACCTATGCGAAGGCGAACAACAAGATATCGGAGCAGACCAGCAAGCAAAGCATCCTCGATCATCGGCTAGTCCCGCGCTTCGGAAATCGGAAGTTAGATTCGTTCAGCCTGCTCGACCTCGACACGATGAAGGCCGACATGCTGGAACACGAGTATCAGCCGAAGACCATCAACAACACCTTGGCTACGTTCTCCAAGATCCTGCACTACGCGAACGATCTGGAGATCATCCCCAAGGTGCCGCCGTTCAAGTTCCTGAAGATCAAGGAGGAGAAGTTCGACTTCCTCGACTTCGACGAATTCGAGCGGCTGGTCGCGGCAGCGAAGCCGGAGCCGGAGTTGGAGGCGATTGTTCTGTTGGGAGGAGGAGCAGGGCTGCGGATGGGAGAGATGCTGGCTCTTTCTCGGGACTGCATCGACTACAGATCGGGAAACCTGTCGGTCTGGGAGAACGATTGGCACGGTGTGGTGGGAAGCCCGAAGGGCGGGGACAGACGGAGCATTCCCATGACGGAGCGGATCAAGGCCGCACTACAGAAAATCCGACACTTGCGCGGGGATCTGATCTTTTGTGGCGAGGGCGGCGAGGCATGGACCCGGCACACGATTCAGCTTGGTCTCACCCGAGTTTGTGTTCGGGCTGGGCTTCGTCGGATCGGTGCGCATGTCCTGCGGCACACCTTCTGCTCGCATCTCGCGATGAAGGGGGCGGCGCCGAAGGCGATCCAGGAACTGGCGGGGCACAAGAGCATGGCGGTCACGATGAGGTACATGCACCTTACGCAAACCGCCCTGCGCGAGACCATCAAGCTGCTCGAAAGCCATGGTCAGCCAGCAGCGAGTGGCGTTCAGGGGTAGCAAATCTACGGCACTCTGACGGCACTTTGAGGATCGGAGAAGATCGAATCTCCGTTTTCCTCTTTAGAATAAGCTAGTTGTCTTGCGGGGTGGACGGGACTTGAAGCTGTGCGGCAATGCTGAGCCCACAGGGACTGAGGGGGACCCTGCGAATGATTTCGCTCTGTTGCGGTTGGTGCAGGATGGCGGGCCTGAGCCCAGAAGGACTGGAGAGGGCCGTGCCTGTCACAACGTCACAGATGACAGGGCCGAGCTGATCGCCCTGGTCCTTTCAACCGCCCTAGCCAAGTGGCACAGCAGCGGCGATCCCGACGAGCTTCGGGGAATTCTGCTTCGACTGCTTGTTGCGCTTGAAGTCCCCGCATGAGGCGCGATCACCCTCGGGCCGCGCCTCCAGATGACCTCGTGCCGAACCACGGGACCGCGACGACCTCCGGCTTGACACGCCGGAGGCCGCAGGGGATGTCGGAGGAGTGCCCGCGTTCGCGATGGGTGCGGAATTCGGGGACGCTACGGGCGGCGTTTTCCCCGATGGCCCTGCTCCCATTGTCGCACGCCGAGGGTGAGATCCTTCTTGACCTTCTCCCAGGAGACCGCGCAACCAGCCGGCATCGGGTCCCTTTCGGCGTCGACGAAGTAGGTGAGAGCGCGCCCGACCTGCTCGGGCTCGAACGGCAGAAGCCGCGCGGCGTCCTCGATGAACCGTCCGACCGACCAACCCGGTTGCGCGCAGATCGCGTCGATATCGATGAAGTCGCGCTTTGCCCCCCGATCGTGGACCGCCGCCGCCTTCATCGCGGCGATGATCTCGATGTCGGCCACAGGAATCTCCGTTCCAGCCACCTTCATGATCTCCGGCCTGGCGGGCACTTGCTCGTAGCTGATGAAACTGGTTTCGAGCATCCCGTAGTACGCCCGCACGGTGTGCCTCCCCTGGCGGAGGACTTGCGTGGGCCTCTCCGCGAGCTGCTCAAGGCGTTTCTGGAGAACGGCACCATCGAAACGGCGCGGCGTGAACCAGTCAAGATCAGCGGAGAGCCTGTGACCCAGGCGCAGGGCGAGCCCGACGCCACCGGCCAGGAAGAAGCCCTCCTCTCGCACGAGATCCGCTTGCATGCGGACTACGCGAGCCTTGTCCGGATCGAGGACCTGCCGCTTCATGCGTGAGCGGGCCACTTGAAACCTAGGTAGGGACGACTTGGAATATCGACCACAGTGAGTCGAAATTCCTTGCGCAGCCTCTGCCGCTCGGGCTCGTTGCAACCGGCGCCACGATATCGCCGCACCAGCTCGCGTATCTCGGCCCGGCGAAGGAGCTTGTGGAGCCAACGCGCGGCTTCACCATCACCCCTCACCAGGATCTCGCGGACAATCGCGTACCGATGATCTGGCTCCGCCCATTTCAAAGCTGCCGCGTCGTAGCTCTTGAGGAGTCGTCGGACCGTCTCCGGGGCCTGTGCGGCTGTCAGAATCGGCAACCGGTTTGCCCATCGGGCTGTGGCCGCTCGCAACGCCAACGCTTCTCGCTCCCGACGAGAGAGAGTCCGCGCCCGAGCCAGCCCCGCCTTCTGTGCGATCTCCCGGCGGCGGCTCGCGCTCAACGCCCTGGCGCGAGCCGGTCCCCCCTTGGCACCGCCGAGTCGGCCCAGGGCAACAGCGTGAGGGTTCTTCATGCAGCTATTCTAGCATATTCGCTCAAGCTGGCATCATTTCGGCCATAGCCATGCCCGCCGACAAATCTACGGAGGCAACTTTCGTGCACTGCCACCCGAGTGCAGTGAGACGACCTCGGCGATCTCTTGTTTGTCATCTTGCATCTGGTCTGTGATACGCGACAGGAAGCTTGGGCTCACACGCCATTGGTGCCCATCTCTTGCCGCGACCGTCGCTGTCTTTTGATTGAGCCGCACGACCGTCCCGACAACTACGTGGCCGCGCTCCGGAGTGAAGCAGACGGCATCGCCCAACTTGAACTGGGCCAGATCCTTGTAGCAGCGGCCTTGGTGGAGAGATCGAAGCCGTTCAACGATCCGGCGGTTGAGTCGTATCAGTTGTTCTTCGCTGAAGTTCGTCAGGTCAATGTTGTCAGCCATAGCTGTCTCCGAAAACGTTCGGCAAGAATGGACAAGAGCATGCAGGGGCTCGCCTGTCAGCCGCAAAGACTCCGTGCAGATGAGAAAGCCGCTGGGTGTGGTTCGCCAAGACGTCGTCCGCGACGTGTGTCTTCCGACGGTGGCGATGATGGACAGTGAGTCTAGCCGCCATGCCTCGCCATCGTGCATAATCACACGGGTGGGTTTCCTGTTCCTCAGCCTCCTTGGAGCGCTGCGTTCCGCCCTCCGCACCCGCGCGGCCCTCGCAATCGAGAACCTCGCCCTGCGCTAGCAGCTGGCCAACTTCCAGCGCACATCCGGCCGCCCTCGCCTGCGCAAGAGTAACCGCGCCTTCTGGCTCGTGCTTTCCCGGCTCTGGTCTCGCTGGGCGGACGTGCTTGTCGTTGTCAAGCCAGACACCGTGGTCCGGTGGCACCGGACCGGCTTCCGCTTGCTCTGGCCTATTGTCACAGGGCACGGACCCATCTTTCTCTGGGCAAAGACGCGCCCGGGCCGAGAGCCGTCCAGCCGCCCAGCATGGGCAAGATCGTGGAGTTGCCCGAAGTGGGCGGGCTCCACCATCGCTACGAGCGNNCCGACATCGACATGGATGGCCATCCCTCTGCCCACGGGACGAAGGCGCCCCGCTCCGACGCCGATCACGCGCTCGACGTGGGCGCACTCGTGCGCGAGCACGCCTTCGACCTCACGCTTCGCCGTGGATCGCGCCCCGACGGCGCCTGGATGACGGGGTGGCGAAGGACAGGGGGGCCGAAGGGCGAAGCGAACCCTTCCAGGGTTGCCATATCAGAAGGCCCGACCCGAGACCCCGAGGTCGCGCAACACCTCGGGCAGAAGCGTCTCCGACGGGGCACGCACCGCGATCACGCCGGGGATCGGTGCCGGCACGTGGGGGTCAATGGAGAAGACCGGCTTGCTCCGTGACAGCGCGGATTCCACCAGCAGCTCCGTCACGCCCACCGAGAAGCTGGTGCCCACGAAGATGAACAGCTCGGCCTGGGCAGCAGCGGCGCACACGCGATTCCACTGGTAGTCGGCGTGGCTGTCGTAGCACTCATCGAACCACAGCACATGCTGGCGCAGCAGAGCGCCGCAGGCGGGACAGCGGGGCAGATTCTCCACCACCGGGTCACGCACAAACGTCTCGAGATCCACCTCCGCGCGCGCCAGCGAGCCTTTGGGCGCCCCGAGGAGGCAGCCTTCACGCGCGCAGCGCACCCGGTCGGCGCTGCCATGCACCTTGACCAAGTCGAGTGACCCGGCTTGCTCGTGTAGGGTATCGATGTTCTGGGTGATGAGGAGGAAGCTGCCGTCCGCGCCCAGTTGCCAGGTTTGCAGCGCCGCCAGGGCCTGGTGTGCAGCGTTGGGGCGCGCAGCGAATACAAGATCGAAACGGCTCATGTACCAGCGCCATGAGCCGGCCGGATCTTCGCGGAAGTAGCGAAACGTGCCCAGCTCCGTCACATCGCGCTTCCACACGGCGCCCGGATCTTGACCGCGGAAGGTCGGGATGCCGCTTGCGAGGCTGATGCCTGCGCCGGTCGTAACCACGATCGACGATCTGCGGGCGGCTTGTAGCGCCTTCACGAGCGCGTCGGCGCAACCTGACATGGGTCGTGTCTACCCGGCAGGGCCTTGGTCGGCAATCGGCACCAAGTGGTCATCTGCCTCCCCGATCGGCTGGCAGGCCTCGGCTGTGTGCGAAAGCGGCGAAGGCGTGCGCCACCTGTGGTTCGCCATGATCCGAAGGCACAGACCACTCGCGCCGAGAATCTGCTCGACCCTGTCCGCGCACGGCCAGCGCATCTGCGTCAAATCCACCGGCCTCTTTCAAACGAGTCGCTGACAGCTTCGTCGAGATCGCGGCGTGTCCCTCGCCAAGGAGTCATCCGCCTGGCCGCGTGGGCGGCAAGCCCCTGCCCTTGACCTGGAACCCGATCCGCCGCTTGGGCCTCTCCGGCGTGGCCATCAGGCTGCGGACGGCGTCGAACAGAGCCACGATGTGGGTGTCGTGGGTTGCAATCTTGCGCTCCAGCTCGCCCAGCTTGGCGGCCAGTTGGTGATGGGATGCCAGGAATCCCCGGAGCCTGACGAAGGCGCGAACAACCTCGACGCTCATCTCGACGGCCTTGGGCGAGTTCAGCACGGATGCGGCCAT
>PMZX01000446.1:1130-4022 GCA_003170035.1 Myxococcales bacterium | reverse complement strand
GGGGCGACACGCCCAGCGTGAACCTCGTGGACGCGGCCCTGCGCGTGCACAACGACAAGCCCTTCATGGTCCTGGCCCTGGCGCGGCCCGAGGTTGACCGGCGTTTCCCTGGCGTGTGGAAAGAGCGCAACCCGCAGAGGATCAACCTGGCACCTCTATCGACTCGATGGAGCCAGCGGATGATCGAGCATGTGGCGGGCAAGATTCCCGCGGAGAGCAGCCGCTGGATCATGGATCGCGCGCAAGGGAACCCGTTCTACCTGGAGGAATTGCTGCGCGTGGTGGCCGGCGGGGGCAAAGTCGGCGACGACAGCAACCTGCCCGACACGGTGCTGGGCATGGTGCAGGCGCGCTTCGACATCTTTGGCCCGGACGCCAAGCTGGTCCTGCGTGCAGGCAGCATCTTCGGCCAGACCTTTCGCCCTGCCGGGGTCAAGGCCCTGGTAGACGAGGATCGGCGCAAGGACGTGGACCGCTGGCTGGAGATCTTGACCAAACGGGAGATACTCTTTTCGCGGCCAACCGCTGACCTGCGCGAGTACGCGTTCCGCCACGCGCTCTTGCGCCAGGCGGCTTATGAGATGTTGCCGCCGGCCGAGAAAAAGTTGGGCCACCTGCTGGCGGGCGAGTATCTGGAGCAGGCCGGCGAGCGCCAGGGCATCGTGCTGGCCGACCACTTCGAGCGCGCGGGCGAAAAGCCACGCGCCATTCGCTGGCTGGGCGTGGCGGCCCAGCAGGCGCTGGACGCGGATGACTTGGTGGAAACGCTCGGCCGCGTCGAGCGGGCCGTGAACCTGGGTGCCGCGGGTGAGGAATTGTGCGCCCTGAGGGTGATCGAATCGCAGGCTCGCATCTGGCACGGCGAATACGTGGAGGCGGAGAGAGCAGCGCAAGAGGCGCTGTCATCCGAAGTGCCGAAGACCAGATTGCGGGCCATGAGCTCCCTGTTCGAAGCGCTCGGACCGCAAGCGAAGTACGATGAGATTGCGCAACACATGCGGGAGGTTGCTGACCGGCCAACCGCACCCGAACTATTGAACCCCTGGCTTGACTGCATAGTAAACGCGACCGCCTACCTGGCCGCAGGCGGCGACAATGAGATCCGCAGCCGAACCCTGGCGCTCCTGGAAGAGTTCAAAGAGCGACTGGAGCCAGTTCTCGTCGGACGCGCTGAAACCATGAGCGCACATCTGGCGCGAGTACACGGCAAGCCTGCCCAAGCAGTCGCGGCCTTCAGGCATGCCGCCGACTACTATGAGAGCATCGGCCATCGGCGAGCCGCGTGCGAAGCCCGCGGGAACCTCGGCATGACCCTGCTTGAGCTCGGCCAGCTCGAAGAGGCCGAGACTTGTATGCGGCAGATCCTGGCAACGGCGCAGAAGATGGATCTCAAGTACATGGTCGGGGGTACGCTACAGCTACTGGCCAACATCCTCGCGTACCGGGGCTCTCTTGAGGAGGCACGAGCAGTCGCCCAGCAGGCGTTGACTCTGACCAGCGTTCAAGACGATCGGCGCTTTCGCGGAGGCGCCGAGGCGTATCTCTCGGTGACTGAATACTTGGCCGAGGATTACGCGCGCGCCGAAGGTTACGCGCGCGCGGCCCTGAAGACCCTGGATACTGTGCCTTCAATCCGGCCCTTCGCCCTCGCCTTGCTAGCTCGTGCCCTGCTGGCGCAAGGTCGCCAAGCCGAGGCTCTAGTCAGTGCCCGCGATGCCTACGCCCAGCTTGAGAGCCTCGGTGTCGTGGATGACGGCGAGGCGACGATACGCTTGGCGCTGGCCGAGTGCCTGGCCGCGGCCGGAAGTGCGTCGGCTGCCCAAGAGATCCTGGACAATGCAGCGAAGCGCATTGTCACGTCGGCAGAGGCGATCGAGGATCTCGCAGTTCGAGAGTCGTTCCTGAACCGCATCCCCGAGCACCGCCGCATCCTCGAACTCGCACACGAGTTAGACGCTTCGAAAACCTGACCCCAGATAGCAAAAACGCCGCCCGGAGGCGGCGTCTTCTGCCAGAACGTTCTAGGGGCTTATCGCGGCCAGCCGATGCCGCCGCTGCGTACTTTGGACTTCACCTTGATGCCAGATGTCTTCTTCATGGGGGATCTCCTTGTCAGTTGAAATACGTCGGGGAACAACCGCATCGTCGCTCAAGAAGACGCACCCTGCAAGTCAAATCTTTGGCGAGATCGTCAAATTCATGACTTTGTTGCATTCCTGTCACGAAACTTCTTATCAATTTCAACCTGTTCGAGAAGAAATGCCTCAGCTTGCCAACATGTTATCAACTGTCGTCAACTTGCTGACGATTGGTCACATCGATGACTATCTACTAGCGTTATCTGCTTAGTTACAGCAAGTTGCGAGTCACGACTGATATCGCCACTCAACCGTCGTTAAGACTCCTGACAGTTCGTCATGTGAGTGACTGTCCCTTAGCGTTATACCCCTGCACCGTCACAGGTTGCGCATCGCGACCGACTGGCGACCGAGCAGCAAAGACTCTTCGCGCAGATTGGTCTTCTCCTTAGCCGGCCACTCAGCAGAGGGTTTGGCCGCGTTCACGGCTGGCGATTTGGGGGGCGAGAAGGCGTGAAGCTCCTGCTCGACACTTGCACTTTCCTGTGGGCAGAGGACTGCGTGCTGGTGACGCCTGACTCGCACATTCATCGCTACCCGGTGCGGGTGCTCTGGTAGCGCACTACCTTCGGTACTTGTCCACGTCCAAGCCGCTCTTCACCACCCAGCGCCACACTACCGCCCACTGACGATCCATCTCGCGCGCAACTTCCGCAATGTTCCCCTGGTGACGGTCGAGCAGGGCTTCAAGCTCGGCCTTCTCCGGCCGGACGCGCGGCGGCCGGCGGTGTGCAGGCTGATGGCGCTGCCCGAC
>PMZX01000446.1:0-1103 GCA_003170035.1 Myxococcales bacterium | reverse complement strand
CTCGCGCAGCGGCGGCAGCACCACTGGCTCGGCCCCGAAGCGCGCCACCAGATCGCGCCGTAAGCCAGGCGCCTGCGGGCCCGGCGTGAGGCTAGCCGTGGCGCCGATCACACGCACATCCAGCCGCCGTGCCTCCCGGCCGCCCAGCGGCACGTACTCGTGCTCTTGCAGGAAGCGCAGCAGCTTGGCCTGCGCCGGCCCGGGCATGTCGCCGATCTCGTCGAGAAACAGGGTTCCGTGCTCCGCCTCTTCGATGAGACCCGGCTTGCTGGCCACGGCCTGCGAGTGCGCCCCGCGCACGAAGCCGAAAAGCTCGCTCTCCACCAACTCGGTGGGAAGCGCGGCGCAGTTCACCGCCACGAAGCGGCCCGACCGGCCACTCGCCCGGTGCACCGCCTGCGCGTACACCTCCTTGCCGACCCCCGTCTCGCCGGAAAACAGGATCGCGTCCCCGGCGCGAGCCAGCCGCCGCAGCCGCCTGATCTGAACGGCCATACGTCCCGACAGGGTGGCCACCGGGCCGAAGGGACGATCGAGATCCTCGTGGATGGCAGCCAGCGCATCCTCGGACAGCACACGGACCAGAAGCGCGTGCCCACCCACGAACAACAGCGTCCCGTCGGCAATCTTGGTCGGGCTGGAAATCATCCGGCCCTCGACCAGCGTGCCGTTCTTGCTGCCGAGGTCAACCACTTCGAATCCATCCGGACGCGTGCGCGACACACGCGCGTGGCGGCCCGAGATCCGAGGGTCACGCAGACAACACGTCGCCACGCCGGGCTGTACCTGCGGTAGGCGTCCGATCTCGACCGCGTGCTCGAAAGGAATCAGGCCCTCGCTGCTTGCAGCCCCGCCCTCGGCTGCGTCGCCCACGACGATGAGAACCGGCCGCGTGTCGTCCGAGCGTGGACGAACGGCAATCTCCTCGGTGGTACTGGGAGGCTCGGTGGTTTGGCGGCCGCGCATACCGCGAAGATATCACCTCTTGTGTGGGGGCGACCTGCGGTCGCCCCTCGTCCTGAGATCGCGTTCCGTCCACGTCACCTCCCGTGCTAAGGCGACCGCAGGTCGCCCCTACCTGCCCACCAGAAATCGCCACTTCC
>PMZX01000464.1 GCA_003170035.1 Myxococcales bacterium | reverse complement strand
CCGGTTTTCCAGTGCCGCGAGAGCAACTTGCTCCGCACTCGGACATTCACATAGTCTGTCTTCCACGCAACCATGGACTTCATTCGCGTGTCGCGCCCGGTTTCACTGGCCCTGCTGGGCGGGCGGGGCCACTACGAGGCAGTGGTGCAGGCGGTGATGAACGCCGAGCGGAGCATCTGGATCGCCACCGCCAATCTGAAGGAGCTGATGGTCGAGGACGCGCGGGCGCGGCCNNATTCGCATCCTGCACGCCTCGCCGCCCTCGCGGCCGTTCCGCGAGGAGCTGCGTCGCTGCGCCCGTCTGAAGGCAGGCGGCGGCCGGCGCGGTTCCTTCGAACAGCGCCTGTGCCCGCGCGTGCACGTCAAGACGGTCGTGGTCGACGGGGCCGTGGCATATCTGGGCAGTGCCAACTGGACCGGGGCCGGCCTGGGTGCGAAGGGCGAAGGCCGCCGCAATTTCGAGCTGGGGCTGCTCAGCCGTGACGACCTGTTGCTGGACGAAGTGCAGGCCTTCTTCGATGCCATCTGGTGCGGCCAGCCCTGCCCGGGCTGCAAGCTGCGCGCCGAGTGCCCCGCGCCGCTCGGGTGATGGCGTGGGCCGGAGAGCGTAAGAGAAGCGCCGCAGCAACGCTGATGCGTTGGCCCGGCTACCGGTTTATTGGAATCTGCCCGCAGTCGGTGAACGCCAGTGTGGTCTGAATCTGGAAATTCGACTGGTTGGTGTGGCGTTCCGCGTGAAAAACCGCGATGTCGTAGTTGGTGCCCACCGTGAGTCCGAGCGAATCAATCGAGACCGCCTTTGCCGTCTGGGCATGTCGCCCTCCCAGATCGATGACCAACTGCTTGTTGATGAACACCCACACGTCGTCATCGCCGGTGAACGTGAAAGTCTCCCCGCCCTTGTAATTGAAAGCGGTGTGTATCTCGGTGGTGAAGGCGAAGTTGTGAGGCTGGCCCTCGTTTCCAAAACCCTGATTGTCGAGCGGAAAAAAAGAACTGGGCTGGTTCGCCGAGAAAGTGGCTGTCCCATTGACATCGACCAGATGGAGCGCCACCACATACGGCATGTTGACCCCCGCGGTATCGTTGTACCACTGGTTGAAGTTATCCGGGCCTGTGGTGGACGCCGACGGTTGCCGTGCTGTCGTCGCGTAGACCGGCTTGTTGTCTGCGCCCAGGGTGTTGGCCACAATCCCGGTTTCGATTCCAACCGGAGCAGTCTCGAAATCCGGGTGCCCACCGGCTTGATTTCCCATTTTGAAATCGCGAACCACGCCAAGCAGGGCCGCACACCCATCGGGCGGGGCTGTGGTCCCTGTCGCGGGAGTGGTTGCGCCCGCAGTGATCTGTGGACCGAGCGCATAGGCACCAGCGGCCGCGTTGGTCACGTTCAGGTAGCCCGACGGAGGCCATGCGGCTGCCCCGGTCCCGGTTGTCGTGGACGCGCCGGTGCCGCTGGGATTTGTCCCCAGATTGATGCCGGTCGAGGTGCCGGCATGCGTGCCGATGGCGCTGGTGCTGCCCGGGATGGGCGTGGGGCCTCCGCAGGCCACCAGCAAGGAGGCCGCCGCTCCGCAAGCCCACAAGCTACTGGTTCGGCTGAACATCTTTGGCCCGGTCATGTTGACCTCCTTGAGCATGCGTGCGGTGAATCGAGTCACCCCGAAAGTGCCGCCACCCGACACTTAATAGCTCAAGTTTAATCCATTCTGGGGCCCTCGGCCTTCCCAAAATGGCCGCCGCCCGCGCATGATGGCCACCTACCGGCGGGCGTCAACCACCGTACACTTCGATCTCGGTGACGACCACGTACCCGTCGGGGTGACCGTGAACTCGAACGAAGCGGGCGGACGCAGTTTTCGTCGTGAACACCCAAGGGTCAGAACCCGTGAAAGCCCGGATTCGGCGATCGACCGCGCGGTAGTCCGTGTCGTCGTCTGAGAACTCGAGGGTGAGCGGTAGCGCACCGTCGGCGTGGCCGTCCGTGCGATTGCGGATCTTCACCTTCGAGATCCTGCAAACCCTGCCAAGGTCGACCCTGATCCAGGGATCCGCTTCGATGGCGGTGTGCGCTTGATAGGGAGAAACGACCTTCCCGTCCGTCGCTCCCTCCGGGCTCGGTGTCCCCGAATATCGGCTGCTCATCGTGACTGGCTTATGCAACGCGAGGTTCTTGGGGCCGAGGATGGAACCGAGGCCCCACACGATCAGCCCAAGCACGGCCGCACCCGTCAGTGCCAGGCGCACGATGCGCGCCACCCAGATCTCGCGCAGACTGCGTGCCTCGATCTGGCGACGCAACCAGTGCACCAACCGCTCCACCACCGCGCGGCGATCCGCGGCTCGTTCCGGACCGAGCCGGTCGAGGGCCAGCACATCGGACGCGACCAAGATCAACATCGCCTCCGCGTAGTCATCGGGTAACGCAGGCAACGCCCCGGCCTGGACGAGCTCTTCGAGTTTTCGCGCGCCCGGTTCGAGCTCGAGCGGTGCTCCCTCGAGCGTTGCATCTCGCGAAAGGAGGACTGCCGAGATGAGAAAACGAACTGTCTCTCGATGGACTGTCACGGCAGCCGACGCATACTTCGAATCCGTCGTGTCGTCTGTCCAGGCGATGCGGGCCCT
>PMZX01000111.1 GCA_003170035.1 Myxococcales bacterium | reverse complement strand
ACGTAGTAGTCCATCTGGGTGGTGGCCCCACCGTTGAAGGTAGGCAAGTCATTCAAGGACTTGGGCCAGCTAATGGGAAGCTTGCCGCTGAAGTTGGCTTTGCCGAAGAGCAGCTGGCCCAGCGCTGTGCCACCCACCATACCGGGATACCAGGCCATCACCACGGCTGGGACCGAGGATTGCCAGTTCGTCAGATCGATGACACTGCCGCCTTCGAGCACAACCACCATCGGCTTATTCAACGCCGCCACCTGTTTGATCAAACCTTCCTGTTGACCCGCATTGCCCTTGCCATTGTCCTTGCCATCGAGGGCAAGGCTGGTGCGGTCACCGCTGCCGTTGTATTCCTCGCCCTCATCATATGGGGTGAGCCCCGCAACGACCACGATGAAATCTGCGCCCGTGACCGAAGAATCCGTGGCACTGTTGCCGCAACTAACTGTAACGCCGGACCCAGCGGCCGCCTTGATTCCAGCGCAAGGCCCCACGGCCTGGCTCGAATCGAAATTGACTCGGCTGCTGCCTACGTCGCCGACCCGAATACCAGACGCAAAGTCAATGTGTCCATTGTTCACGTCGTCACCCCGGTTGTTGATGCCAGGACCGGTCGCCACTCCCGAGCTATTCACCGGCGCCCAGTAGTCNNTGAGCGATGGCAACGTGCGCGCTGTTGTTTGTGATCGAACCGCCGCTGAATCCAGACGAGCTGGCCTTCAGCCCGGTGCCCTTGTCCACGCCAAAGCGGTACTTCTGCTCCAAGATACGCTTGACTGAGGTGTCGATGAGCGACTGAGGAATGGTTGAACCAGCGCCTTCGATCGTGCTGAAGTGGAGAGACCAAGGAAGCTCCATGTCCAAGCCCGCCGAGATTGCCTGGCTAGCCAGCGATACGTTTGGCGTTGCGCCGTTCCCGCCGGGGATGGCCCACCAGTCGGACATCACGAATCCGTTGAAACCAAACTCGGTGCGCAAGATCTGGGTGAGCAGAGTCGCATTCTGTGTACAGTTGGTACCGTTTACCAGGTTGTACGCCGCCATGATGCAGGCCACGCCCCCGTCTTTGATCATCATCTCGAAGTGGCGGGCATAGATCTCGCGCAGGGTCTGATCGTCCATCTGAGCGTTCTTGGATGCGCGCAGATTCTCGATGTTGTTGGCTGCATAGTGCTTGGCGCACGCTGGAACGTAGTTCTGAACGCCCGCAACCAGGGCGGTGCCGAAACGGCCGAGTTGGAAAGGATCTTCACCGTAGGTTTCTTGTGCCCGTCCCCAGAGCGGATGGCGCAAGAGATTTGTCGTCGGTGCCAGCAACATGGTCTGGCTAGCGGCAACCATTTCGTCACCCATGGCTAGGCCAATCCGGTACTCCAGATCTGTGTCCCACGCCGCCCCACGCGCCATAGGAACTGGATACACGGTGGACTTGCCGTGCGAGGTGTTGGTCGCATTGATGGGCGCGTCCAGGTTGACCCCGCGCGGGCCATCCCGGAAGGTATACCCCTTGATCGACTTGGACGTGTTGTCGGGTTGGCGGAAGGTGTCGTTCCAGTTTCTGGACGTCGCAGGCCCAGGATCCGTGCCCCGCATCTGCTGTGCCTTTTCCGTCAGAGAAAGGCTCAGGACCGTCGTATTGGCCTGGGTTTGAAACTTGGTGTGTTGATCAGCCGGATAGCCGGGCATCTGCGGATCAGCCGGCGGCGGTGCTGTGCAGGACGTCTTGGCAACCGTCGAGGTACTCGAACTGCTCGAACCTGCGGCTCCTCCGGCACTGGTGGTGCCGCCCGAGCCGCCCGCTGTGCTCGTGCCGCCCGAACCGCCCGCGACAGTTGTGGCGACTGAACCGCTCGAGCCTCCTACGACGCTGGCGCCGCCCGAGCCACCCACGATGCTCGCACCGCCCGAGCCGCCAGCTCTGCTCGTGCCCACTGTGGCCGGCGCGCCGCCCGTGACCGAAGTGCCACCCGTGACCGGGTTGCCACCCGTGACTGGAGTTCCACCCGTGGCCGGATTGCCACCCGTGGCCGGATTGCCACCCGTGGCCGGATTGCCACCCGTGACCGGGTTGCCACCCGTGACCGGGTTGCCGCCAGTGGCGCCGCCAGAGCTGCCGATGCTGCCGCCGCTCGATCCAGTCGTGCCGGTTGAGCCGCTGGGCGAGGCAGACGGTCTGCACCCGGCTGCCGAGCCAAACAGAAGCACGGCAAGGACCGCATAGCGCGAAAAACCGGGGAAGTGTTGGTGCATTGGGGAGTCTCCGAAGTTTTTTTGGGGGCCGCACTGCGCGTGCCTTCAACCTCTGCCCGCGCCTCGCCAACCATCGTGGCAATCCTCCGGAGCTGGGCACGCCGCGCAAGTAGTCCCAGCCACAGGTCTTATACACTCCATGCGTCCAACCTGGGAAGAGTCGTAGTCACTGCGTCCAGGTCGCGGCGAGGGCTAGCGCGGACGGGACCGCCAGCAACGCGACTAGCGCGCAGGCCGCGTCGAGGCCGAAGCCAGGAAGCGCAACTGCAGCAATGATCGGCGCAGCCATGGCCGCGCCCAACAAATCCACGACATAGGTCGCTGCCGGTGTCACGCCCTTGTCCAAAGCTGCACGAAAGGCGATCCCAACGGCTGCGCCGGCTGTCAGCGAAGCGAGCAGCAAGGCGGCCATCATTACCGCTGCCGGTACCTGTGTCGAAACGCGCGAGAGGAGCGGCAAAAGCGCTGGAACCGCCAGGCCAAGGCTGAGCGCACCCCACAGCCCAATTCTTGGGCGTGCGGCACCGGCTCCCCACGCGGCGAAGGCCAACCCGGCCATGTTGGCAGCCAGGAGCGCGCCCAGCAGCTGATGCAGAACTCCCATGGCCGACTGCGTGACGGCGAGAATCAGCACGGCCGAGGCCATACTGGAAAAACCCACCGCTGAAACGACCAGGAACGCTGGCCTCTGCAGCTTGCGGCCTCGGGCTGCGAGCAGGGCCGGCGCCACGAGCAGCACGGNNACCAGCAGGTTGTGCAGATACGCCGTGGGCAGACGATCGCCGCTTGCCGCAACCGCCGCATCTCTGTACCGATTGGACAGCGATTGCACGCGCTCCTCGGGCATGAGCACGGCCAGCGAATACTCGTCCACGAAATTGGCCGTCACCCTCCGTTGCTCGAGGCGACGCGCGAGCTCTACGGGATCGCTGGTCAGAGGCGCGTCGCTGGCCAGGAAGTAGTTGGTCGACAGCGGCGTCACCACGACATGCTCGAACACGGAGGTCAGCGCCTTGTACACGGCACCGTTGCGCGCCACCAATTCCGGGCTGTAGTAGTTCTCGGCACCAGGCAAGGCAAAGGCCAGCACGCCGCCGGGCCGCAGCGCTCGCCGGGCCTCGGCAAAGCTCTCNNAGGAAGTTGTCCGTCGCAGGAGATTGCGCACATCGCCTACGAGCATGTGCACGCGAGGATCGAGCAGCGCCTGGCGCGTTCCAGGGTCAGCGGCCTTGATCTCCATCTCGGCCAAGGTCGCCTCAGGCTCGGCCAGCGCCACCTCGACCACCGGATGCTTGAGAATCTCGGGCAGCAACCCGCCCATTCCACGTGCCACGAAGATCCGACGAGGCTCGCGCACCTGCAGCAAGGCCAGGTGCGCCAGTTCCTCGGACGACTGGCGCTCGGG
>PMZX01000467.1:2401-2702 GCA_003170035.1 Myxococcales bacterium | reverse complement strand
CGACATCTGCGGGTGTGGAGACCACGGTGCTGACTGTCTTGACCGGAGGAATGACTCGGTCGAGTCTTCAGATTCAAGGGAACGGCGTTTCTTCGTCAGCACCAGCGCTCGCTGTTAGCCCGGCGTCTGTGAATTTTGGCACGGTTTCGATTGGCGAGACGTCGCTGGCGAGCGTTGTGACCGTTACCAATAAGGGTACCCCGGTCGTGTTCGGTCCGACTGTGACGGGCCTTGGGTTCATGATCGACAGCACGACCTGCGGAACCGCCACCGCGAGATGCACGATCTCGCTCAAATTCGC
>PMZX01000467.1:2204-2349 GCA_003170035.1 Myxococcales bacterium | reverse complement strand
TTCAGTCACGGTGACTGCGACGGGTGTGGTGACAGACCTGCTGTGCCTACCCAGCGGTGCTGATCTGACCCCGGACCCCGCGAATACCACCTGCGCCGCGACCATCGCGGCGAACACACCCTGCGTGTACGCCTTCACGTTCAAA
>PMZX01000467.1:0-2107 GCA_003170035.1 Myxococcales bacterium | reverse complement strand
TACCGACTTCGCGATCACGGACAACAAGTGCGTGGTTCCCTTGGCGCCCCTTACGACCTGCGCGATCCAGGTAGTTTTCAAGCCCGCCGCCGTCGGGACCAGGGGCGCCACTCTCACGGTAGCCGATGCCACAGCCGGCTCCACCCCAGCAATTGCCACCCTGAACGGGACCGGGTATTCGCAGCCCAGCCTGGCCATCACCGGCGCGGCGAACCTGGGCACAGTGCAGGTGGGGCAGGCAGGCACTCCCGTGACCTACACGGTTACCAACGCCGGCGGAACCGCGACCGCTGCGCTGACCGTTGCGGCAGCCGGCTCGGAGTTTTCGATTGGAAGCGACCTATGCACCGGGCTTCCGCTGGCTGCCAGCAAGACCTGCACGTTTGCCGTCACATTCCGTCCTACGTCCACGGGTGTAAAATCTGCTTTGCTGACTGCCTCGTCCGGAGGGACGACTCTGGGAAATCTTCAGATTCAGGGGATGGCCGTGAGCCCTGACGGGGGCGCATGAAGCTACGCTCGGCAGCGGCTGTGGCCTGGAAGCAAGCATTGGCGCGATGCGATTCCTCGCCCGCAAGCGGCGCCAGAGCCGGACACAGCGTTCCGGGCAACTGAAGGGCCGCCTGCTAGACTTGTGCTACCCTCCCGTGGCGAATTCCGAAACTGAAGCCGCGCATGTGACGCCAACTCCGGTGGTGTCGCACGAGCGCGCCAGCCCCGCCAAGCTGGAGGCCGAGGTGCGGATCGTCAGCCAGAGCCCCATCGTGAGCGCGCTGCTGGAGGCCGTGGACGCGGGTTTGCTGGTGCTCAACCGCGAGCGGCAGATCCTGGCCACCAATCGCGCGCCCTTGCTGGAGAACCTGCGCCATGTACCGCGCAGGATCGGGCTGCGGCCAGGTGAGTTCTTCTCGTGTCCACGCGCGACCGAGCAGGAGCAGGGCTGCGGCGCCGGCGAGCACTGCCTGGCCTGTGGAACCTTCCAGGCAGTCACGCGATCGCAGGCCGGCAGGATTACCGTCGAGCAGGAATGCCTGCTGACTTCAGGTAATGGCGCAAACGGGACGCCGCTGGAACTGAACGTGCGCGCCACACAGGTGGACATCGACGGCAAGGACTATACCGTGGTGTCTCTGCGTGACATCAGTTCTGAGAAACGCCGCCAGGCGCTGGAGCGGATCTTCTTCCATGACATCCTCAACACCCTGTCGGCCCTGTCCAACTGGACGCACCTGCTCAACCATTCCAGTGGCGAGCATCAAGACCGGGCGCGCGAGCGGGTGAGCCGTCTGGTCGGCCAGCTCGAGCGGGAAATCCAGCTCCAGCGCACGCTGCTGGAGGCCGAACAGGGCACGCTGCGACCACATCGAGTCGGGGTCGCGCCCGCGGTGCTGCTCGCCGATCTGCGCGCCATGTTCACCGACGCGCCGGCCGCCCAGCAACGCACCCTGACGGTGGAGGATCGCTGTCCCGGTGCGGAACTGGTCACCGATCCCGTGCTGCTCGGCCGGGTGCTGGTCAACATGGTGAAGAATGCCTTCGAGGCCGCGCCCGTCGGAGGCCAGGTTCGCCTGTGGTGCGAACGGGAAACCCGCCCGCATGCGGACGGTGCGCCGGAGCCGGGCGAGGCGGTTGCCTTCCACGTGCACAACCCGGGCGAGATCCCACCTGCGGTTGCGGCGCGCGTTTTCCAGCGCTCGTTCACTACCAAGGCCGGCACGGGACACGGCCTGGGCACCTACAGCATGAGACTGCTGGGCGAGCGGTATCTCGGCGGCAAGGTCAGCTTCACCACCAGTGCCGAGGAGGGCACCGTGTTCACCATCCGCTTGCCCCTGCCAGCGGCAGTTGCCGCGGGGATCTAGTCTTCGCTACCTCCCTACACCCGGAATCACTGCTGCCCTTAGGGGACTAGACAACAGACCGGGACCGCGCACGTCGCACAAACAACGGGTCCGCAGCCTGCAACGCCCCGAAATCGGCCAGGCTGACCGATGGGAGGCCGGTCTGGCGCCGTGACGTACGCCGCCCGCCAGTGCTTGCGAAGAACGCCATGAGGCGCGAAGCTGCGTCCGAATACAAAGTTCGGCGGACACGAGCGTTGAATACG
>PMZX01000516.1 GCA_003170035.1 Myxococcales bacterium | reverse complement strand
GTCGGCAGCACCTACCTGACCGTCCACCAGATGACGTCCAACGCAGTCACTCAGCGGGCTGGCTACCAGGTTACAAAAGCCAAGAACCCGGCCACCTCGCCCGTGATCATTGGTGGCCGCGTCTACGTGTTCGGCAGTGAAGGGACCTTCGACAACGCCACGCCGTCCCTCCCGGACGCGATCACGACGGGCAGTGCGGTGGAGTCATCGCCCTATTCCGGGCAGTTCACCCGCTTCAACTGGACCGAGGTTTTGGAGTAGTCACTTCGCGAGAGTGACCTCGACCGGTTCGGGTCCAGCCGGAGCCGTGACCTCCACCGCAATCAGCTTGCGCTCGGCAGGCACGAACACGCCCACACGATGTGTGCCGGCCGCCACCGGCACATGTCGGGCAGGGCAGAGCAACCCGGTCTCGACCTCGTCGATGAACACCGGGTACTTCCCCTCCGTCCGACAAACCACGTTGAGGAGAGCATCGCCGCGCACCGGGCCAGCCACGGGCACGAGAGCACGGCGGATAATGGCGCCCTCGGCTGCATCGAAGCTATCGCGAAAGAAGTGGTACCCGGCAGCCACCAGCACCAGATCCTTGCCGCCCGCGCCGGCCAGTAGGTCGATTGGTGTTTTTCCCTTCCAGACGCCGTCGACCCAGACACTCGCCCCGTGAGGCTGGGAGTCGACGAACAGGTGGTACGGCACACGCTGGGGTGGGGGCGCTTTCACGCGTTCGACGACAAAACGTCCGGCCGCGGACACCGGTATGGGATCGCCCTCGGGTGTGCGCAACCGGCCGGCGTCCGCGGCTCTTGCCGAGCCCGCATCGGGATAGGCGGTGGGCACGGCGGGCAACCACGACTCGGGCGAGCGCTCATGTGGAGTCACGCTGAGTTGGGGGACGGCCGACAGAGTCTCGCCGGCTCGGCGTTGTGCGATGGCGACGCCCTGGGCAGCGCGCTTGGCAGCGAAGGTCCGCGCCAGCCGGAAAGCAAGCACGCCGAGCACCGCCACGAACACGACGCCGGCCAAGGCCAGCAGTGCAACCAGCCGGCCCGGAAGCGGCGGCCGGACTCTCCTGACCGCAGCCACCGCGCCACGGGGGACCGCCGGTCGGGACCGCGATGCCGGAACTGCGCGGTCGTCTTGTCTGGCGGTTTGTGCTGCCGCCTCGGCCGAAAACTGTGTCGGAGCAACCACCGCGGGCTGCGCCTCTCGGGATGAATCGACCACGCCGGAGAGCCACTCCAGCGCCTGTCCGACTGACTGGCACCGGTCGTCCGGGTCAGCAGCGGTCAGCGCGCGAATCGCGGCGTTGAGCCGATCCGGAACCCCAGGCACGTGCGGCAACGGTTCCCAGGTGCGGTCGAAAAGTTCGGCGAGCGATCGGGCCTGGACCGGCGGCCGGCCCGAAAGCAAGTAGAAGAGCAGGCCGCCCAGCGCGAAGAGATCGGCGGCCACGCCGCCGGAGACGCCAACGCCCCCTGCATCCGCACCCAGCAGTTCGGGCGCCACGAACGACCACTTGTCGATGCCATGTTCCACCAGTCCGCGCACCGAGGCGAACAGGCCGAAGTCGAGCACCACCACCTCGCCGGTGAGCGTGACCACGACGTTCCCAGGGCAAAGACCGAGATGGCACAGTGGCGTCGGGGCGGCGTGAGCGGCGGCCAGCACCCGTGCCAGCTTGGCCCCCACCACGCCGGTCATGGTGGGATCCAGGGCTGCGCGCCCGGCCGGGCTGTTGGCCCGAGCGGCTTCAAGCAGGCCAGCGAGATCGACTCCGACCACGAAATCGGAAACGACAAAGGCGCCCGCCGCATCCTGGCCGGCCTCGAGGACCCGAACCATTCCTGGCCCCTGGACGTCGAGCAGCCGCTGGCCTGCGGCAACAAAGCGCCGGGCCACGGCTTGGTAGCTGTCGCCATGCACGCGGTCAGCGCGCAGGAGCTTGACGGCCAAGTGGCGCTCGTCCTCTCCGGCGGCTCCCTCGGCAATCCGCGCCCTATAGGTTTCGACTGTGCCTTGCGGCCCGAGCCGATTCTCTAGCTGGTATTTGCCTAGGCGAAACAATCAAAACTCCAGCCTCCATCATAGCCCACGATTTCACGACGGGAGGCAAACCGTTCGTCGCTGCAATTCGGAGCACGTACATCTCGCCCGCATCAAGTCCTGGTAGGGGCGACCTGCGGTCGCCCCGCAAGGGGGATCCCACAAGGGCGACCGCAGGTACCGCTCTCAACTTAGCGGGTGGGTGCGTGTAGTGACCGACGGGCCGCCCCGGATATTTAGGAAGAGCCACACTTTCTTGGACAGGATTTGGACAGGCGTAGATTCGCACACGACCTTCCTGGATTTGCTCCGACGGGTGACGATGAGGTTGCGTGAGTCGCAGACGCACACGCGGGCGTGGGTAAGGGACTTGGCTCTGTTCGCCAACGGGTTGTACGCGCTGGACGACACGACGCTGGACGCGCTGATGCGACGGACGCCATCTTTGAAGAAGCATCCGAAGGGGGCGATGGAGACGCTCAGGGGCCGACTGAGCTGCGCGTTGGACATAGTCACT
>PMZX01000258.1 GCA_003170035.1 Myxococcales bacterium | reverse complement strand
TCCAGATCGCGGTAGGCAATGGCCAGCACGCGAAAACCGTCGCTGGATAGACGTCGGTACTCTTCCTTCAAATCCTCGATGAGCACCTGCTCCATGGGCAGGATCTCGCCCTCGTATGCGAATTGCGTGCAGCGCTTGAATATTTCCTCGGGCGCACCCTTGCAGATGAGGCGCGGCTGCCCCGCAGGCGTGTCCACCACGACTGACATCAACCGGCGCGCGAAGTCGAACGGGATTTCGTCCAGTTTCCGATGCTCAGGGACCTGGAATTGATCGTGAATCTCTTGCTTGTGCGCCAGCACCGCACGATCGAGGACGTTGCGCAGGCCGGTCTGGAAGTGGCTGTTGAGATAGGCCAGCATCAGGACCTCGTCGTCCTCTTCCAGTTCCACGTCACAGTGCCGTTCCAGCACCACCCGGTCCATGGTCAACGTGCCCGTCTTGTCCGTACACAGGACGTCCATGGCGCCGAGGTTCTGGATTGAGTTCAGACGTTTGACGATGACCTTCTTCCGCGACATGGCGATGGCGCCCTTGGAAAGGCACACCGTCACGATCATGGGCAACATCTCGGGCGTCATTCCCACGGCCACGGCCAGGGCAAAGAAAAAGGCCTCGTGCCAGTTGTGCTTGGTCAGCCCGTTGATGAGAAACACCAAGGGCACCATCACCGCCATGAAACGGATCATCAACCAGGTGAAGCGGGCCACTCCCTTGTCGAAGCTGGTCTGCACCCGCTGACCCACGATGGCCTTGGCAATGCTGCCCAGGTAGGTGCGCCCGCCGGTGCCCACCACCACGCCGGTCGCCGTGCCACTCTCGACGCTGGTGCCGAGGAAGCAGATGTTCTTCCATTCCAGCGGCGAGGCTGGCGGGACGGTTTCGCGCGAGTCGAACTTCTCCACGGGCAGGGATTCGCCGGTGAGGCTGGCCTGGATGATGAACAGGTCCTTGCTCGAGAGCAGGCGAAGATCAGCCGGGATCATGTCTCCCGCGGACAAGCGCACGATGTCGCCCGGTACCAGCTCGGACAGGGGAACCTCGCGCACCTCGCCGCCGCGGATCACGGTGGCGGTGACGCGAATCATGGCCTTGAGCTTGGCCGCCGCAGTGTCCGCCCTCGCCTCCTGAACAAAACGCAACGCAACGCCCAGGACCACCATCATGACCATCACGATGGCAGCCCGCGGATCGCCGGTTAGCGCGGAGACAATCGCCAACAGCGACAACAGGATGACCAGCGGGTTGAGCAGCGCTTTGACCAAGATATCGCGATAGGTGTGCCGTTCCTCCTGCGCCACGGCGTTGGGGCCAACCTGCTCCAGCCGGCGCTCCGCTTCCTCCTGGGTCAGCCCGGCTGTCGACGAGCCCAGATCAGCCACCAGCCTGTCCCCTTCGCAGGTGGCCGCGCTGGCAAGCTGCTGCGCCAGGCCGCTGGCCACGCTGCTCCGTCCGGGCAGGCCCAACCGTTTGGGCAAGATGGACGGTAAGGAAAAGGGATTCCGCATGGTAAGCGACTTTCCTCTGACGGCTGGCGAGTGGCAACGCCCGGCAGCCGCACAGCGAACGGTCCTCAGTATAGCGTCGCCGCGCATCTGGCAAGAGCTTTGAACAGCCCCTACCGCCCTCCTGAGTTCGCGTCCTTGTGACCTTTGGGGAACGGCTTGCTCGGCGGCCTGGTAGCGACGCATACTGCGTCCAATGGTTGGTGCAAATTCTCGCCCCCGGGACGCCGGGCGCCGGTGCGCCCGGGCCGAGGACGCGTGCGCCTGGCCAAGAGTTGCGACGTTGATTGCCCTTGCCGCTCTCAACGCGTGCACTTCGGTCATGTACGATGGCCCAAGACGGCCGGATAACGAAGTGGCCAAGCTCGAAGCCGAAAGCGGCACGTACATCCAGAAGATCGATGGGCGGCCGCTGAAGGTGGGTGCTAGGGGGAAGGTGGAACTCCTGCCTGGGTGGCATTCGTTGTCAGCCGATTTCGCCATCAGTCAGCAAGTCCTCGGCTTTCGGACCGTCACCTACTCAACCAAGTCGTTCACTGTCTGTTTTCCCGTAAAGGCCGGCTACGACTACGCGACCTATCCCGAAGTCACCGACAGGCAGCACTGGAAGGTTGACGTCATCGAGAGGAGTCGCTTTTCTCACTCGGAGCCTCGCACGATCTGGGCCGAGCCATGCCCCGAAGGGGTCCCTAGTCCTGAACGATACGCGGGGAAGAAGCCGTGAGGCCAAAGCTAACCCGCAGGGCGCCGGATCGCGCACAGCGCAATCCAGGCTAGCTTCCAGACTATTGGGACACATGCCCGGCCATCACCATCACCAGCACGGAGACGCGCTCCCGCTCGCCGCTTCCGACAGCGACAAGCGGTCGGTGGCATTCTATTCCGTTCTGGCTGCGCTGCTTCTGACTGGCACCAAGATCGTGGTCGGCCTGTGGACCGGTAGCTTGGGTATCATCGCCGAGGCGATGCACTCGGGCCTCGACCTGGCCGCAGCCCTGGTCACACTGTGGGCGGTGCGTGTTTCGGGCCGACCGGCCGACGCCGGGCACGCCTACGGCCACGGAAAGATCGAGAATCTGTCGGCGCTCTTCGAGACGCTGTTGCTTCTCGGCACCTGTGCCTGGATCATCCGGGAGGCGGTGGGGCGCTTGTTTTTCCGCGCCCCCATTCATGTCGACGCCAACCTGTGGGCCTTCCTGGTCGTGATTGTGTCGATCGTCATCGACTACTCCCGCTCGCGGGCTCTCATGCGGGTGGCGAAAAAGTACGAGAGCCAGGCCCTGGAGGCAGACGCCCTGCANNGTGGTGTGGGTCAGCCTGCAACTGGGACGCAAGGCCATCGACGACCTGTTGGATTCCGTTTCCCCCGAACTGAGCCACCGGATCGCGGCCGCGGCCAAGATCGCCGATGTGCGCGAGGTCAGGCAGGTGCGGGTACGCCGCAGCGGGCCCGCCCTGTTTGTCGACCTGGCCTTGGTCATCGATCCGGGTGAGTCGCTGGAGCGCAGTCACGAGATCGCCGATCAGGCCGAGGCGGCTATCAAGGCGCAGTTTGCCCATGCCGATGTTGTCGTGCACGTGGAGCCGGGCCCGGTTGCCGCGGAAGATCCGGGGGCGACCGCGCGCCGGCTGGCCGCACGCCATGGATCAAGTGCCCACGACATCCGCGTGATCGAGGAAGACGGCTGCCGGACCATGGAGTTGCACCTGGAAATGGCAGAAAGCCTGCCTTTGGACGAGGCGCATCGCCGGGCGTCGGCCGTGGAGAGCGACCTTAAGGCGGCGATGCCCAGTCTGGCCAAGGTCATCACCCACATCGAGCCCGCCGGGGAAAGCGGCAGGGTACGAGACGTCGACCCGGGCGAGGTCGAACGGATCAGCGCCTCGCTGCTGCGCTTCCCCGAGCTGGTTCAACTCGGCATCCAGCCGCACGATCTGAGTGTCCGGCGCACCGAAGACGAACTGGCGATATCATTTCATTGCACCCTGGCAGCCGCGACGTCCATCAAGCGGGCCCACGCCTTCACCGAGCGCATCGAACAGTACCTGCGCAGCCAGATCCCCAACCTGGGACGCGTGACAGTCCACACCGAACCACCGGGGGAACACTAGCTTGTTCGCGAGAACAAGTTAGCTAGTTCTCGAACAGGACGGCGTCGGCGCGTCGGTCGGCCAGGGTTTGGCACGCGATGGTGGGCGCGTGGGCTTCCAGTTCGGCCACCGAGTGCATGCCGGTCGCCACCGCTACACACGCGGCACCGATGGCCTTGGCCGCGGCGATGTCCTTGGGTGTGTCACCGACCACGACCACGCGGCATTTGCCAAGTTGCAAGCCGAGATGGGCCGCGCCCCGTTGCGCGCCGGCNNCGCATGTTCCCGGTGCCCAGGCCCAGGGCCACCTCGGGGCGTGCCTCGGCCAGGTCAAGCGCGCGCAGGATGCCCTCGTGAACACGAATGCTTCCGGCCAGGGCCGCCTCTTCCTCCAGAACCCGCAGATAGAAAGCAATCGTGGCCTCCATCTCGGCCTGCAACGCGACGTCAGAAGCAAAGTGCTTGTCGAGAGCCAGCAGGCCATCGCGCACAATCGCCTTGTCGGTCATGCCTGCGTACGAGAACGACACCACGTCGCGGCGACCGTGACGCCGCTCGAAGGCCTGCTCGATGGCTCGACGTCCGACCCCGCCGCTGGTCACTAGAGTCCCGTCAACGTCGAACAGCAAGATCGTCGGCATGGGCGTAGGGCTAGAAACTCCCCGAAAAGAAGATCGTCCCCGGGCCGAGAGAGACCATCGGCCCGGTCGGCTCATCGCGCCCCCAGATCACAATGGCCACTCCGCCCAGCAGAGCCGCGCCTCCGCCCGCCAGCAGGCCCCAGCCGAGGCTCGCGGTGGTGCGCTTGAAAGCGCAGGGCTCCCGGCCTGCGCAGCTCGGATCGGGCTCGCCGTCCACCGCCAGGTAGTGCCCCCCAAAACCGAGAAGCACCGCCCCGCCTGCCGCCAGGCCCAAGCCGAACACGGGCAAGGGTTGACGCCAGAAGGATCGGGAAGCCCTCGTCGGGGGCGGGGCAACCTTCGTCTCCGGTAGGGCCGGAGTGGCGGAGACAGCCTGCATGGGCGCTGGGCCCGCTCCGGCCTGCTCGCGCACCACACGCGTCCAGAGCGCGGCAGAGCGATCGCTGACCGCGCGATAGAAATCCTTGGCCGAGCAGATCTCACATTCCTTGGAATCGCTGCCCAGGATGCGCCCCGTCCCGCCGTCGCGCAGATCCAGACGCAGGTTGTACGACTCGTTCACGTAGCTGCCCTGGATCTCCAGGATGTGGCTCGCCCCGAGCTGCCGACCCAGCTCGGCCAGGCAGGACGGGACGTTGCAGTCGTCCAGCCGGGTCTTGACCTGATCCTGGGGCACGACCTCGACGCCCAGTCCGCGCAGGGCCGCCTCCGCCGAGGCACGGATCTCTTGCCGGACGTCCCGCGCACCGCCGGCCATCTCCAATATCACCACCCGAGGCGCAGCCATGGCCCGCGCCCCCCAGGCGGCGACAAAGACTGAAATCAGCATTCCTGACAAACCAGGACGGTGCATGGGCCTCATGTTGAGGATCTGCGCGGCGGAGTCAAGTAGCTACACAGGCTGTAGACAAGAGGCTTTAGACTGGAGGTCGGAATGCGGAGCCCGGTCCGCAAACCTGCAGCCTCCAGCCTCCGGTCTGTCTGTCTACGCCGAGATCAACCGGAGTTGCCGGCTGTGAACCGGGGGCGCGACTGCGATGGGGTAGGAATTGGAGAAGCAACCGTCACATAACCCGCGATGCTCGTCCGTGCTTCCCACGCAGTCAATCGAGGCACGCAAACCGCCGAGCGACAGGTAACCGAGGCTGTCGGCACCCACGAAACGGCAGATCTCCTCCACCGTGTGCGCGCTGGCGATCAGCGCGTCCCGGTCCGGGGTGTCGATGCCATAGTGACAGGGCCCCACCGTGGGCGGTGAGCTGATGCGTAGGTGCACCTCGCGCGCACCCGCCCCCCGGATCATTCCAATGATCTTGCTGGACGTGGTGCCGCGCACGATGGAATCGTCGACCACGACCACCCGCTTTCCCGCCAGAACCTCACGCACCGGCGACAGTTTGAGCTTCACCCCGAAGTGACGGATCGACTCGGACGGCTCGATGAAGGTGCGCCCCACGTAGTGTGAGCGCATCAGGCCCTGGCCAAACGGCAGGCCACTCTCGCGCGCATAGCCGATGGCCGCTGCGGTGCCCGAATCGGGAACCGGGATGACCACGTCGGCAGGAACAGGGTATTCGACCGCCAGACGGCGGCCCATGCGTTCGCGGGCCTGGTACACCGACTGGCCTGCGATGGTCGAATCGGGCCGTGCGAAGTAGACCCATTCGAACACGCAGCGATACGGCTTCTCGGTCATGAAGGGGAAAACCCGCCGCATGCCATCCTTGTCGAAGATCAGCATCTCGCCCGGTTCGATGTCGCGCACGAAGCTGGCCTCGATGAGATCAAAGGCGCAGGTTTCCGAGGCCACCACCCAGCCCTTCTTGCTGTGCTTGCCCAGGGACAGCGGGCGGATGCCCATCGGATCACGCACGATGATCATCATAGATTCGGACAAGAAGGCCAACGAGTAGGCTCCGCGCACCGCCCGCAGGGCGTCCGCCACGCGGTCGGGCAGCGACCCTTCGCGCGAGCGGGCTATCAGATGCAGGATGACTTCCGTGTCGCTCGTGGTCTGGAAGATCGAACCCCCGTCCTCCAGGCGCGCCCTCAGTTCGGCGGCATTGACCAGATTGCCGTTGTGGGCAATGGCCAGCGAGCCGCCCGAATAGTCCACTGCAATGGGCTGAGCGTTCTTGGATGCCGAATCGCCAGTGGTCGAATAGCGCACATGGCCGATGGCGAACGAGCCAGGCAAGCGCCGCAGGCGATCCTGGGTGAAGATCTCCCCCACGTGCCCCATCTCGCGAACCCAGCGCAGATGCTCGCCGTCGCTGGATACGATACCCGCCGACTCCTGGCCTCGGTGCTGGAGGGCATGCAGCCCAAGGTATGCCAGGTTAGCCGCTTCCGGGTGGCCGTAGATTCCGATCACGCCGCACATGGGCGAGGGAAAGGTACCACACGCCGAGCGAAATGCACCTCGAACTCCGCGTTGGCGCGATGGCCGCAGAAGGTCGTGGTCGTGGCTGCGACGGGCGCGCGCGAAGCGCGCGGGGGCAGGTGGGGCAGGCGCTCCGTCCCGAAGCCCCCGAAGGGGGTGGCCGCGTGAGCCACGGCGGCCTCCGCGAGTACCTAGCGCCTGCGAATTTTCTTCTTGGCCCAGGCCGGCGTCATGGCGCCCATGGCCCCGGCGACCCGCGGGAAAGCAGGCGGTGAGGCAAAAGCAGGTGTGCCAGAGACCGCCGCCATCGGGCGTGCCGCCGCCGCGGCAACCGCGGCCGGTGCCGCAGTCTTGCCAGCAATGACCGCCCTGGCGGGCGTGGCCATGCGAGGAGGTGCGGGACGGATGGCAGGCTTCTCGCTTGCAGCAGGCCGCTGTACAGCGCGCGAGCCGACGGCAGCGCGCGCTGCCGCGATGTCGCCCATGTCCACACGGCCACGGTAGGCGGCACCGGCGTCCATGATCACACGCGGAGACGCCAAATCACCCACCACGCGCGCGGTCGACGTCAGTTTTGCGCTCTCCGAGGCGACGATGGTGCCGACCAGGGTGCCGGAGACCACGAGATGGCGAACGTCCACGTCGGCCTGGAGGGTGGCGCCCTTCTCGACCGTGAGCGTTTGCGTAAGGTGGACCTTGCCGTCGATGCGGCCACGGACGATGAGATCCTCTTCGCCACGTACCTCGCCCGAAATCTGTGTCTCGGGGCCAATTACGGTTTCCTTGTCAGCCATGGTGTGCGCCTACACGTCCATGTCCACGTTGCCCTTGAACCCGGCACCGTCGGCAATCACGATCCGCGGTGACTTGGCATCGCCCACCATCTTGGATTCGGGCTTCAACTCGAGGCGCTCGCGCGCCACCACGTTTCCGGTCAGCCGGCCACTCACCGTGACGGTCTGCGCTTCGACGTCAGCCTCGACCGTGGCGCCTGCCTCCACCGCAAGGCTCTGCGCCACCGAGATCTTGCCCTTGACCGTTCCCAGAATGGTGAGCGGCTCCTCTCCCGTGATCTCGCCGTCGACGACGATACTGCTTCCGATGACCGTGTTCGCCATGGGCTTCGTGTCCTTTTCTTTTGCCATATTCCTGTCCCGTCCCGAGCGCGCCGCCCGAAGGGCTAGACGCCGCCCGCCTTGATGCCGGCTGGCAACTCTACTTCCATCTCGATCGTCCCTGAGAACTTTGCGCCGTCCTCGATGACGATCTGGGGTGCGCGAATCTTGCCCGCCACGCGCGCCGTGGCGTGCAGCACGGCCGAACGCGCTGCCACCACGTCGCCGCGCGCCTCGCCCTTGACCGTGACCTCGCGGACGTCCACGTCGGCCTCGACGCTGCCCGATTCCTCGATGGTCAGGTGACTCTCCAGCCCGATGCGGCCCTCGACGCGGCCCTCGACGATCAGATCCTGCTTGCCTGAGATCTGACCGCGGACCGCGCTCTTGCTGGCGATTAGGCAGGGTTCGTCGCTGGCCATCATATCCTCCTGTGCGCGAGCGCCAGGCAAACGTATCCTTGGTGATCTCTTGTGTCAACGTTCACCGCGGTGTTGTCGCGCCGACGTGCCGGACCACGGGACGTCTGGCCGAGAACACGGAGGCGAGAGGAGAGAGCACGGAGGCTAGCTGCGCGCCGCAATCCGTCACGCCGCCCGACGCATGTTTTCCGATTCTTCAGCCGGCCGCCCGGGAGTACACTTGATTCTCAAGGGCTGATGGCGGCAAGGCAGCACCGCCGGCTGTGGCTCGGGAGGAACTGGATGGAGTCAGGATCGAGTGGCGTGGACACCTTTTTCGCTCCGGCGGAGCGGAGCGATGCCCAAAGCCTTGCTCGCCTAGCAGCGCTGGCCGTCACCGATCCGGTAATCAAGACGGTGCTCGAAGCCGTGGGTGGCTTTCTGATGGTGCTGGACGAGCACCGACAGATCCTTGCAGCGAACCGCGAGCTTCTCACGGCGCTCGGCCTTCGATCTGGTGACCCACTGACAGGCCAGCGTCAGGGCGAGGCCCTGGGCTGCATCCATGCCCAGACCGGCCCCGGTGGGTGCGGCACATCGTTGCACTGCAGTCACTGCGGTGCCGTGCTGGCCATTCTCGCTGCCCAGACAACTGGGCAGCCGGCCACCGGGGAGTGCACGCTTGCCCGCCGTGACGGCGAACGCGTGTCCTGCTCGCAGTACGAAGTGAAAATCACCCCCCTGCCCTTTTCGGATCAGACGGTGCTGGCCTGCGTACTCCATGACATCACCGCCTCACGCCGACGCGAATTGCTGGAAAGAATCTTCATGCACGACGCGCGCAACCTGCTGATGGGCCTACAGGGATGGAGCGACCAACTGCGCGAGGAAACACCCTCCGAGGCTGCGCAGAACGTGGTGCGACTGGTGGAGCAGCTGCTGCGCGAAGTTGACTCACAGAGTGTGCTTCTGCGCGCCGAGATCGGCGACCTGCGGCCGCACATGCGACCGGTACGCGCCAACCACGTCATGGAAGCGATGGAGACCATGTTTCGCAACCACCCGTGCAGTGAGGGCAAGGCGTTGCTTGTGGAACACCTACCAGGAGACAGAACCCTGAACACCGACGAGGGCCTGCTGGTGCGCGTGCTGGGGAACATGGTCAAGAACGCCCTGGAAGCCTCGTCCCCCGCAAGCCAGGTGCGCCTCTGGTTCGAAACCACCGTGGGCGGCTCGGCCTTTCACGTACACAACCCTGGCATCATCCCGCCCTTGGTCGCGGCCCACATCTTCCAGCCCCACTTCAGCAGCAAGGGTCGCAACCGCGGCTTCGGCACCTATGCCATGCGCCTCATCGGCGAGCACTGCCTGGGCGGCCGTGTGAGCTTCGTGACCGACGCCGCGGCGGGCACCCAGTTCAGTATCGAGCTGCCCTAACCCGCACCCATGTGCTTGAGCAAAGCCATGACCTCTTTGAGGTCGTGCCACGCCTCACGCTTGCGACTCTCGTCGCGCAAGAGGTAGGCAGGGTGATAGGTCGGCATCACCGGGATGCCCTGATAGTGCTTGAGATTGCCACGAAGGCGCGTGATGGGCGTCCTCTCGCCGGTGAGGACATGGGCGGCGAACTTGCCCAGGGCCACGATCACGCGCGGCTGGACAACGGCGATCTGCTTCTTGAGGAAAGGCTCGCAAGCCGCCACCTCGTCGGGCTCAGGGTCGCGGTTGCCCGGCGGACGACACTTGATCACGTTGCATATGTACACCTCGTCGCGCGCGAGCTGCATGGCCTGGATCATCTTGGTGAGAAGTTGCCCGGCTGCGCCCACAAAGGGCTCGCCCTGCATATCCTCGTCGGCGCCCGGTCCCTCGCCCACGAACATCAGGTGCGCCTCGGGATTGCCGGTGCCGAAGACGATGTGGCGACGGCCCTTGGCCAGCTTGCAGCGCTGGCAGTCGCCCAACTCGGCGCGCACCAGGGTCAGGCCGTGCCCGGCGTGGGGCAGGATCGGCTCACTGTCCGCGGCAAATGATTCTTCCAGGGCGGCCGGATCGGTGAGTGGCTGGACAGCCTCGGCCGGCAGCGCAGCGACGTTTGCCTGCACCTGCTCGACGCGCTGGCCGCGCGGGCTAGGCGCCCGGGACACGCCGACCAAGCCGGCGCGGGCGCGCGCCTCCAGGTGTGTCCGGATGCCGGCGGCAAGGGCGCGCAGCTCGCCCGCCAGATCCTCCATATCAGCCCTTTGCCAGCGGCGCATCCACCGCCATGGCNNGCCCCCTGCTCTGCCCGTCGATCCAGCTCGGACAGGATCGCGCCATGAACCTCGAAGAACGCGGGGTCAGTCGACACCGCGAAGGCGCGACCCGCGACGACCGCGGCGCACGCGTTCCAGGTATTCTCGTCCATGGGCCGAGCCAGGAAGGCCCGCGCGATCGCGGACGCGACCCGTTCGCGCAACCAGGCACCGACGAAGGGCGTGGGGCCCTCGGCGCCCAACACCGCCAGAATGCGCGTCGCGGTCGTGCACGAGAAATCGAATAGGCCATCCTGCGCGGCCGGCTCCGAGGCGAAAGGCGGCGGACTCTTCATGCCGTAGGCCGCCTCGACGAAGCGCCGNNACCATCGAGCTGAGGCCTCGGTCGCCCGCTTGCCGGGCGTAGTCGCCCAGACTCCACGCCATGAAGCCGGGATCGCGGAACTCGCGACCGGCAGGGCTCTCCAGGTCGTTGACATACGCAGCCAGCAAGCGGGCCGCCGAAGCCGCTCGGTCGCGCCGGCGGTCGTCCTCGCTGTCAGAGCGCAGAATTTGCGGGTCGGCAAGCACGGCCCGCAGCACCATGGCGCAGTCGTAGGCCGCCTCGTCGCTGGCCGCGGGACCGAGAGCCACGGGTATGAAATGGTCCCAGTTGTTGTTCACGAAATCCCAGGCCGCCGCGACGTTGAGCGAGAAGTGATCGTTTGCCGAGAGACCCTGCGCGCGTGACCACACCCAGATGGCCGACAAGGTGCCGTGAAAGTCCATGTCCTCGGACCCTGGCCAGGGCGGCACATTTCCCCGCGCGGGCCCGCCCATGGCCTGCCGCCCAGCCAGGACCTGACCGGCCCCGACCAGCCGCTCGATGGCCTCGCCCGCATAGGCGCGCAGTTGCTCTTCGCGTGAAGCGCTAGACATCGTTGCCCTTCCTGCCGCGGCGGGCGCGGCGCGTGCCGGAGGAAATCGGTGCCGGCCCATCGGACGCCGGGCCGGGCTTGTTCGCCGCAGGCGCCCCGGGCTGCGCCAGATAGAAAGTCGTGATGGTGTCCCAGATCCTCATTGCGATCGCTTGCTTGCGTTCGGCTGGCAGGTCAACCACCCGGCCGTCGGCAAAGACCATGGTAACCGCGTTGTATTCCGCGCCCAAGCCGACACCGGCCTTGCCCACCTCGTTGGCCACCACGACATCGCATCCCTTCTCGGTCAGTTTCTGCCGCGCGCGCGCGACCAAGGCCTCGCCCGATACCCCGACCTCGGCTGCGAATCCCACCAGGAAGGGCGCCCGTCCTTTGCGAGCGCGACCCAACTCGGCCAGCAAGTCCGGATTGGCGACAAGTGGCAGCGTGCGCGCCGGCCGGGTGGCGGCCGCGGCGGCGTCACGGCGCGAGAGCTTGCCCAGGACGCGCACGCTCGGACGGAAATCAGCCACCGCAGCCGCCATCACCACCACGTCGGCCTGCAATGCCACGCGACGCAAAGCTTCGCGCATCTCTTGTGCCGATTCCACGTCGATGCGACGGCCAACCCGGGCGGGCGTGGCCAAGGCCACTGGCCCTGCGATGAGAGTCACGTCAGCGCCCTGCGCAGCCGCGGTCTGCGCCAGGGCGAAACCCATTCTTCCCGAGGAGCGATTGCCGAGAAATCGCACGTCATCCACCGCCTCCCAGGTGGGACCCGCGGTGACCACGATGCGCCGGCCAGCCAGGGTGCCCTGCAGGCTGCCCGCGTCGGACACGCCGCTCAGGCGCGACTCGATGGCAGCGATGATCTCGTCAGGCGCGACCAGACGACCAGCGCCCACCCAGCCGCAGGCAAGCTCGCCGGCGTCAGGACCCACCGTGGAAAAGCGGCCGGTGTCGATCAGCCGCGCCAGATTCGCCTGGGTGATGGGGTTGTCCCACATGTTGCTGTTCATGGCCGGCGCCAGCAACACCGGGGCGCGCGTAGCCAGCACCACCGCGGCCAGCAGATCGTTGGCCATGCCAGCGGCAAAGCGGGCGATGGCATCCGCAGTGGCCGGCGCCACCACCACGATGTCGGCGCGCGAAGCCAGCTCGATGTGACCGATGTGCGACTGCGCGGTGGCCTCGAACATCTCGGTGGCCACCGGGTTGCCTGACAGGGCCTCCATGGTGAGGGGCGTGATGAATGCACAAGCCGCGGGCGTCATCACCGCCTCGACGCGCGCCCCAGCCTTGCGCAAGAGCCGGCACAGTTCGGCTGCCTTGTACGCCGATATGCCGCCGGTCACGCCGAGCACCACGGTCTTGTCTTGCAGAACGGCCGTCATAGGAGCGCCAGTCTACCGCAGGAAACGACCAAGTGGGGAGCCATGGAGCACCCACTGTCCCGCGATGCTTGCGGGAGGCCGTGGCCGTGGCCGACCTTTCCTGCCGCGAAATATGCGATGCTCCCTGCGATGACAGAAGCGCGCTGACGTAGATTGCTTGCAAACCAACACATTTATGGTCACAATTATGGTCATGTTGAAGGTCAACGTGGCCCAGGCCAAGGCCAAGCTGTCCGCGTATCTCGCCTCGGCGGCAGGGGGTGAGACCGTGGTGATCTGCAGGCACAACGTTCCGGTGGCCGAGTTGCGGGCCATCCCCCAGGCCGCACGCAAACCCAGGCCCGTCGGCCTGGCCAAGGGGAAGTTCCGGGTGCCGCCGCGATTCTTCGAGCCGCTGCCCGACGACCTCGTCGCAGCTTTCCGCGGCCACCCATGAGGCTGCTGCTCGATACCTGCACCTTTCTGTGGATCGTCACCGGCGACGCCTCCCTGTCGGCCTCGGCACGCAAGCTCTTCTGCGACCCGGCCAACGAAGCATTCTTGAGTTCGGTTTCGGCGTGGGAGATCGCGGTCAAGCACAGCCTGGGCAAGCTTCCGCTGCCGCGTCCGCCTTCCGCCCTGGTTCCCGAGGAACGCCAGCGCCACCAGATTCAGCCACTTTCTCTCGACGAGGCCGCCGCCCTTTTCTGCGCCAGGCTGCCTGAGCTGCACAAGGATCCATTCGATCGCATGCTGGTCTGTCAGGCCATCGTTGGCGGATTGACCCTGCTCACGCCCGATCCTCTGGTCACGCAATATCCGGTCGCCACCGTCTGGTGATAGAGACGCGGGGTTGCCCCGGCGCGAGGAAAATCCCCACCGGGAAGACAGATGCTCAGCGTCCCAGCCGCCGCAGGAATCCCGTCGGGGACTCGATTTGCACGGGCCGGTGACCGGACACGAGGAAGACCTTCAATCGCAGCAGGTCGCTCGCGTCGAAAGTGACCACGTACTGCGCCTGCATTTCCAGTGCTGCCGAGATGATGGGGTTGTCGTTGGGATCGCTCGCGACCAGATCGACATCCTGGTACTCACCAGATGCGGTCTCCGCTCGCAGCTGCATAGCCATACGGAGGCTCGCGATGTCCTGGCGGCTGAGCTTCGTCACACGCCGGATCTTGTCGTGAGCCAAGACGTCCCCGCCAGCCCTGCCATTCAATGCCCCGGCCTGAGCGCGGCCGGACCCGGCCGCGCTGACGACGCCGCCGGCCAGGCGGCAAGGGGTAAGCCATGCCTGTCGTCTGCCACCGACGCAGAACCCCCACTTCCCCGACCCCGATCGCGGTCCTGTCCAGCCCTGCGACCACGCTTTTTTCCTGCCCCTGCGCTCCTGGCCGTCACTTCCGCGCGCCGCCACCTCGATCGACGGCGACCACGGGCCCCGTCCGTTGACGTTCCGGCAAGGCTCCAGGAAAACACTGGCACGCTCCAGGGGCACGCTCCAGGGGCACGCTCCAGGGCGCCCGGTCGTCGCCCCGTGCCTGTCGATTGGCGCTATACTGCGTCCCAATCGCCAATGCCTCCAGCTGCACAGGCAAGCCCATGGATCGCATTCCTGGTCGCCATCGCGTCTGTCTGCGTTGGGGCTCTTGCCGTCTGGGTCGCGCTACGGCAGTCGAAGACAAGCAGGCAGAAGCTTCGTCTTGATCTGTACGACAAGCGTTTTGCCGTCTTCGAAAGAACCCTCGCCTTCTACTCAGCGCTTCTGGGCTCTGCGGAGTCCCTCCAGTCGAACGCGTTTGAGTCCCTGTTCAGAGAGTTCATCAGAGCGCACAACGAATCTCAGTTCCTCTTTGATCCAGAGTCGGGAATATTCAAACTCCTCGGCCAGATGGTTCAACGAGCGGGCACGATTAGGGAATTCAAGGCACATGCCCGAGAAGCCGACCCGAATGCGGTCCTGGAACTACACAAGAATTTCCAGGAAGCGCTGACGTTTTGGAACACGTCCATGGGCCAGCTCGGACAAGCAATCGCCCCGTATCTCAACTTCCACAAGGTTCTGAGCTGAACTCAGCAAGCTCGGCGTGTCGGCGGACGGCCGGGTTCCCAGACCCCTTCATGGGGACATATGAAAGAGGTTGAGACGAGTGCCAGATGCCAAGCTAGGCAAAGATCGGGATGACGCTTAGAATCCGGCCGACAAGNNATCGTCGGCCGTCGTCGCCTCGGTGGGTCGAAGCAGCGCTTCCCTAAATCACAACCGGCCCAGCCGTATTGCCCGTGAACGCGCCTTTGTAAATCCGTCCCGCGTTCAAGTGCCCGTGGCGGTGCCAGCGCAGGTAGAGCTGGGACAGCTTGCCCATGATCTCGTCGCGGCTGGCGCCCGTCATCAGCGAATCGTCGACCAGGTTCAGTACCTCGGTGCGGGCGTCACGCGGGTGGAAGAGAAAGGTCTTGGCGAAAAGCGGATCCGCTCCGTCCCACACCACGCGCGCTTCCACGATTGCACCCACCTCGAAACCGATAGTGCTGCGCCGTTCGACCACCGAGAAGCGCGCCCCGCCCAAGATGTCTTCCAACTCCACCCGATTGCCCTTCACTTCGGCGATGTCGAACAGNNATGCGGGCCAGGGCCATGCGCCGGTCGGCCGCGTCGGCCGGGGTGCGCTCCAGCGCCACCAGCACCGGCGGCCGGCCCTCGGGCAGCGGCCGTTCGATGACGTACCATTCGAGGAACGCCACCATGCGCGCCTCGTACGCCTCGGCGTCGTCCTCGAAGACCTTGCCCGCGCGCACGAAGTACTCCTCGCGCGCGGCTGCAATCTCCCCGCGAAACGGCGCCCCGCCGAAATCGCTCGCCAACTGGTCGAGCAGCGCATGGATGAGGCCGGCGTCCGGGCGCGGCCCGCTGGTCAACTCGTCGCTCACCGCGCCTGCTCGTCCATCATCTTGACGAAACGCCCGAACAGGTAGCTCGGATCGTTGGGACCCGGCGACGCCTCGGGATGGTACTGCACGCTGAAAATGGGCAGCCGGTCGTGGCGCATGCCCTCGACGGTCTGGTCGTTCAGGTTGATGTGCGACA
>PMZX01000391.1:6478-6879 GCA_003170035.1 Myxococcales bacterium | reverse complement strand
ATCAACGGGTAGGCGTTGAGGGTGCGCGCCCAGGAGCCCAAATGGTTGTTCTCCACCCGCTTCATCTCGTATTCGGAGGATTCCTTGCTGAGGGCATTGATGATGTCCGGCTCGGTGGAATCCAGCCACCAGCCATCAATGCCCTTGGAGTACAGTCCCGTCTTGAGATACTTCCAATAGAGGTCGTTGGCCTGGGGGTTGAAGGCATCGTAGAACTTGAACCCAGCCCAGCCCGTGGGCTTGAACAGAAACCCGTTCTTGTCCATCTCCTTGTAGAGCTCGCTGTCGGGCCCCAGCCCTCCCCAGATGGAGATTGCGAGATGGAAGTTGAGAGCGTGGAGCGTCTTCATCATCTCGGCCGGCTTGGGGTAGCGCACAGGATCCCAGATCATGCCGCTCCA
>PMZX01000391.1:0-6345 GCA_003170035.1 Myxococcales bacterium | reverse complement strand
TGGGTGGAAACCAGGAAGGGCGTACAGGCCTGCGTGTTGGCCTGCACCAGAGTCACCGAGTGACCCCGGTAGTTCATGGTTCCATCCTGATGTTGTCCAAGCCCGTAGATGCCTTCCGCGCGGGTGAGCGTGAATCGTTGCCGCAGGCTGAAGCCCTTGTCGCCACTGAACTCGACGGGAGCGAGGACAGCCTTCCCGCTCTCCTTGAGCAGGATGTCGCCGGAAGCGCGGAGGAAGGTGACGCTGCCATCCTGCTTCGAGATCCGGACCTTCATGGCCTTCGAACCGAGCGAGAGCGCCAAAGGTGTTTCCCTGGATGAAAGCCGCACCTCGGGCAGCTCGTTCTGGATCACCACCAAGCTCTTCTTCGCCGGAGAGCCCTGGGGCAGCCACTTGAGCACCCGCACGGTGTTCTCGCCGTAGAACTGGACCTGGACGTTCAGGCCCGGCAGTTTGACCACCGCGCCGCTCCGGACAGACTCGGCCCGTGCCCAGACCATGGGTTGCAGCAGGCACGAAAACAAAAGGATCAAAATTGCGCGCAGGATCATGGGTTCACCTCAAGAGCCTCGCCATCATAGGACAGCCTCGCACAAAATGGTGTGTCCATCGTGGCCCGCCGGAACATAATTGCACCATGCAAAAGCACGGTGCGGTCTGCGTGATGGCGTTTGCCCTTTCGACCGCCGGCTGCCTCTCGGGCGCGGGCGTGCGCCCCTACCTACCGGCTCTATCCACCCGCGCCGCAGCAGCTCGGTCCAGAGCAGGTTTCCACCCTTACAGTTCCCCCCGACCGAGCAAACCGGGTGCAAACTGTGGACGACAGGGACGTCTCGTCGCTCGGCGGGTACTTCGAGCTCTTGCCTGGTTGCCACGTCATCGACGTTCCATCGCTGTACTTGGTCGTGGGCAGGAGCCAAGCAGTCGGCGCGACCACGGCGCGATGGACCTTCGCTGTGCCGATGAGGGCGGGCCATCATTATCAGTTTCAAATCGGCGGCGGGAAGGTGCCGATGATGACGGGGCATTTCATCGAGGAGAGAGACCTTCGCAGCAATAAGACGCGCGAGTTCGAGCACGCCGCAAGCCCGAAAGACATCGAGGCCTGCAAGGAGGAAGCGGCGCGATCTTTGGGACAGGAGCCAGGCGTTTCTCGCTCTTGAGTTCACATCGAGAACCTCGCCATGATAGGAAAGCCTCGCACAAAGAATTGTGTCCACAGTCGGCCCGCACGAGCATAATTGCCCTATGCAGAAGCACGAGATGGTCTCTATGTTGACCTTTGCCCTATCGGCAGTCGCCTGCGTCTCGGGCGGGGGCACGCTGCCTGACCGGCTCTATCCACCCGCGCCGCAGCCCCTCGGTCCGCAGCAGGTTTCCACCCTCAGCGGCTACGTGCAATTCGTGGACGGCAAGGACGTCTCGTCGCTCGGCGGGTACTTCGAACTCTTGCCCGGTTGCCACGTCATCGGCACGCCATCGCACTGGGCAGATCAGTCGCTCGGGGGCAATACCCTCAACGCGACCACGGGGCGATGGACGTTCGCCCTGCCAATGAGGGCGGGCCATCAGTATCGGATTGAAGTTAGGACCGGCGTGATTACGGCGTCGACAGTGCCTCTCACGATCAAGGGTTACGAGAGCGACCTTGGCGGCCACCAGACGCGCGAGTTCGAGCGCGCCACGAGCCAAAAAGACATCGAGGCCTGCAACAAGGAAGCGGCGCGATCTTTGCCCGCGGCGAAGTGATTGATGACGATTCCTACACTGCCCTATTTCTCCGCCGCAATCTGGTCGACGTAGATGTTGAAATCCCGCGGCGTGGCGCTCCATGTGGACAGCTGGAACTCCCAAGCTGTTTCCCAATCGAACTGCGCGCCTTCACTGCGGCTGAGGTCGGCTACGGGGATTGCTATCTTGTGCCATTTGCCGTCGTCGAACCTCCCGTCGTACTTGTGAACCATCGCACCGGCAGTGGTCCTCTTTCCATTGCTGCATGCCAAGTGAACCACGACGGTCCGGGGGTCCGGAGCGGATTCCCGAGACTTCGGTTCGACGCGAATCTGGAAGGTCAGGCTCCGGTACGGCCTGAGGTCTGTCCCGGCCGTCGGAGGCCACCAACCGAACCAGTTCCAGCCCGACCCGGCCCAGCCAGACCCTGCCGCGTGGAACTCGAGGCCCTTGGCTGCCTCGATATTGATTCCGTCGACCCCAACGCCCGATTTGGCGACAAGAGTCGCCTGGCATTTCGGCTTCGAGTCGCAAGTTGCCCAGCTCTTCCCGCCGTCCCAAAGATCAAAGCGCCCATTGAAGTCAGGGCGCCCATAGCGGCCGAGTCCATAGCGGCCGAGCCCGGCACCCCGAGCGCGAATTCGGGCGCCGTCCCAAATGATAAGGCGTTGGTCGTCGGCAGCCGGCTGCGCGGCGGGAGTCGTCTCAACTGACCTGCTCAGGCCTGGGCGAAGACATCCGGCCAGGGTGAGCGACGTCCAGACAGCAAACGACGCGATTCGGATACCGCGATCCCATAGTTTCATGGCTCTGATCCTTGCGGGAGAAGTATGGTCGGCGGCCGCGCTGAGAGCCACTGCGCTTTGACCGTCTTTGCCTCGCTTTGGGCTCAGTCTCATCGCAAGGAATCCGCTTCGCGCACGGACGTGTCCAGCAAGCGGGCAGCTAGGCGCGGTCATGTTCATTGCCCCTGTCCACCTCTTGCAGAGCAAGCGTACAGACCGTACACTTCATCTTGGAGGATCGCCATGCCCAGCAAGACCTGCGGCGCCGAAAGAGCGCGTGCCCATTTGCCCGACCTGCTCGACGACGCCCACCAGGGCGCGTCCACCATCATCACCAAGCGTGGCCGTCCCTATGCGGCTCTGGTTCCTCTCGCCGAGAGCGCTCCGCCCCGAAAGGGCCCCTCGCTCCTCAAGCTGAAGGGCTCCGGCGCCGGCTTGTGGGGCCGCAGTCCGGCACGGACCGTGGCACGGCTGCGAGATGAATGGCGATGAATCTGGCTCTGCGTATCCCGGACAACGCGACGGTACTTTTTGACACCAACCCGATCATCTACGTGCTTGAAGGACATCCTCTCGCGACTCGGTTCGAGCCGATCTTCGCCGATGTCGAGACTGGACGGATCCAGGCGCTGGTCACGCCTATCACGCTGGCCGAGGTTGTGTCTGGACCCCTGCGAGCCGGCAAGGAGGCTCTGGCGCAACGTTATCGGAACACCCTGACCAATGCGCCAGGGTGGACTCTTCGTCCTCTGGATGCCGACATNNATTCAACTTGCAACCGCGGTTCACGAGGGTTGCCACGCTATCGTCAGCCACGACCGCGATTTCGGCAAGGTCCGTGAGATACTCATACTGGGCTGATCACTCCGAATCAACCGTGGTGATAGTCCGTCCCTCTACCTTGGGTCACGTTCGTATAATGCTCGCTATGACGAAATTCCAATGGATCGTGGTTCTGGCCGTGGTGCTCGCGAGCGGGCCCGCGGTGGCCGACTTGACGGTACGGCCGAACGAAATAGCCCAGGCAGGCCTCGACGTGCTCGTGGGCAAGCAGGCCCTGGTGGAACGCATGCGGCTCGAGATCAAGCCGCGTGGCGCCGACTTGCCGGTCCTCTGCGCGTGGCAGGCTGCCGCCGTGAAGAACGGCCGGACACCCGCTCCTCTACAGATCATTCCGTGCCGTGCAGGCAAAGTGAACGCCACCGTGCGGTTGCGCGAGGCCGAACCTGGTCTCGTGGTGATCACGCTCGATCTCGACAAGGAAACCGCGCTCGCCGCGGAAGATGGCGTGCGGCTCACGGCGCTCTTGGCGGACGCTGAGCAGGGCGTGGCCATTGCCCGTTCCGAGCCGTGGTGGGCGCGCCCTATCTTCTGGCANNGTGCTGTTGCCGCTGGCTGCGGGAGGCGCCATGGGCTGGGCTCGTGGCACCAACGTCCCCTTCAGCGCCGGAGGTGTGACCGTGGTTCTCACCGCGCGCGCCCCGTGGTCCCTGCGCCGCGGAGCCCTCGCCGTCTTCGGCGCCGGTGATTCGCCCTATGCTCTGGTGGCCGGCGCGGTTCGACTGGGCCTTGTGGCCATGGGCAATCCGGGCCGCCTGCGCATTGAAAAGCCGTTTCCCGAGCCCTTCAAACGCGTGGGCTTTTGCAGTTGGAACAGTTTCTACGAGAACCAGACCACGCCCAATCTCATGGCCGCGGCCCACAGCTTCGCAGACGCCAAGTTTCCCCTGGGATTCATGATCATCGATGCCGGGTGGCAGACCGCCAGCCCGGGCAACCTCATCTTCAGCACCTTGCGCAGCTTCGAGGCCGATACCACCAAGATCCCGGGCGGGCTCAAAGCGCTGGTTGCGGATCTGCGCCGCACCACGGGCGCCCAGTGGATCGGCGTGTGGCATTCGCTGCAGGGCACCCCGGGCGGCGTGGATCCAGAGTCGCCGCTGGCCAAGGCAGAGGCCGCACACCTGTGGCGCGGCAACCACCCGGGCTTGATCCCCGATCCGACCAGCAACCGCGGCGCCGAGTTCTTTCGCAACTACTACCAATACCTGCGTGCCAACGACATCGACATGGTGAAGGTCGACTTTCAGAATTGGAGCGAAAGCTACGTCGAGGGGCGCCTGCCACTCTTCGGGGCGATCCAGCAGAGCGTGACCAACTTCCACACGGCGGCCACGGAAGCCTTTGGTGACCGGGTCATCAATTGCATGTCCATGGGACAGAACGCAATCTTCAGCCTGCGCAACACCAACGTGGTCCGCAACAGCCTCGATTACCTTCTACCCCCAGGCCCGGTGGGCCACCGGCGCCACATGCTCAACAACATCTTCAATGCGGTACTGATCGCGCAGGTGGCGTATCCCGATTTCGACATGTGGGAAAGCTATGGTCCCTTCGCTCAGGCTCACAGCGTGCTGCGGGCACTCGGCGGCGGCCCCGTCTACATCACGGGCGATGTGGCCAAGCAGGACTGGGCACTGCTGCGCCGGCTGATCCTGGCCGACGGCACGGTCTTGCGCACGGACGCCCCTGTGCTGCCGACGCGCGACGCGCTCTTCGTGGACGCGGGGCAGGTGTCGGTGCCGCTCAAGGGTTTTGCTCGCATGGGCGCCGCAGGCGTGATCGGCGCGTTCAACGCGCTCGAGAACGGCGGCACCGTGGCCGGCGTGGTGCGGCCGCGTGACGTGGAGGGGATGCAGGGCGATCGCTTCGCGGTGTTCGAACACTTCTCGCGACGCCTGGTCGTCGCTGGCGGCAACGACGCGATCCCCACGCGCCTCGGCCCTGATCGGCCCGAGCTCTTCCTGGTGGTGCCCATCGACCGCGGCTTCGCCCCTTTCGGCCTGCTCGACAAATACCTTTCCCCGCGGACCATCCACGCGCAGAGGATTAGCGGCAACACGCTCACCGTGGAGCTCGTCGAGGGCGGCCGGTTTGGGGCCTACGTGGACGGCCCCCCCAGGTCCGTCACCGTCGATGGCGCCGTCGTGCAGCCGGTTCTGCGCGACGGCCTGGTCCAGATCGACGTGGACCCCAATCCCGCCCGGCCCCACACCATCACCATCACACGGTAACCCCTGGGGCGCGACGGCGTTCACCCAGCCTTGGTGGCGCGACCTTCCTCGTCCATCGCGGGGGTGTGGAGTTCGCGAAAGCGTCCACCCGGCCTTGGTGATGGAAAGCAGGTCGGCTCAGGTAGCAAGAAGCCCGATACAATGCCCTTCATGCTGCTCGTCTTGCCCGCCACAGTCCTCGCCGCGCTGGTCGCGGCTGTCACCCCCTCGCCCGCCACGCTCCCTTTCCAAAACCCGGATCTTCCGGCGGAGGAGCGCATCACCGATCTCATCTCGAGGCTCACTTTGGAGGAGAAGATCGACTGCATGGCCGGTCGCGCTTCGGTGCCGCGCCTCGGGGTGGTGGGCTCGCCCCACATCGAGGGCTACCACGGCGTGGCGCAGGGAGGGCCGAGCAACTGGGGCCGCCGCAACCCGACGGCCACCACGCAATTCCCCCAGGCGTACGGACTCGGCGCCACCTGGGATCCAGACCTGGTCCGCAAAGTCGCGGCACAGGAAGCGCAGGAGGCACGCTACCTTTTCCAGAGCCCGAAATACCAAAGGGCCGGCCTCATCGTGCGTGCGCCGAACGCCGACATCGCCCGAGATCCGCGCTGGGGCCGCACCGAAGAAGTGTACGGCGAAGATCCATTTCTCGTCGGCGCGCTCGCCACGGCCTTTACCCGCGGCTTGCAAGGGGACGATCCGCGCTATTGGAAGACCGCCGCGCTGCTGAAGCATTTCCTCGCCAACAGCAACGAGGACGGTCGCGG
>PMZX01000315.1:1600-6115 GCA_003170035.1 Myxococcales bacterium | reverse complement strand
GTGCCTGCCAGGGCCAGGGTTCGTGCGTAGCGGGGGCCGGTTGGGGCAACCGTCGTCGGCTTTTCCTCAGCCTTCTCCAGCGAGTCTTCTATCTCGTGGATCAGACGGCGCCGTTCCGGCACGGGCAGGAGCTTGGCTTCTTCGACGATCTCATGGACGGTGTGCATGACTCTGCTCTGATCCTATGGTGTAAGACGCATTTGCGCCAGCCTACTCCGGTGCCTCCTCCTTCGCCCGCGCCACCCGGGCCTCCGGCTCCTTGCCNNNNGGTCCCAGTCCCCGTGCGTGCGCTGGATCGAAATCGAATCGCTCTCGCCCTGGCAAAGCAGCGAAAGCCGGATCGCGCCCCAGCCGTACGCCTGGGCCGCGGCCTTGAGCTCGCTCCACAGCCGCTCCTCGTCCGAGGCCGCGGCCAGGCGGTCGAGCTGCCGGCGAATGTCGATTTCCTCGGGCGACGGGGCCCCGTCCCCGAGGCGGCCGTAGCCCAGCTTGCGGACGCCCGCGAACGCCAGCACCCCCATCGCGCCCAGGAGGATCGCCGACTGAAGGCTGCTGGCCACGGTCAAGAGCAGCGCAACGCCGCCGAGCAGGATGCTGACGGCGTAGAGGATCAGCACGGCCTGCCTCTGGCTGAGGCCGAGATCCAGCAGCTTGTGATGGATGTGAGAGCGATCGGCGCTGAAGATAGGCCGGTGCCGGACTATGCGCCGGATCATGGCCAGCATGGTGTCGGCAATGGGCACGCCGAGCGCNNAGGAACATCGAGCCCGTGTCGCCCATGAAGATCGAGGCAGGGTTGAAGTTGTAGAAGAGAAAACCAAGGAGCGCGCCCGCCAGCGAGGCCATGAACAACGTCATGATGGCGTCGCCGCGCGTGGCCGCGAGCGCGAAGGTGGTGGCAACCGCGAACAGCCCGACGCCCGCCGCGAGCCCGTCGAGGCCGTCGATGAGATTCATGGCGTTGACCACGCCTACGATCCACAACATGGTGACCAGCAGGCCGAGCGGGCCCAGGGTGACCGTGCCGACGAAGGGCAGGGACAGCACGTCGATGCGGAACCCGGCGTAGTAGAGGGCGCCTGCGATGCCGAACTGGATCAGGAACTTCACCCCCGCGCCCGAGCCGCGAATGTCGTCGTAGAGACCGAGGGCACAGATGGCGACGCCGCCGGCCAAGAAGGTCACGGCCATGCGCGAGCTGGCGTAGAAGGTGGCGCCCACGCTGGTCGGCTCGAGCAGGAGGGCGAGTAGCGGCACGTAGAACGCGACCGCGATGGCCAAGCCGCCGAGGCGCGGAATCGGCCGGCCATGTACCCTGCGGGTCGAAACATGGTCGTCGAACAGCCGGTGCTTCAGGGCAAAGCGGCGCAGCACCGGGGTCAGCAACGCCGACACCAGGCAAGCTAGGACAAATGCAACCGTAGCCGTACGCATGGAGTCTCTGCGAGTCCTTAGTTCTCCGTCTACTTGTCTTCCGCAGTCGTATGGGAGGGCAAAGCCCCTAATACTTCAAGCGCCTTTTTGTCGTGCTGAATCCTTGCCAACGCGGCGAGCGCCTCGGCCTGACCGGGCGCCAGCCGCAGCACCGCGTTGTACGCATCGATCGCGACGGTTACGCTGCCCGCCTGCTCGGCGGCGCGGGCCAGGTAGAGCAGCAATCCCGGGTTCTCCGGGTCCGACGCCACCACTGCCTGGTACTCGGCGAGGGCGCGCTGGAACTGGCCACGGTGTTCGAAGATGCTCGCGGCGGCGAGGTTGGCTTCGGTCATGGACGCTCCGCTTTGGCTCAAGGCCCGACGCAGGTCGGCGAGGGCGCCATCGATGGCCCGCCACTTCTCGGTTTGCATGAGCAGGCCGAGCAGCTTCCGATTCAGCTCCACGTTCATGGGTTCGAAGCGCAGGCCATCGGTCAGGATCTGGATGGCCTTGTCCCGGTCGTTGGCGCGCGATTCGACCTCCGCGGCCATGAGGAACCCTCGCGGATCGCGGGGTGCGGCGGCCAGCGCTTGCTTGCTGGCCGCGCGCGCGGCCGGCAGGTCCTTGGCCTCGAGTGCGATCTGGGCCAGCACCAGATGGAACTCGGCGCTGCTCTGGTCGGCGCCGCCGTCGAGAACCTGCCGGGCGGCGTCGATCATGCCGCGCGCGAGCAAGAGGCGGCTGAGATCATGGCGGCTGTGCTCGTCCGCCAACGACATCAGCTCCGCCGGCTTGGCGCCGGCACGGGCCAGCTCGTCGACGGCCGACGAGAGCTGCGTTGGTTGCAAGGCGAGGACGGTTCTCCATTCGAGCAAAGCCTGCTGCCGTCTGCCTAGCCGCCACAGATCGTGGGCGGCTTCGATATGGGCTCCGCTGCACTGGGGGCACAGAATGATGGCGCGGTTGAGCAGGCGGAGCCGAGTGGCGCTGGTCCCGCTGGGGCCCCGGGGTTCGAGCCGCGCTTCGGCCAGCGCGTAGGCGTAGTCGGTCGGGTGGGCGAGCGAGGCCGCGCGGGCCAGGGCGCGGCTGGCGGAGGTCAAGGGCGGCTGCAACAGGCCATCGAAATCGCGCGTCGACGGAGCGCGCAAAAGGACGATGCCGGCGAGCGCAGCCAGGCAGGCGACGCCGGCGAAGATCACGGGGCTGCGATTGGGCACGGGGGCGACCGGCAGGTCGCCCCNNGGGAGGGCAGAGAACGGGAACGCCCCTCCTGGATCGGGTCTTCTGTAGGGGCGACCTGCCGGTCGGCCCCACGGCTGGTCTCTCTCGTTGTGGCTTGCCTTCCGAAGATGGCGCCGAGAAGGGCGCAGAAGGGCAGCAGCACGCCCGGAATTTCCAGGCCGAAGTCCACCAGGTTGTGGGCCAGTACCGCGACCAGCCCTGCCACCAGCGANNGCCCGCGATCCCGGCTTCGATGAGGATGCTGACTGGCTGGTTCTCGACGAATTCTACCCAGGCCCCCCAGCGCAGGGTCTGATACACGGGATAGACCCGGCCAAAGGCGCCAAGTCCAATGCCGGCCGGATGCGCGACTACCATGGGCAGGGCATCCCTGGACACGAGCAGCTTGGACAGGTTGTCAGCGACGGTGCCGCGAAACTCGGCGATGATCCGATCGCCTTCGAACCCGATGGTGATGCCCACCACGAGTATCAGGGCGAGGAGGAAGGCCACGAACCGGCTGCGGTGCAGTGGCTCGCCCTCGTCGGACCTGGGCGCGAGGACAAACCAGGTGAACGCACCCGCCCCCAGGGCCAGCACCGATCCACGCGACAAGGTGGAAATCGCGGCGGCGGCGATGATGGCGGCGGCGATCTTCCACAACCGCTGTCCGTCCCGCGTCGCGCGTGTGAAGGCAAAGGCCAGGGCGGCGAAGCCCGACAGTTCGAGAAACTCGGCCGTGTGATTGGGATTGATGAAGGGACCGACCATGAGCCAGGCACCCGTGCGGAAGTGGCCATAGACCATGGGTTCGTTGGCCGCGCGATGACCGAGCCCCACGGCCACCGCTGCCAGGCCCGCGCACGCGACCAGACCCGGTGCGACGAAGCGCAGGCGACGCCCGCTGGCCAGCACCAGTGCGGCCAGGGTCACGCACAGTGCAGCCGCGGCCTTGGCGAACTCGCCGTAGGTTTCGGGTGGGTCGAGGCTGAGCGGCTGGGCGCCGTGAAGATCCGCAAGGGCAAGCAGCGCGGAGCCTTTGGGATCGAGCAGAGCGCGCAGCCCGGTCGGCAGGGGCACGATCTGCGCGGCGGCGACCAGGAGAAAGAAGAGGGGAAGCGCGAGGGCGAGAGCGGTGCTGAGGGCGCTCTTGCAGCCCTTGGCTAGCCACACGGTTGCAAGGGCCAGCAGCGCGGCCACGCCCAGGGTGACGAACACGATCGGGCGATGGACAGCACCGAGGGTCAGCGGCGCGCCCACCACCAGCACGCCGAGCAGGGCCGCGGTGGTGAAGGTCGGCGCGGCGTTCGGTCTTGAGCCCCGGCGGCTTCGCCGGTCGTGGCGGCGCGAGCCATGGCCGCGCTGGGAAGACGTTTCTGCCGACGCGGGAGCAGCGCGCAGATCCACCGGATGCGATTCCTAGAACAGCCGCTCGTCCACGACCAGAATGTCGCCGGGCTGCAGAACCACGTTGGGGGCCCGGCCCTCGCTGATGTCGGCGACGCGGTAGCTCCTACTTTGCACCGAACCCTTGGCCTCGCGTCGCAAGGTCACGGAGTTTTTCGAAGCTATGCCGGTGAACCCACCGACCGCGGCGATGGCATCCACGATGGTCATGTTGGTGAAGTAGGCCACCGAGCCCGGCTTCTGCACTTGGCCGATGATCGAGACCTTGCGGCTGTTCCACTCTTTGGCCATCACGGAAACTTGCGGCTTTTTGAGGTAACCGTCGGCCAGCTTGGCCACGATGAGTTCCTGCAGGTCGCCGCTGCGCATGCCGATGACCGCGATGCGGCCGATGAAGGGATAGTCAATCGTGCCGTCAGCGGCGATACGGTAGGAGCCGGAGAGATCGGGCTCGCCGTGCACGCGCACTTC
>PMZX01000315.1:357-1524 GCA_003170035.1 Myxococcales bacterium | reverse complement strand
TAGAAATTCAGCAGGGTTACGCACTCGCCAGCGGCCATGATGGATGTATACTGATTCGCCCATGGGCGGGATAATCGAACCGCAGGTCCCAGACCCTCTCCTGGGAGAAATAGTTCGGCGCTTGGTTGACGCGTGCCAGCCGGAGCGCATCTACCTGTTCGGCTCCCGCGCGCGAGGTGGTGTGACGGCCGACAGCGACTACGACATCATGGTCGTTGTGGCTCGATCTGACGAGCCCGCGTATCGGCGTGCTCAGCGCGCTCACAGCTTGCTTTGGGATCTAGGCGCAGCGGCTGACATTCTGGTCTGGACGCGCGAAGCCTTTGACAGCCGCGTCCACTTGCGCGCCTCGCTTCCCGCCACGATCGCGAGGGAAGGAAGACTGCTCTATGCCGCTTGATCCTGCCCGGGTGGCTGAGACGAAGTCGTGGTTCGCGAAGGCGGCCAGCGACTTACGCGCGGCCAGTCACGAACTTACCGCGGTTCCGCCCCTCACTGACGATATCGTCTTCCACGCGCAGCAGGCAGCCGAAAAGGCAATGAAAGGTTACTTGAGTTGGCACGACCAACCCTTTCGCAAGACCCACGATCTCGCGGAGATTGGACGCCAGTGCGCAGCGATTGACGTATCCCTGGAACCACTTCTCAAGCGCACCGAGAGCCTCACCGTATACGCGTGGGCATTTAGGTACCCAGGGGATGCAGAGAACCCGTCTGCCGAGGAATCTCAGGTCGCCCTTGCCGTTGCCCGAGAGATCGTCGAGGCGATACTCGCGCGCCTGCCCCCAGACATCCGAGCCTGACCGAAGCCCCGCTTGGCCAGTGATTCCTCCCGTGGACGCAGCCTCTGTCGGCTATGGTAGAAATCGCTGAGGTTCGTTCGACCGCGAAAGCTGCCTCAAACAACGCCGCACGAAAAGGAAGAGGACTCCCAGTGACAAAACCCGCACGCATACTGGTCACAGGAGGGGCCGGGTTCCTCGGTTCCCATTTGTGCGAACGCCTGGTCAAGGAAGGGCACGATGTCGTGTGCCTGGACAACTTCTTCACCGGCACGCGCGCCAACGTGGCGCACCTGCTGGGTCACCCGCGTTTCGAGCTGGACCGCCACGACGTGGAGCACCCGCTGACCATGGAGGTGGACCAGATTTTTCACCTGGCTTGCCC
>PMZX01000315.1:0-257 GCA_003170035.1 Myxococcales bacterium | reverse complement strand
GTGGAGGTCCGCATCGCGCGCATCTTCAACACCTACGGCCCGCGCATGCACGAGAACGACGGCCGGGTGGTGTCCAACTTCGTGGTGCAGGCGCTGGCCGGCCAGCCGCTCACCGTGTTCGGCGACGGCAAGCAGACCCGCTCGTTCTGTTACGTGTCGGATCTGGTCGAGGGCTTCCTGCGCCTGATGGCCAGCCCGCACGGCTGCGATCCGGTCAACCTGGGCAACCCGCGTGAGACCTCGATGCTGGAGCTGGC
>PMZX01000105.1 GCA_003170035.1 Myxococcales bacterium | reverse complement strand
TACCGCCCGAGCCTGTGCCGCCAGTCCCGCCGGTGGTGGTCCTGCCGCCAGTGGAGACTCCGCCGGTGGTGGTGCCTCCGGAAGCTCGCCCGCCGGTTGCGCTGCCCCCTGCCACGCTACCACCGGCAATGCTTCCACCCGTGGCGCTGCTACCCGCCACACTGCCGCCTGCCTTGCTACCGCCTGCCAAGGTACCGCCTGCCACGGTACCGCCCGCCACGGTACCGCCCGCCAAGGTGCCGCCCGCCACGGTACCGCCCGCCACGGTGCCGCCCGCCACGGTACCGCCTGCCAAGGTGCCGCCGGTCGCGCTTCCGCCGGCGGAAGTCCCGCCGCTCGCGCGGCCGCCCGAGGAGCTGCCGCCAGGGGCTGGCTGGCCGGCCGCGCTGGTCACGGTGCCGGCGGCGGCTGATCCGCCCTGAGAAGACGAGCCGGCTTGTGGCTGCCCACCAGGTGCAAGTGTACCGCCACTCGGCAGGGTACCCCCTGAGCTAGGCGGACTCGTCGTGGTGCCGCCAGCGCCCACGCCACCCGAGCCCGTGACCGTGCCTCCGGAGGTTCCTGCAGAACCAGAATGGGCCGGGGAGCTGTCGGAGCTGCAGCCCAGCAGTGAAAAAGCGGCGAGAGTGAAAACGCCAGCGAAGACTCTGGTGAGAGAGGCCCGTTTCATAGACAGACTCCTGTGCGATGCAGTATGGCGATGGTGGGGATGGGGTGGGCTGCCGGATTCACCCGTTCGGGCGGTTTTCTCCCCCATCAAAAGATTACCCTTGGAAAGTGGTTTGAGGGGACGGTAAACAGCTCACGAAACTGAATAACGCGTCGGACAATCGGCCGCCCGTGTCCTTCCGCCGTGGTACGCCACTTCGCTTCGCTTGCCTCCGGTTGCACGAGACCATCGCGCACGCCAAGGCGGTGGCCGGCCGAGCCGCGACCACTCTCTCGCGCGCTTGCCTGGCTCGCGATGTAGCAAAGAGCGGACCATCGGTGGGTGATTCCTCGGCCAAGTCCTGAGCATAGGCCTCCAATACCTCGGGGTAGCAGAGATAGTTCTCGATTTCACGCCGGTCCCACTGTAGCTCTTGCAAGCGTTCATTACCCACTGAGGCAGTCACGAGATTGTCTGTGATGACGATGCCCACAAAGTCCGGCTTCGCTTCGCTGACGCCGAAGAAGTGCTTGCGCGCCTTCTGGGGCCTGTCTTCGACGTAGTGGACAAAGGGCTGCTCCAGGCAATCTTTCGCAGGGTGGTCCAGGGTGCGCGCAAAGGCTGCCAGTATCGAGCGCCCTCGTGGACCATGTGGTGGTGCGGTGGTGGCCGTGCAGGAAGCGTAGTACAAATATATCCATGCGATCCGTGGGTCTTGTTGCCATCACGGCATTGACGTTGGGTCTTGCTTCGAACACACGCGGCGAAACGGCGACCGCGGCAGTTCCCACTCCCAGCGCAACGGACCATCCGACGCCAAGTCCTCCCCAACAGCCCGTTCCCTATTCACCCCAGAATTCTTACCCCGATCCCTGGACTCAGCCCTACTCGACGGCCCCTCCATCCGGCTATCCATCCTCCTACGCCGCCCCTTGGATGCCGCCCCCGGCCGCCGCGCCACCCGCGCAACCGGAACCGCGACCGGCTGGTTTCCACACCCATGATGGTTTCTTTCTTCGCTTCGTGATCGGGCCCGGCTACCTGAGACTCGCAAGCCAATCAAGCGCCAACGATCTGCAAGCATCCGGCCTTGGATTGGGCGACGGATTTTCCATTGGGGGGAGCATTGTCGAGAATCTGCAGCTCTCCTGGGACGTGACGCTTTTCATGGGAGAGCCCAGCGTGACTGGTAAGGGCCGTTCGCCCGGATCCACCGGAGCGTTCTTCGGGCTCATGCAACAGGGACCCGGGCTGACCTACTTTTTCATGCCTCACAATATCTACATCTCGGGAAGCGCCGGCTTGGGGCTGGTCATGCTCACCGAAAGACGGGATGGGCAGGCGGATGTGGACCACAACATGAACATAGGTTGGGGGGCGACACTGATGGGGGGGAAGGAATGGTGGACCAGCGACAATTGGGGCTTGGGCGCATCCGGTCGGTTTACGATCGTTCAATCCCGCGAAAAGGCGACGGACTCCCTTTTCCTTGGGATTGGTTTCGCTCTGTATTTTTCGGCTACCTACAACTGAGCCCAAGCTCCAGAGTAGCGGCGAGGGTACCGGATCAGCGCGAATTTCCTATGCTCCCCTGACAGTCCTGTCGCGATCCGGTCGCGTCCTCTTTCCCCGTTGCCAGCGCAAATGGCCTGGGATCAGACGAAACCTGGCCTATGGTGTGGTGGCACGTCCGTTGCAGACTCAGGGGCGGGAGCCAGCCTGACCGTAGGCTCCTGCTCAGAGCCAACCGTGGCAGTGGGAAGCAAGGAGAGACCATGACGTTCACCCAGACGATCACGACTCGCAGCCATCGATCGATTGCATTCTCGGCTTTGTTTCTCATCACGGCCTGCGGCGGAATGGCCGGATGCGCTGCAGATCCCAAGGGACCGCCACCCGGCGGACCGGTGGGCACGCCGGACAAAGCGAAAACGGTACGCCTGGTGGTCGACGAGGCTGGCATCACCGGACAGGTGACGGGAGGGGTAATGAGCCTGCAGATTCCGGTGTCGAACCCCGGCGCCGAAGAATCATCGGGTTCGCTCACGGTTGCGATAGTAGGGGTTGACGGTACAAAGACCACGGAGAGCCAGAAGGTTCCTTTCCAGATCGGCCCGGGCACCAGCAGCACGCTTGCCGTCGACTTCCAGACCATCACCGACGTCGCCAGCCAGGCTGACTGGGTCAAATACAACGTGCTCATCACCAGCCCGGAGGTGACGGATCTGCAAGTTTCGCGCAGCCTGCTGACCGCGCTCGGCAACTACGAGGTCAGGATCGAGGGCCCGACCACTGTGACTCGCGGNNCTCTCGGGCGAGCCGGTGCAACTGATCGTGCGCCAAGGCGATGCTGTGGTTTTGACCCAGGACGGGACCACCAGCGACAAAGGCGACGCCGTGTTCGACGTCGTGCTTGACGTCGAGGGCGCCGTCACCGTCGAGGCACAGACGACCATGCAGGGCACCAGCGTGGACGTATCGGATTCGGCAACCGTGAAGTTGCCCGGCAACCGCGTTCTGCTCACCACGGACAAGCCGATCTACCAGCCCGGCCAGACCATCTACCTGCGCGCGCTCGCGATCGAGAACCTGAGCAAGAAGCCGCTGTCCGGCCAGCCAATGCTGTTCGAGATCGAGGACGGCAAGGCGAACAAGATACTCAAGCGCACCCTGACCAGCGACAGCTTCGGCCTGGCCGCCACGCAGTTCAAGCTTGGCGAGGTGCTGAACTTGGGCAGCTTCAAGGTGCGAGTCACGGTGGGCGCCGACNNTATCCGAGAAGACCGTCGAGGTCTCCCGCTATGCCCTGCCCAAGTTCAATGTGCAGGTGGCCACGGACAAACCCTGGTACACGCCGGGCGCGGTGGTCTCCGGCACCGTCGACGCCAACTACTTCTTCGGCAAGGCGGTGGCAGGGGCGGAGGTCCAGATCGAAGCGGCCACCATGGACATCGGCCTGACCGTGTTCCAGAAGGTGATCGGCAAGACCGACGCCCAGGGGCGCTATGTCTATTCGGCGAAGCTGCCCGCGCAGCTGGTTGGCCTGCCCATCAACGATAGCAACGCCGCGATCAACCTGNNTTCGTGACCGATCCGCTGGGCAGTGCGGTGGCGGATGCAGCGGTCGAGGTCAGCGCCGGGGGCACTCCCATCGCGAGCAGTGGACGCAGCGACGCCTTCGGGCATTTCTCGTTCACCTGGAACCCGGCTGCCAGCGACCCGACGGCAGTGACGGTGAAGGTCACCAGCAAGGACGGCACGTCCGTCAGCGAGACCTTTTCGCTCAAGGACCAGGGCGGTACGGCACCCCTACTCGTGCGCACGGACAAGGCTGTCTACAGCGTCGGTGACACCGTGGCAGTTGATGTCATCACCTCGAAGGACGAGAGCAGCGTCTACATTGACTGGGCAAACAACGGCCAGACCGTCGACATGCGCACACTGGATGTGGCGGGCGGGACGGCCAGCTTCAAGGTCACGCTCGACACCAGCCACGTGGGCACGAATCGCATCGATGCCTACATCGTCGGCCCCGACGGCAACATCGTGCGGACCGGCCGCACCATCTTCGTGCGCGGCCAGGGCGCCCTGTCGGTGGAGATGACCACGGACCAGGCGCAGTACCAGCCAGGCAAGCCGGCCCAGATCACCTTCTCGATCAAGGATGAAACCGGAGCGCCTGCGGTGGCCGCGCTGGGCGTGCAAGTGGTCGACGAGGCGGTGTTCGCGTTGGTGGACGCCCGTCCGGGGCTGCTGCGCACCTACTTCGATCTAGAGGAGCAGTTTGCGCAGCCGAGCTACGAGATCCGCCCGCCGGTCGTCGATATCGAGAGTCTGCTGTACAACGAGACCGCGGCCTCCGACCCGGCCACGGCCAGCGCGGCCCAGAACCGGGCCGCCGCGGTATTCGCCTCCCTGGGCGACGCTGGCATCACGGGCATGCGGCGGGGGAGCTGGGCGGATCTCGGTCCCCAGGTGATGACCCAACTCAAGCCCTACTACGTGGTGGCCAAACAGCGCCTGCTCGAGACGGTCAGCCAGGCCACGGTAGCCGGCATCAACACGCTCAAGCAGGCGGGTTGCAATCCGTCCACCTACTACTGTTCAGCGAAGGACGAAACGTTCTATTCCCTTTTGCAAGCTGAGGTTTCCCGGCGGCTGACAGGCTGGGTTTTCGATTTCTGGGGCAATCCCTATCGCAGCCAGGT
>PMZX01000447.1 GCA_003170035.1 Myxococcales bacterium | reverse complement strand
ATCTTGACCGAGTACTGGCGAATCACGCTGTCGGTGAGGCGCAGGTTGCGCTCGATCTCCTCGACCAGGCCGGGGTTTCCCAGATAGCGAAAGAAGATGTAGATGCCCTTGAGCTGTTTCTTCACCTCGTAGGCCAGCTTGCGGCGTCCCCAGTTTTCGATCTTGAGCAAGGTGCCGCCGCCCGCCTCGAGCACTCCGCGAATCTTGCTGTTGGTTGTGCCGATGACCTCGTTGGTCACGTCTGGCTTGAGGATGAAGATGGTTTCGTACTCGCGCGTTCTGCCGGGGATATCCCGGCACGATACTCGTCTCTTTTCTGCCATGTGTGTTCTCCCTTTGGACCTATGTCCCGGCCGGCCAAGCCGCCGGGCAAGGAGTTGATGAGGACGGGTGCCCTATGCGCCCGCCTCGCTGTCGTCCTTCTTCCGTTTATTGAAAATGTTCATGGCCACCTGCAACCCGCTTTTCACGATGGCCTCAGTGGCATCCGCCGCCTCTGAAATCAGATCCGGCAGCAAGCGCCGCTCATCCTCGGCGAAATCGGCCAGCACGTAGTCGGCCGCATCCCACTGCGCGGGCGGTCGCCCGATCCCGAAACGGACCCGCGCAAAATCAGGGGATCCCCATTCCTGGATGATCGACTGCAGGCCGTTGTGCCCGCCGGTCCCGCCGCCCAAGCCAAGCCTGAGCCGGCCAAACGGCAGATCCAGGTCGTCATGCGCAACCACGGCTTGCTCAGGGGGGATCTTCCAGAACGCGGCCGCGCGCTGCACGGCCAGGCCGCTGCAGTTCATGAACTCCATCGGCTTGCAGAAGAGCACGTGCTCGCCCGCCAAGGTCGCCTCGCTCAATTCGGCCCCCAGCTTGAGGCGGCGTGCAGGCGCACCTGCGCGTCGCCAGATCTCATCGACCACCATGAAGCCGGCATTGTGTCGGTTGCCTGCGTAGCGCGATTCGGGATTGCCGAGGCCCACCAGAAGCCACATCGCATCTGCACTCGGCTAATCCCAGCCCGGCCTGGCAGGGTCACTTGCCCTTCTTCTCCGGTTCCTTCTTTGCCGCCGGGGCGGCCTTGGCCCCTGCCGCAGCAGGAGCGCCAGCAGCCGGAGCCGCGCCCGGAGCAGTGCCCGGGGCAGCGCCCGGGGCAGCGCCCGGGGCTGCACCTTCGGCCGGAGCCGCGCCCTCGGCGGGAACCGCGCCGGCAGCCGCCTCCTCGACCTTCTCGGCCCGCGGTGCCACGACCGACGCCAGGGCTTCCTTGGGATCCAGCATGACCTTCACCCCAGGCGGCAGCTTGAGATCGCTGGCGTGCAGGGCGTCGCCTATCTTGAGCGCGGTCACGTCCATCTCGATCTTGGTCGGGATGTCCGCCGGTTTCGCCGTGATGGGAAGATTGCGATAGCTCTGGTGCAGGTTCCCGCCATCGGTCACACCGACGGGAATTCCCAGCAAGAGCACGGGAATCGTCACCCTCACGACTTCGTCCAGGCTCACGCGGATGAAGTCCACGTGCACGGGCTCACGCGACATCGGATCGATCTGGACGTCGCGGATCATGGCAGTGACGTCCTCGGCCTTGCCCTCACCTTGCACGGACAAGGAAAAAACCGTGTTGCGCTTCCGGTCTTTGTCGAGCGCTTTCACCAGCGCCACGGGATCGAGCGCCAGGGAGAGCGGCTCGGTCTTGTGACCGTAGAGAATGGCGGGCAGCTTGCCCGCCGCGCGCGCCCGGCGCGCTGGTCCCTTGCCCGACAGACTGCGAACCTCGGCGGAAACCTTGGCAAAATCCATGTGAAATCCTTTGTGCTCTCGCTCGCTCAGATGAAAAGGGTGCTCAGCGAATCCCCTAGGTGGATGCGCTTGACTGCCTCTCCCAACAGGCGCGCAACCGAGAGGACCCGAACTTTGGGTGAGGCCTTGATGTCGGCCCGGGCAGGGATGGAATCGGTGATGATGATCTCTTTGATGGGGCTCGCGGTTATGCGCTCCAGCGCCGGGTCTGACAACAGACCGTGCGTGACGCAGGCGTAGACGGAACGCGCGCCGTTCTTCATCAGACCCTGGGCGGCCGCGCACAGGGTGCCGCCGGTGTCGACCAAGTCGTCGACGATGATGGCATCGCGGCCACTCACATCGCCGATGATGTTGACCAGCTCGGCCACATTGGGTGCAGGGCGGCGCTTGTCGATGATGGCCAGGCTGGTGTCGAGCCGCTTCGAGTAGGCGCGCGCGCGCTCGACCCCGCCGGCGTCGGGCGAGACAATCACCGAGTTGGTCGGAAACTTGGTGCGCAGGTAGTCCATCATCACCGGCATGGCGAAGATGTGATCCACCGGGATGCTGAAGAAACCCTGAATCTGGCCCGCGTGAAGGTCCATCGCCAGCACCCGGTTGACGCCGGCCGCGGTCAATAGATCCGCCACCAGGCGCGCCGAGATGGGCGTTCGCGGCCGCGTCTTTCGGTCCTGGCGCGCGTAGCCAAAGTAGGGCATGACCGCGATGATGCTGCCCGCCGACGCCCGTTTGAGGGCGTCGATCATGACCAGCAACTCCATCAGGTTGTCGTTGACCGGCGTGCAGGTCGGCTGGATGACGAAGCAGTGGACGCCCCGGACGTTTTCGTTGATTTCGACGTCCGACTCACCGTCGGCGAAGCGTTTGACATGGGCTTTGCCGATGGTGGTGTCCAGGTAGCGACACACGTCCTCCGCGATCTCGCGGTTCGCGTTGCCGCTGAATATTCTAAATGGTTTGGTCACTTCGGATCCTGTGCCCGGGGAAGGGGGCAGCCCCCCTCGGAGGGCGCGAATATTGCCACCCAGAGATCGAGGTGTCAACGGATGGCTGGGATTCGCAGCGGGGAGGCGGTGACGGGCCCGGAAGATGGGGTCCCGTCAGGATGGATCCAGCGCCTCGGGTGGGTCACGCGCCCTGACGGGATCGGTTACCGTTTCAGCTTTGCAAGGTCCGGAAAGGACGCTGCGGGCAGAACCACGCGGACCGGGGGAATCTTGCCGCTTGCACGCGCGCCAACGATGCGTTCGATGGCAACGCCCGATCCAGCGGGCGTAATCACCGTTGCTTTCAGGCGCCCTTCGCGAACCAGACGTTGGCCAAAGGTCTGCGATCCGTCGCAGCCGGTGATGGGTACGCTAGCGCCAGGGAAACCGCGTTGGGAAGCGAGGTCTCGCAGGGCCTGTCGCACGCCGAGGGCCATTTCATCGTTTTGCGCCACGAACATGCCCGGCATATTCGTGGTTTCGCTGGCCCAACGTTCGACCGCCATGCGCGCACATTCGCTGGTCCAGTCGGCGTTCAGTTCGAGGAGATCGAAACTGCCATTGAGGCCTTGCTTCAAGCCCTCCAAACGCTGGCAGGCTGACGCGTTCCGAAGGTTTCCGGTGACACAGAGTACGCGACCCGTGGAACCGAGGAGGGCGCGGACCTGCTGCGCATGGATGCGGCCAATTTCAAGCTGATCGCAGGTGACAGCAAAAATGGCACGGCCGGGATGCTGGCTGCGAACGTCGTCGATAAACGCTCCTTCATTGAGCAGCGCCCAATCCAGACCGGCCGCGGCGGCTTCGTGAGCGACAGGGCGCAACTCCTCGTCGTGCACGCCACTGACCAGAAGTGCAGCAAGCTTGGTGGCGGAGGCGTTCTTGATGGCTTCGCGGATCTGCGCGACCTGCCGGCCAGCGTCGAATTGCGCCGACTCCACGAAGATGTCGAGTCCGTGGTGCCGCACCTCACGCCGTCCGACTTCTTCCAACTGCCGTTGATAGTCGTTGTCCAAGCTGCGGAGGAATAGCCCGATAGTGCCCAGCACAGGGTCATTTTCGCATGAAGGCGGGTCCGGCGTCGAGATTCAGACGGACAATATTTGAGCTGGGTCAGGCTGCCTCGGTGACACCCTTAGAGCTGCGCCGAGGCCAGGTAGAACTTGTTGTTGCTCCCGTCGACGATCTTCAGAGACGGCCGTGCCGGTTCGGGCAGAAGGCCCCGCAGTGAGTCGAAGCGCGAGCGCTCGACCACGAAGAAGATCCGTTTGCCCGGGTTGCGGCCGAAATAGTCCTTCAGGTCCTCGGCGTTGCGATCCCCCAGGAAGATCGTGCGCTTTTCCTTGGGGCCTTCGTAGATTTCGTTCTGCGTGTAGAAGTTCTCGCCGCGCCAGTACATCTGCCACGCGGCCAGCCGCTCGTCGGGCGACCGCCGCTCCTTATAATAGGTCGCGATGAGGGGTTTCTGCGACCAGTGGTCGGACACGCGCTTCATGTAGACGTCCAGCAGGAAGTAGGTGAAGCACACGGCGGTGAGAACCAGCGCGGTCGTGGCGACGGTGCGCAGCCGTTGCCACGCGACCAGCAAGGCAGCCACCGAGAACAGGGCGGCAAAGACGGCCAGCGCGATCCGGTAGTCGAGTTCAGGCGGCCAGGGCCGGCCCTGGGGCGTGTTGATGTAGTCGTACGAGAATAGCCAGATGAAGTGCTGGGCATTCTTCTGCGCCCCGGCCAGGTCGAAGGTCACCAGGGCCAGAAGCGGAATCCCCACCAGCGCGACCAGGAACGCCAGCCGTCCCCGCGTACGGCCCAGAAGATCGTCGACGAAGCAACCGACAACGATGGCCAGGCCGGGTAGGGCAGGCAGGATGTAGTGGTGGAACTTGGTCATGGATAGGGACACCACTGCGTAGCCCGCCACGAACCAGATGGCGCCGAAGCGGAGAATCTCGCGGCGTTTCGAGACGGTGGTTTCGCTGGGGGCGCCGGTCGGGCTGACCCGGCGGAAGGGGCGCATCACCACCCAAGCCAGGGCTGAGGGCGCCAGCGCAATCCAGGGGAACACCCCGTAACCCAGTTCGCGGATGAAGTACTCAAAGGATCCGCGATCGCCATGTCGGCCGAGCACCAGGCGGCGCCAGTGATTGTCGCCGTACAGCTCGTTCCAGAACGGGAAACCGTGGCGGACCAGCATGGCGTGGTGCCAGGGCACGGCGACCAGGGCGCAGACCAGCAGGGCCAGGGGCAGGGCGGGCAGAAGCTGCGCGCGGGCCAGGCGCCGCCAGTTCCAGGTGAAGAGCAGATAGGCCAGGAACACGATGACCGGCAGGCCGAGCCCGGCCAGGCCCTTGGCCAGCATGGCCAGGCCGCACAAGATGGCCGCCAGATAAAGGTAGAAAGGCGCCTTGAAGCGGGTCTTCGCCGCATACCACACGAAGATCAGAAACCCGATGGTGTAGGGCAACATGGCCACCACGCCGGGGATTTGAAGATTTCGCTTGGGCCACAGGTTCCAGGGTCGCAGCTGGATGGAATCGACCACGATCTGCGGCAGCACCGTCAATGCCAGCAGGCCGATGGTCAAATAGAAAGTCGCGTGGTGCGGCCAGGAGAACCACCCCCAGCGTCGCCGCGGCAGTTCCCGGTCCTCGTCGTCGAACAGGGCCAGCGCACACAGGGCCAGTGCCATGGTCATGGGCCCGATGAAGGCCATATCGGTCATGGCCTGGCGGGCCACCAGAGAGAACATGGGAAATGTCGCCAGCGCCAGCACCGACAGGAGGCCCGCGCGGCGACTGACGAAGCGGGCCACGGCCAGGTAAACGCCCACCAGCGCCAGCAGCGACATGAGGCAGAAGGGCAGGCGCAGCGCCCACTCGGCCCTGGTCGACAGCGCGAAGGTCCCGGGCGATGGATGTCCGGCCAGCCCGAAGACCAACATCGACAGGCTCATCAGCCAGAAGGTGAGCACCGGCTTGGACCAGAAGACCTCGGGATCGATGGGTGAGCCCGGCCACCACAGGCTGATGAAGTCGCCGCGGGTCACCATCTGCCGCGCGACCTCGCCGTAGTGGGTCTCCCAGGGATCCCACAGCCCGTAGGTTCCGGCAAACGGAAGGTAAAGCAAGAGGCCGAACAGGATGACCAAGACGATCATCTGTCGTTCGGACAGCCGATCAAGCATGGCCGACCAAGGGGCACGGTCAGAGCCGCCGACGGTGGGGGCCGATGCGTTGTTTGACTCTTGGGGTGTCATGGAGACGTGGGGATGCGAAATCTAGTCGCCTCGCGCACGTCTGTGAAGAGCGAAGGCGGCCAAGGCGAAGATGACAGTCGCGGCCAGGCCGGGCAGCCAGATGCGTATGAGTTGGGGGAGCCAGAATCGTGCAGCCGCGATGCCGGGGCTGTGCCGGCGCACGAAATCGATCTGCGCGGCCAGATAAGTGCCCGGCAAGCTCAAGGTGGCCAGTGCGGCCAGGATTCGGACCCTGCGGCTCATGCGGGACGCAGTATAACCAGTTTGCGTGTTGGCGCTCGCTCCCTGACATCGACGGGCGAATGCGCTAGCGTTGGTGCTCGCCCTCTTCGGGCAAGACCATCGAACATATCGATTTCCGCGACGCCGACGTCTTTTCGGCTTCGCCAGCAGGGAGAGCAAACATGGCTGATTCGGAGCATGTCAAGGTTGCCATCGTGGGTGGCGGGCCGGCCGGTTGTACCGCCGCGATCTACGCCGGTCGCGCCAATCTGGCGCCGGTGGTGTTCGAGGGTGGCGGCCTGCTCATCGAGCCTTGCACCACACCGGGGGGGCAGCTCACCATCACCACGGACGTGGAGAACTACCCGGGATTTCCCCGCGGGATCATGGGCCCGAAGCTGATGGAACTCTTGCGAGCCCAGGCCGAGCGATTCGGGACCAGCATCCGCACCACCGATGTGACCGCGGTGGATCTCAGCGCGCGGCCGTTCCGCATCACCGCGGGCGCTGACGCGCTATTGGCTGACACCCTCATCATCGCCACCGGAGCTTTGGCCAAGTGGCTGGGCATTCCATCGGAGGACAAATTTCGCAACTACGGCGTGTCTGCCTGCGCGACTTGTGACGGGGCATTGTTCAAGGGCCGCGAGGTACTGGTGGTGGGCGGCGGGGACACGGCGATGGAAGAGGCGAACTACCTGACCCATCACGCCAGCAAGGTCACCATTGCCCACCGACGGGAAGGGTTCCGCGCCTCGCGCATCATGCTCGATCGCGCGCGCAACAATCCCAAGATTGAGTTGGTCACCAACGTGGTCATAGACGAGATCCTGGGGCAGGTGCCCAGGCCGGGCGTGACCGGCGTGCGCTTGCGCGACACGCACACCGGCGCCACGCATGAGCTGGCGTGCGGCGGCGTGTTCATGGCCATTGGGCATCAGCCCGCAAGCGATCTGTTCAAAGGCAAGCTGGACGTGGACGAGGTCGGCTACGTCCGGACCAAGCCGGGATCAACCGCTACCAGCGTGGCGGGAGTCTTCGCCTGCGGGGATGTGGCCGACCCTGTCTACCGGCAGGCGATCACTGCCGCCGGCACCGGCTGCATGGCCGCCATCGACGCCGAGCGCTTCCTCGCGCATGGGTAGGCGCTTGGGAGTGGACCAGACGCCCGGAACCCTGACATAGTGCTCGGGCCTGGCCGATCAGGGTTGTCACCAGCGACAAGGAGGTGCTCCATGATCTTCGATGTTCTTGCCAACGCCGATCGCTACGCCTCGGTTCACCCACTGTTTGCCGAGTGTTTCGCGTTTCTCAAGGACGCCGACCTGGCTGCCTTGCCGGTGGGGCGCCAGCCGCTGGGGTCGAGCGGGTGCACCGTGATCGTCGGCGAGGCCGCACCCAAGACCAAGGAGAGCTCGCGCCTGGAAGGCCACCGCGCGTTCATTGACATCCAATACATGGTGGTGGGCGGAGAGCTCATCGGCTACGTGCCGCGTGTCAACTGCGCCGAGAAGTCAAACGACGTGGCCAATGACTTCCAGGAATTGCAGGGAACTCCCGAGTATCTGACCCTGCGGCCAGGATGCTTCGCCATCTACTTTCCCGAGGACGGGCATCAACCCGGCATCGGCACCGGCGCGCACACCGGCCTCATCCGCAAGATCGTGCTCAAGGTTCCCGTTTGTTGATGGGAACCTTCAATGGACTTCAAGCTTCTTTGAGCCCGGCCGCCTCGCGGAAGAACGCGTTTCGTTTCGGATCGTTGTAGGTCGAGTACTCAATGGGCCAGGGGGTGATCTGGCTCTTGCCGTCCTCGTACGACAGGGTGAGCGCCATGGGCGTGACCTGCCGGTAGCTCGATCGGGGCGGCAGGTCGTGGTTGTCCTTGCCCCCCGCCGAGAACAGCGTGATGAGCAGCAGGTTGTCGTTGTCGTAAGTGCGCCGGAAGCCCTCCACGACCTTCTCGTGCCCGCGTATCAGGGTGTGGCAGCCGATCCGCTGCAGGAAGCGCAGGGCCTGCAGGCGTCCAAAGGGAAAGCGGGAGCTCTGCTCTTGCGGGGCAGCCGGGATCACGTCGACGGACGATGGATCGCTCCACATCATCTCGAAGCGCATGTCGGGGTCGTTCAGGCTGCTCAGGTCCTGATAGCGGCTCTTGAAGGTCCGGTCGCGCGGGATACCGCCGTGGACGAACAGCGTGCGATCGAAAAGCAAGGCGGTCGGCAGGTCCTCGAACAGGAGCATGTAGTCGCGGAACACGTCGTCCGGGGCGCGCCCCTTCAGCGAATCAAAGGCCTCGGAGGGCTTTACGCCGCCGAAGACCCGGCCTTCGAATTCGATGAAGTACTCGTGGTTGCCGCGCAGGATCACCACATGCTCGGGCGCCGTGCAGAAGAGCAGCAGGGCCGTGCGCAGCACCCCGTTGAGACTGAAGATGCCGCGATCGAGGTAGTCGCCCAGCAAGACCAGCTTGGGCTCGGGGTGCAGCGCGGGGTCTTCGTGGAAAAGCCGCACCTTCTCGAAGAAGCGCGACTGCATGANNCCGGCCGGGCTTGGGCGGGCATGCCCAGGTGTGGCCATCGAGGAAGAGTCCCTCGCCGGCCAGGTCATCCAGGGTGCGCTTGCCGGCCAACTTGCCGCGGCCCTTGTCGCGCCACTCCTGCAGGATTTGCCGGGTCCGGGTCATGGCCTGCCGGTCGGCCGCGATCTGCCTCACCATCAAGCCCGGATCTCGTGCCCAGTCGTGCTCGAACTGGTCGAAGAAGGGGTGAACCCCAGCGCCTGAGTCCTTGACCGCGGCCGGGTGGACGGTGGTGGCCGCGGGCACGCCCTCGTCGACCAGCTCGACCCGCAGGTCCGCCTCCAGCAGCGCGGCCAGCTCGGCGCGGAACTTGATCTCGGCCGGGTGCGCCTCGCCATCGGCCATCAGCAGCTCGTCGATGGTGTCCATCAACTGCTCCTGGCCGGCGCGGTCGAACTGCTGGAAGATCTCGAAACAGCGCAGCTTGAGCCGGCTGTGCACGAACTGGTCGCTGTCCTCGTCGTGGGACACGGCTTCAGTGAAAAGGTCGGCCACCTGCAGGTCGATGGCCTCGAAGACTTCGTGGAAATGCGCGGTGTACTTGGCCACCAGCTCGCCCTGTGCCGCCGCGGCCAGGCCTGCCGCGCCCTGGCTCACCCGGTGCTCGACCAGCCGCCTGATGTAGGTGCGGACGAACATCTTCTCCGACAGGTCGAAGTCACCGTCGATATGGCCGAAGGTCGTCAGATAGAAAATGACTGCACGCATCTGCCTGTCGGCTACGACGGGATCGGCATCCAGTTCCAGCATGGCGGCGCCATTGTAGCGTGGGTCCCGCACGGATGGGGCCTTCATGGGGATTTTGGGGTGACCGCAGGTCGCCCCGACCAGATCGTCCACCGGCCTCGGGCATCGCGACGCAGCGATTCTGAACGCCGGCAGGGGTCTGTGGCATAATGGCGGTGATGAGTGACACGCCAGGGATCGAGCCGGCCAGCGAGCCGGTGAGCATGGAGGATGCGGCCGCGCAAACGCCGGCGCCGTTGGCACTGTCGGTGGTGGCGCAGGACCAGATGGCGGCCTTTCTTGCGCGGGTGGCGCTGTTCGCCGACTTGCCCCTCATGTACCTGCGCCGTATCGCCGCGCTCGGATCGGAGGAGACCTATGCCCGGGGCGGCATGATCTTCAAGGAGGGATCCGCAGGCGACAAGTTGTATCTCATTCTGTCAGGCTCGGTGCGCATCAGCCGCCAGGTTCCGGGCATGGGGGAAGAGGCGCTGGCCATTCTCAAGACCGGCGACTACTTCGGCGAGATGGCGCTCATCGATGATTTCCCGCGCAGCGCGGACGCCCTGGCCCACGAGGCCTGCCGCCTCTTCGTGCTCAGCAAGGATCGCGTGGCAGACTTACTGTTCGTCGACCGGGATCTGGCCTACGACCTTCTGTGGACCTTCGTGCGAACCCTGTCGGCGCGCCTGCGCGAGACCAACGACAAGATGACCTTCCTGGCGGTCAGCAGCCGGTTCTAGAAGCCGCGGTCTTCCGCGAGGGACCGCCAGGGCCAGGCATGGATATAGAAACCAAGAAAATGTGGGCCATAGCCGGCAGCACAGGTGCGGTCGGTCTTGAAATTTCCCTGGCCATCGGCATAGGGTACTTCGGNNGGACGGTACCTGGACGGAAAACTCGGGTCGGCGCCCTGGCTGGCATGGATCGGTTTCGCGGCGGGCGTGGGGGCTGGCATCAAGGCGCTGATTCGCGTGACCCGCGAATACAAGAAGTCCCTGGAAAACGACAAAGACAACGACAAAGACGACGAACCCAAGCAACCATGACCACCAAGCCTCTCGCAGCCATCGAAAAGACCAATCTGGTTCTGGCCGTGGCCGTGACCGCGCTGGGCGGGCTGGTCTGGGGCAAGTCGGGACTTCTGGCCGCTGGTGTGGGCGCGGCCCTGGCGTGCCTGAACCTGTGGGCCATTCACCGGCTGGCGGCGCGGGCCATGGCGCGGGCAGCGGCCGGGGCCAACGCCCAGGCGGCCGGGCTGATGGCCGCCCTGGGCGGGAAGATGCTGATTCTCTTCGCGCTGGTGTGGGTCGCCATCCGCGTCTACAATCTCGCCCTCGTGCCGTTCGCTATCGGGATTTCTGTTCTTCCGGTCTCGCTCGTCATGGCGGGGCTGTGGATCGGCTCGACGGCGGGTGAACAGGGCAAGGCCTAGCCATGGGTCCGCACTCAACCTGGTTTGCACTGTTCCCGGGCTACGAGGCCCTGAAGGACAACCTGCAATTCTACCTCGGTCGCCGTTGGACCTGGCAGGTGTTCACCGCCACCCACTTCGAGATCGACCACGTTCTCGGTGGGCTGCTGGTCTTTCTGCTGCTGGCTTTCTTCGCGGTTCGCTACGCCATCAGCCTGCGCAGATCGCCCGACGGCGGTGCTGTGCCGCCACCACACTTCTGTCTGCGCAACCTGCTCGAGCTTCTGGGCGACATGATCTATGGCCTGATGGAAGGTCCCATGGGGGCCAAGAATGCGCGTCGCTATCTGCCTCTCGTCGGCTCGCTGTTTCTTTTCATCCTCTTCTGCAATCTGCTGTCGCTCATTCCCGGCTTCCTGCCACCGACCGCCACGCTGAAGACCAACGTGGGCCTGGCGCTGTTGGTCTTTTGTCTGACCCACGTCTTCGGTCTGCGCGCGCATGGGTTTAGATACCTCAAGCACTTCATGGGGCCCCTGTGGTGGCTGTCGCCGCTGATGCTGCCCATCGAGTTGGTCAGCCACATCGCCCGGCCGGTGTCGTTGTCCATGCGTCTTCTCGGCAACATCACGGCCGATCACAAGGTCGCAGCGGTGTTCTTTGCCCTGATTCCGTTCCTGGTTCCTGTTCCGTTCCTCGTGATGGGCGTATTCGTATCCGTGGTGCAGGCCGTGGTTTTCTCCCTGCTGTCCACGATCTACATTTCGACCGCTGTTGCCCACGAGGAGCACTGACCGTATTGTCCGTACCGTCCTAGCCCAGCTCGCAAGGAGGATCCCCAGATGCGCCGATTCACCAAGATTCTCGCTCCGCTTGCCACCTTTGCCGTCGCGCTGCTGTCGAGTGCCGCGGCGTTCGCTAGTGATGCTGCGCCCGACGTGACCAAGGGTTACCTCGGCATCGGCGCCGCCTTGGCCATCGGCCTGGCGGCCTTTGGCGGCGGCCTGGGCCAGGGCCGTGCCGCTGCCTCGGCCCTCGACGGTATCGCGCGCAACCCGCAGGCCTCAGGTAAGATCTTCGTTCCGATGATCGTCGCGCTCGCGCTCATCGAGTCGCTGGTCATCTACGGCCTGCTCATCGCCTTCAACCTGGCCGGCAAGATCTAGCTGTTCGCGCCCCGGTGGCGCATCCTTGGCCCGATGATCTCCTGCGGCATCGTCGGTTTGCCCAACGTGGGCAAGTCCACGCTCTTCAATGCGCTGTCGGCTGCCGGCGCCGAAGTAGCCAACTACCCCTTCTGCACCGTGCAGCCCAACCTGGGCGTGGCGCAGGTGCCTGACCCACGGTTGGATGCGGTGGTTGCGCTTTTCGTGGGCAAGCCGGCCGTGCACGCCACGGTCAACTTCGTGGATATCGCCGGCCTGGTGCGCGGGGCTTCGAAGGGCGAGGGCCTGGGCAACCAGTTTCTGGCCAACATCCGCGAGACCGACGCCATCGCCCATGTGGTTCGCTGTTTCGAAGATCCCAATGTGGTGCACGTGGAGGGGCGCATCGACCCGGTCTCCGACGTGCTGACCGTGGACACCGAGCTGTGTCTCAAGGACATGGAGAGCGTGGGCAAGCGCATCGACAAGGCCCGCACTGCCCTCAAGGGCCCGGCGCCCAAGGAAGAGAAGGCGACTCTGGCTGTGTGCGAGCACGTGCAGGCCGGGCTGGACGCAGGCACGCCCGTCCGCGCGCAGGGGCTGTCAACTGACGATTTGGTGCTCATCCGCGATCTCTTCCTGCTGACCCAGAAGCGGGTCTTCTACGTGGCCAACGTGGCAGAGAAGCAACTCGCGAATCTGGATCGAGATGCGCACGTGTCGGCTCTGCGGGCCCACGCTGCCAAGGAAGGCGCGCCGGTGGTGCCCATCTGCGCCGGGGCCGAGGCCGAGATCGCCATGCTGGAGGCCGCGGACCGGCCCGCGTTCCTGGAAACCCTGGGCCTGAAGGAACCGGGGCTCTCGGCCGTGGCGCGGACCGCATACCAGATCTTGGACCTCATCACCTTCTTCACCGTAGGCGAGCACGAGTGTCGCGCCTGGACGGTGAAGCGCGGGACGCACGCGCCGCAAGCCGCGGGAGTGATCCACACCGACTTCGAGCGCGGCTTCATCAAGGCCGAGGTCGTGTGGTGGGAGGACCTGGTCAAGCTGGGCTCAGAGGCCGCCTGCCGCCAGCACGCCAAGCTGGCCATGCAAGGCAANNCCAGAGTTAGGCGACCATGTTGCACATGGTAGCAAAGCTGTGCATCGCACTTTCGTGTCTTTCCGTGGCGTCTCTTGCTTGCAGCGGAAGTCGCGCCAAGTGCGTTCCCGGGGTCAATGTCGGCTGTTTCGCACCGACGGGCAACATGACCGTGGCCAGGTTCGAGCCCAGCGCGACTCTCTTGCCCGACGGGACGGTGCTCGTCGTCGGCGGACTCGACATTGACTACGCGGCCATTGGTAGCGCGGAGTTGTACGACCCAAGCGCCGGAACATTCGCCGCCACCAGCAGCATGACTGTGGCAAGGCATGGCCACACGGCGACCTTGTTGCCGACTGGGTTGGTGCTCATCGCCGGAGGGCTCGGTGGCGACGTGACCATCAATCCACCCGATGCTGGCGTCTCCGGCGATGGAGGGCAAGTCGCCAGCGGACCCGGCAACGCGAGCGCGGAGCTATACGACCCAAGTACGGGGGAATTCATGGCTACCGGCCGCCTGACCGTGGGAAGGACTGGCCACAAGGCGACCCTGCTGCCCAACGGGAAGGTACTCCTCACCGGCGGACTCGACAGTCACCAGGCGTCGCTCGCAAGCGCCGAGCTATACGATCCGAGCAAGGGGACATTCACCGCCACCGGCAGCATGGCCATGGCAAGGGTTGGTCACACGGTGACCTCGTTGCCCAGAGGGATGGTGCTCGTCACCGGTGGACTTGGCAACGTGAGTGCGGAGCTGTACGACCCAGCGGCCGGGACGTTCGTGGTGACCGGCAGCCTGACCGTGGCAAGGACCGGTCACACGGCGACGTTGTTATCGAGCGGGATGGTGCTCATCGCTGGCGGATTCGGCGGCAGCGCGGCCACCAATCCAGTCGATGCCGACGTCGACATGGATGGGGGGATCGTTGCGGGAGGGTCGGGTGGCAGCGTGGAGGATCTCGCGAGCGCGGAGCTGTACGACCCAGTAGCCGGGACCTTTACGGCCACAAGCGACCTGGCCGTGGCAAGGGGTGGTCACTCGGCAACCCTGCTGCCGAGCGGGATGGTGCTCATCGCCGGCGGACTCAACGGCGGGCACGCCTCTATCGCGAGCGCCGAGCTGTACGACCCAGGCGCCGGGACATTCGCAGCAACCGGCAGCCTGACCGTGGCGAGGGATGGCCACACGGCGACGTTGCTGCCGAGCGGGATGGTACTCATTGCTGGCGGATGGGTCGATGCCAGGGTCGATCTCGCGAGCGCTGAGCGATACCAATAGCGAACGCCCGTCGTCGGCAACCAGACGGACAATCTGATGTCGTGAGCCGTTGCGGTCGCTCTCAGGCACCTTTCTGTATGATGCGTAGGTTCAAGCTCACGGAGCATTCAGTGCGAACGAAGACTCGAAACCCGGGACAGGTTCTCGTTCAAAGCGGCGCACGTCTGATCTTTGCCGGCGCCATGACCTTGCTCCTGGGCTGCGGTTCGTCGAGTGGCGGTTCGGGTTCGAGCGCCGGGGCGCCAGGTTCAAGCGGCGTCACAGGGGCTGGCGGCGTGACCGGAGGCTCGCCGGCCGCGATCGGCGGTACGTCGACGACGAGCGTGGGCGGCTCATCGGTTGGTGGCGCGACGACTTCGGGCGGCGTCGTCGCATCCGGTGGCGTGGTCGGAAGCGGTGGTGCCAGTGGCGGTGTGGTCGCGACAGGCGGCACGACGAGAACGGGCGGAAGCGCAGAAACCACCGGCGGAACGATCGCATCCGGCGGCGTCGTCAGCAGCGGGGGTGCGAGTGGCGGCGTGCTCGTGACTGGGGGCACGACTTCAGCCGCAGGCACGACAGTGATCGGCGGCACAACTGCCAGTGGTGGAACGACGAGCACGGGCGGGACGAGACCAACCGGCGGCACGACCACAGGTGGCGCCACGGCAACCGGCGGCACGACCACGGGTGGTGCCACAGCAACTGGCGGCACCAGCGCCAGGGGCGGTACGACGTCGGCAGGCGGGACCACTGGCAGGGGCGGGGCCACCGCCATGGGCGGGACCACCACGACGGGCGGCACGAAGACTGGCGGCATTACGGCCGCGGGCGGCACCACGGCCGCAGGCGGCACCATCGGCGCGGGCGGCTCGACCGGGGCGCTCCCTGCCTTGACCATCTACATTGCCGGTGACTCGACGGTTTCCACCTATGCTGACACGGCTGCCACCAATGACCAGGCTGGCTGGGGGCAGATGTTGCATGAGATCTTCAACAACAAGGTCACCGTGGACAACCGTGCTGAAGGGGGGAGAACCGCGTACTGGTTCTACCTCGAAGGGTCTGTGGACAAGATCCTGTCCACCATAAAGCCCGGGGACTACTTCCTCATCCAGTTCGGTACCAACGACCAGAACACGGGCGCCACCTTCACGGTCAATGGCACGACCTACCCGCGCTACGCCGATGCGCAGACGACGTTCAAGACGCAACTGAAGCAGTACTACCTGGATCCGACCAAGGCCAAGGGCGCCATTCCCGTGCTGGTGACTCCGCCACCGCGCAACTCGGCCTACTGCAATGGTGGCAACGGGCTTGCCGCCTATGACACCGCCATGATCGAGCTTGGCGCAGCCGAGAACGTTGCTGTCGTCGACCTAGGCGGCATGACCCACGACTATCTCGCAGCGATCTGTCCAAAGCCGGCAAGCGCGGCGGACGAAACCTTCTTCAAGAACACAGGGGGAACCATCGACGGTACCCACTTCCAAGAGAACGGCGCGCGCAAGATGGCTGGTTTCATCGGGCAAGCGATTCGTACCCTCAACCTGGGGCTGGCGGCGTACTTGCTTTGAGTTTTGGTTTCTCGCGGCCGACAGTCCGGATCTCACCAAGAAAACGCCGGGGCCGCGGCGGCATTCGTTCCGTGCTTGAGGTCAGGCCGGCTTTCGGGTGTAATTGTCAGACGATGAGGAGCCTATGGGCCAGCGCGATCTCAGTCACTCTTCTCCTCGGGCTCGGCGTCTGCGCCCCGACCGTCAAGAAGGGCCCGCCCGCCTTGCCGGCGGACGGCTGGGTGATCACGTCCCCAGGCGGGTTGGTGATGGTGCAAGTTCGATACTTCTCAGCGGCCGGGACCGCTGACTATCCCGCGCAGCCGCGCCTGTACTATCGGGTCGCATTCGGAGGTGGTGATGCTCGCACCGAGATGCTGCGCTGGTCACCGCTCGGCATCACCCGCAAGGACGCGGATTTCACCGACGACCTTCGCTACCTGGGCGAAAGTCAGCGCCGGGTGACGGACGAATACACCCTGCCGCGCGGGAAGCGCAGCCACTTCAGCAACACCGGCGTTGAACAAGTGCTCTCGTTCGAGACGCCGCAACAGGCGCGGATGGACCTCATCGTGCGCGCCTATGACGATGGGTTCGCGTTCCGCTATCGCTTCCCCGAAACCGATCCCGGGCGGTTCACGGTCAGTGGCGAGGCCACTGGCTTTCGCTTCATGCCGGCTGCACGCGCGACCTTGCTTCCCCAGCACGACCCTGGCGCCGGCGAACGCAACTCGGCCGAGTGGGTTACCGACCTGCCCGCGGGAACGGCAGCAGCAGCCGGGACAAGGTGGGCGCTGCCAGCCCTGTTTGCCTCGCCGGACAGGTCGCACTGGGCGTTGCTGGCCGAATCCGGTCTGGCCACTGGCCAGGCGGCCCTCGGGCTTGCCGCCAAAACCGACGGCGAGATCTACCGCTTCCGCTTCCCCCATCCCGACGAGGAGATGGGGCGCGGAGACGTGCAGCCGAGATCCGCCTTGCCCTGGTCCACGCCCTGGCGGGTCGTGATCACGTCGGACCGGCTGGCCGGCATCGTGGAATCGAGCCTGGTGACCGACCTCGGCGCCCCGGCCGCCGCAGGCGCCGGAGATTGGGTCCGGCCGGACAACCTGATCCGGCCGATAGCCGTTGCTGGGCTCGATCAGGCCAGTCTCGCGCAGGGCACGCGTCTGGTGGAGTCTGCGGCTTCCATGGGCTGGGGCTACGCGCTGCTTTCGGTCGGGTGGCCATCCGGAGGTGGAAGGGCCTGGCAGAACCTCATCCGGGCCAGCGCCCGCAAGAAGGTCGGTCTGTTCATCGGGCCCCGGGACGCGGCCGGGTTGCCGCTCGCCGAGTTCGCAACGGCCGGACTCAAGGGTGTGCGGGTTGCAGTCTCGGGAAGTGGCAAACCCGACGTGGTGGGATCCCTGCTGGCGCTCTTGGAAGAGGCAGGCAAGCGCCACTTGCTGGTGGAGTTCGAGGGCCGGATTCCCGGCGCAGGGTGGGATCGCACCTACCCACACCTGCTTTCGGCTACCACCTGGCGTAACGAACCGGCAGCGGGTGACGGAGCCCGACAGGCGCGCCAGAACGCATTCGAGCCCTTTACCCGCAACGTGGTGGGCCCGATGCAGCCCATGCCCATCGCATTCTACAGCCTGGCACGCCGGTCATCCCTCACCTGGGGTCATGGGCTGGGAATGACCGTGGTCTTTGAATCAGGGCTGCGCTCCTTCGCCGAAAGCGACGGCGCGCTTCCCAAGGAGGCCGTGACCATCTTGTCGGGTTTGCCCAATTCGTGGGACGAAACCCGCTTGCTCGACGGTGATCCTGGGCACACCGTCCTCATCGCCCGACGCAAGGGCCGCACCTGGTACGTGGCCGGGTTGAACGGCGATGCCGTCGCCAAGTCGCTCAATGTCCCCATGGAGCTCATCGGCACCGGCATCTTCAACATGATCCTTCTGGCGGACGGTCCCACCGCGACTGAGTTGTTCATCACCAAACGGCAACGCAACGCCACCGACGTGCAGGCCGTCAAGATGGCGGCCTATGGTGGATTCCTCATGCGCCTTCAGCCCGAACACTAGTCGCGTGGGGAGCCCGCCGGCTCTGCCAGCGCCGCGCGCGGCGCACCATCGCGGGAGCGAACCCTTTCAGGGTTCCCAGCTAGACAACCGTCCACGGGCGCGGCAAGAAGTACTCTTGGTAGGTGCGCAGGGCGTAGCGGTCGGTCATTCCTGTGATGAAATCAGCGACCGCGCGCGAGAGATCCTCCGTGTCGGGCACGCCCTTGGGCCAGTGGCGCGCATGGAACTCGTCAGCGTGCAGATGAAAGTGGGCCCACAGCTCGCTGATGACCCGTTCGGCGCGCTCGAACTCCTGGCGGATGTCGGTGCGTTCGTAGACGCGCTCGAAAAGTACATCCCGCAAAGTGATGAGGGCATGCAGGACCTCGGGGCTCAGACGCACCTGACATTTCTCCTCGAGACGTGAGGCCAGGACCACGTCGGTGACCAGACGGCTGATGCGTTGACTGTGAGAGTGTCCCAACACCGCCACGACCTCCGCAGGCAGATCGTGCTCCGACAGGATGCGCCCGCGGATCGCATCGTCGAGGTCGTGGTTCACGTAGGCTGTAATGTCCGCGATGCGCGCAATCTGACCCTCCAGAGTCACGGCGGACAACTCGGGGTTCTCCGACACGATCTCGCCCTTGCCTTTGGAGTGCTTGAGGATGCCGTCGCGCACCTCGACGCTCAGATTCAGGCCTATCCCGTCGTGCTCCAGCACCTCCACCACGCGCACGGATTGGCGGCCGTGATGAAAGCCGCCCGGGACCAGCCGGGCCAGGGCGCGCTCGCCCGCGTGGCCAAACGGCGTGTGCCCCAGGTCGTGACCCATGGCAATGGCCTCGGTCAGCGACTCGTTGAGGCGCAGGGCACGCGCGATGGTGCGCGCGATCTGCGTGACCTCCAGGGTGTGGGTCAGGCGGGTGCGGTAGTGATCGCCCGCGGGCGCGAGAAACACCTGCGTCTTGCCGGCCAGGCGACGGAACGCTTTCGAGTGCAGGATGCGATCGCGATCATGCTGGAAAATCGGTCGGGTGGCGTCGGCCGGTTCCTGCCGATCGCGGCCGCGGGAAAGGCGGCTCTTCTGCGCGAAGGGCGACAACACCTTGTCCTCATCGCCTTCCAGTTGTTCGCGGATTGTCACGGCAGTCGTCCTACCACCATCCGAGGAACCGTGGGTCAACTCCGTGGCTCGTGCGGCTGTTTCGCTGGCGTTTCCATGCAGTTTCGTCAGGGAAAGTTACCAGTTTCTCGGCCGCAAGGGGTCGGTATCCCTACCGCTAATTCGTGCACGCCACGCGGGAAGTATCTTGCCGCGGTTTCGTTACGCTCCTACCTTGCCACTTGAAAGGCAGACTTCCATGAAATCGAGTCGAAGCAGACATTACTGGCAACTTCCCGTCGTGGTGGCGTTGACGCTGACCGCCTTGTCGCAAGCGGGGGCACGCGCGGACGAGCCGAGCGCGGTTCCCACCGCTGCCCCGGCCGCAACCGGCGGCCCCGACCTCGCCGGCCGCGTCGCCGATCTGGAAGCCTACCTGACCAACAGCGCGCCCAAGGCCTTGAGCGTACCCGGTCCAGGCCACAACGCCTGGATGATGACCTCGACCGCGTTGGTGCTTTTCATGACCTTGCCGGGGCTGGCTCTGTTCTACGGAGGTCTGGTCCGGCGTAAGAACGTGCTGTCGGTGCTGGCGCAGTGTCTAGGGACAGCGGGCGTGGTCACCATCATGTGGTGGGCGTTCGGCTACAGCTTCTCGTTCGGCAGCGGGTCGCCCATCCTGGGCTCGCTCAAGTTCGCTTTTCTGAAAGGCGTGGGCAACGCGCCCAACCCGGACTACGGGGCGTGGGTCTCGCACAACGTGTTTTCCATGTACCAGATGATGTTCGCCATCATCACGCCCGCGCTCATCGTGGGCGCCATCGCCGAGCGGATGAAGTACTCGGCCATCATGGCCTTCATCGTGGGCTGGATGCTGCTGGTGTACTTCCCGCTGGCGCACATGGTGTGGGGCAGTGACGGTTTCATGAATGGCCTGAGTAACGCCAAGGCAGGCATCAGGGCCATCGACTTCGCCGGCGGCACGGTCGTGCACATGTCATCGGGCTGGTCGGCGCTCTTGCTGGCCATCATCCTCGGGCGTCGCAAGGGTTGGGGCCACAGACCGTTCTTGCCCCACAGCATGGTGCTGACCATGGTGGGCACCGGGATGCTGTGGGTGGGCTGGTACGGCTTCAACGCGGGCAGCGCGGTGGCGGCCGACGGGATTGCGGCCAACGCCTTCACTGCGACGACCCTGGCGACGGCCGTGGCTTGCGTGGTCTGGCCGGCCATCGAATGGATTACGCGGGGCAAGCCGACGATACTCGGCTTCTGTTCGGGCGCTGTCGCGGGCCTGGTCGTCATCACGCCCGGGGCTGGCTTCGTGACCTCCACCGGCGCCGTGATCATCGGCGTGCTGGCCGGAACCGTTCCGTACTTTGCCTGCACCAAGCTGAAAGCCTGGCTCAAGTACGACGACGCGCTCGACACCTTTGGCGTCCACGGGGTGGGCGGGAGTATGGGCGCGCTTCTGACTGGCTTCCTTGCCACGCCCGAGGCCAACCCCAACCTCAACACCAATCTGGCGCAGATCGTGGGCAAGACCCTGTGGCTTGAGCAACTCAAGGCCATGGGGCTGACCATCGTGATGGCCCTGACTGGTACCCTCATCCTCGCGTACCTGGTGAAGGCCGTGATCGGCTTGCGACCCAGTCCTGATTCCGAGGAGATGGGCCTGGACGACGTTGATCACGGGGAAGCCGGGTATCACTTCGACGAGGCTGGCGGGTAGTTCCCCGCGTGGGGACCCCGCCGGCTTCGCTCCCTACGGGGACTTCGGGACGACCCGCCACCCTGCCCACACCCCGCGCGCTTCGCGCGCGCCGTCGCCGGCGGCGCACCAGGGTTTGGAAACCCTCTCAGGGTTCCCATCATCACGAAGTGCTATGCAATAGGGGTGTTCGAACCTCAGCCGACCGACAGTCTCTCGCCTCGCGGCGGCATCGTGCGTGCCGCACGCCGGCCCGCCGGGTGGGTCGCTGCCGGGCCGGCGCCCCAGACGCCCGAGCACCCCGGGGATCTGTGGCCAGGCCCGGGCGAGGATCTGTGCTGGCTGGCAGGAAACTGGCGTTTGCTGCAGCGACTCGATGGCCATCGCACCTCGCTCGACGATCTGGTGACGGCACACCTGGCCGCATCGCTGTGCGCCCCCCCGGCGCCCGCGCGCTGGCTCGATCTCGGGACAGGCATCGGCAGCGTTGCACTATTCTTGGCCTGGCGCTTTCCGCAGGCGCGTGGGTTGGGCGTGGAGGTGCAGGGGATCTCGGCCGCCATGGCGCGCCGGAGTTTTGCCTGGAACGGGGCCGCCACTCGTGTGGAGATCCTCGACGGCGACTTGCGCGATCCGGCGTTGCTGGCAGGGCAGGGGCTCTTCGATCTGGTGACCGGCACGCCGCCCTATTTCCCGATGGGGACCGGCCCGCAGTCCGATCGGGAGCAGCGGGCCCCCTGTCGCTTCGAGCATTACGGCGGCGTGGAGGCGTACTGCGAGGCAGCCGCCCGCGTGCTGGCACCGGGCGCGCCATTCGTGGCATGCGAGGCGTGGCTCCAGCGCGAGCGCGTCGAACCCGCGGGGCGCGCGGCTGGTTTGGCACTCAGCTACTGGCGCGAGGTGATTCCGCGCGAAGGCAAGTCCCCGCTCTTCGTCGTCTTTGCCATGACTGCGGCGGCACAGGCGGGCGGCCTGGTCAGGCCGCCGCCGCTGGTGGTGCGCGACCAGCAAGGCCGACGCACGCCAGAGTTCATGGCCGTGCGCGAGGCCATGGGTATGCCTGCGTAGGCAAAGCCGGCTGCCAAGCTGCCAGGCGCGCCAGCAGGTTGCTCGGTCGACCGGACTACTTCACATGGATGTCGGGCTTGGGCGGGTCGGCCATACCGGCGCCGATGTGGAAGCCCACGTGGGGTGGCTGGTTGTACGATGACTGCTCGAACGAGACCTGCATCCGGTACGTCGGATCGTGCATGAGTGTGTAGATTCGGCGCGCGGTGACATCGGTCGTTGTGTTCACGCGCAGGGCCGCGTTGTCCGTGGTACGCAAGATGAGCTCCTCGCGCCAATCGCCCAGCAGGTCTGCGGTTAGCGTCGGGGTGTTCTTGGTACCGTTGTTCCCCGCGCAGCCGGTTGCGTTCAGCAAGGTTCCGCCACCGGACTTGGTGATAGACGTGCCGCTTAGAAGCTCACGCGATTCATCGGCGTCCCAGTAGATCAAGAAGTTGTCCCCAGCCGAGGGGGCACCGGCGGAGCCGTCGGCGCAATAGAGCGGACCCGCTCCAAAGGAACAAGATGCGCTCGCGGTGTTGCTCGGGCTGACCCACTCGGCGACGCCGCGATTGGTGTCCGGGCCGCTAGCAAGGTAGAAGGTAAATGCGCAGGTATCCGCGGAATGGCAATCAGCTCCACCTAGCTCATTGGGGATGAACACATGGATCCCCTGGCCCTTGACCAACTCTCCCACGTGCAAGGCATCGCCAGGGCTGTTGATGGTCGCGCACCTGAATGTCCCGTCGCTGTTGATAGTCGCCGAACCAGGGATCAGCTCCATCGCGCCGTCGTTGTCCGCGTCCGCCGTCATGAGTGAGTGGCTGCCTTTGCCGTAGGCTTCATTGCCGGCGGTAGACCCGCTGTCGTAAGTCCAGACCTTGGTCAGTGCCCCATCCCGCCAGTTCAGTGCGCTGATCGTCAGACGCGAGAGGAAGCCACGCTGCTGGATGATGCTCGGACGCCCGGTCGCGGTCTTGCCGTTGCCAGTATCGCTCACGAAGGAAACCCCACCATTGTAGCGGTTCGCCCGGTTGCCAGTTGTGTCGCCCCAAACAGCCTGAGCATCAGCAACGGTGCCGTAGAGCACCGGATACTCCACCGTCGCCAGCTCCTCCCCGGTCGGTCCGGCGAACACGGTTAGCCACTCCGGTCCCCCCAAGGCCATGCCTTGGGTAGCATCCCTGTAGTCCATGGTGTTGTCGGCGCCCGCCGCTGGCCCGGTTCTCAGGTAGTTGCCCTTGCCATCCTTGGT
>PMZX01000201.1:2643-8216 GCA_003170035.1 Myxococcales bacterium | reverse complement strand
GCGGTCAGCGCATCGACGCGCAAAACGCTGGCCTCGACAAAGAGGCGGCCTTGCGGATAGCGGGCTTGATAGGCGTCGAGAGCAGCCAAGGCCGAAGGTGCATCATGTTTGGCGCGCAGCGAACGTACGGCAGCGGCCAGCAGCCGCTCCTCGGTCATGCCATCGGCAGGGGCAATCGTCATTGCGGGCGGCGGGGATGGAATGGGCGGGGCAGCCGGGGCCGTGACTGCAACGGCCGGCGCGGGAGCCTCAGGCACGAGTTCGGGCAAGGCCACGCGCGCAGTCGAGCCCAGTGCAGGCGAATGCTCCGGGTCGGCAAGGGCCGCTGCTGCGCGGGGAGAGATCGCGGGGAAAAGCTCCGGAGCTGCGACCGGTGCGGGGGCAGGGCGCTCGTCCGGAGAGTGCGACGGCCGTGGTCGCGAGGGCTTTGCCAGTAGCGCCAACGTGGTCACCGGCTTGCTGAGCAACGCGGGTTCGCCAATCGGGGCAGCGATTTCCTGCGGACCTGTTGCCTCAGAGGGCGCTGCCTGGTCATCCTGGACGATGATCGCCCGTTCCGGCCTGGCCATGGGCCGGTGGGCGCGCGGGCCAGCCGGGGCAGCGGCTGGCTGCACCTGCGAACTTGGCGAAGCGTGGTGTTCCAACACCAAGCGATCGATGGCGATGCCAAACGCGGTTCCCCAGAGCAGCAACGAGCCTGCCACCACGACCGGACGCAGCCAGCGTGCCCGTCGGGCCGCGGGACCGGCAAAGCGCATGCGCAGCCTGCGCTTCACCCGTTCATGGCTGGCAGCAGGCAAGGGCGGGAGCTGCCGGTTGCTTTGCAGCAATGCATCTGCCAGGGCCAGGCCCTGATCGCGCCTGCCGACAGAGGCAGTGGGCTTCATCTCGCTCATGGCGACGCTCTCCCTTCGCTGAGCAGATCGGCCAGCTTGGCGCGGGCGCGGTGCAAGCGTACCCACACGGTATTGCTGTCGATGCCCAGTAACGCGGCGATTTCCTCGCCGGTGCATTCTTCAAGAGCGAAAAGGATGAGGACCGTCCGGTATTTCTCCGGCAGGCGATCCAGGGCGGCGTAGAGAAGTAGGCTTTCTTCACGCCGTTCGATTTCCTCGACCGGCGTGGGACCGCTGGATCGTGATTCCGCCAGGGCTCGCCCATGCAGGCCCCACAGCCACGATCGCAAGGCGTCGTTGCGGCGCCGCCAGCGCACCACCTGGGCGGCGATGCGGAACATCCAGGTGGTGACCTTGGCCTCGCCTCGGAATTCGTGGCGCCGGCGCAGCACAACCAGAAAGACGTCGTGCAAGAGATCCTCGGGGTCGAAGCGCGGACCGGCCAGCCGGCGGAGCCAGCGTTCGACTTGCGGGGCATAGCGATCGTAGATCTCGGCCAAAGAATCCGCAGACCCCAGCCCGCTCGAATCCAAGCGCTCTCTGGGGGTTGAGGCGGATGGGGGCGGTTTGCGCATGCTGGAGGCCAACGTCGGCTGGTAGCGTGAAGCCTTTCAACCTTACAGAAGAACCAGAATGTTGCACTTGCGCAGGGGATTCGGGCACGGGGAACCGCGAGCCGTCCACGCCGCACCGGTCGTGCCGGGCCTAGGGGACAGGCTGACGAATCCCGTGTAGCATCGACCCCGACCTTCGTGACCAGCCAACCTACGCCAAGCTTGGGCCTATGGACCGGCGTCGGCCTGGTGGTAGCCAACATGATCGGGGCCGGGGTCTTCCTCAGCACCGGCTTCATGGCGCAGAACCTGGGCCCCGCGGCCATCCTGCTCGCCTGGGTTGTCGGGGCGGCGCTTGCGCTGGCCGGCGCGCGCGCCTACGCGGCAGTGGCCGAGCTGGTTCCGCGCTCGGGTGGTGAATACCGGTTCCTCTCCGATCTGCTGCACCCGGCGTTCGGCTACCTGGCAGGCTGGGCGTCGCTTCTGCTCGGGTTCTCGGCGCCCATCGCCCTCGATGCCCTGGCGGCGGCCAGCTACCTGGCCATGATCGTGCCGGGGCTGCCGGTGCGGCCCACAGGAGCCTTTCTGGTGGGAGCCCTGGTCGTCTTCCATGCGGCGGGTCTGCGCAGCGCCAAGCGGGCGCAGAACGCGCTGGTTGGGGTCAAGGCGCTGTTGATTCTGGGGTTTGTCACCCTGGGTCTGGTGCTCGGCCACAACCACTGGCCCGACTGGGCGCCGCCCCAGCGCGCCCCTGGCCTGGGCTGGCAGGCTTTCGTGGGCAGCCTGTTCTACATTGCCTACGCCTTCAGCGGCTGGAACGCCGCCGTGTACGCGGCTGACGAGTTTCGCTCACCTCGCCGTGACGTACCCCGCGCCATGCTGATTGGCTGCTCGGCAGTCGCGGTGGTGTACCTGCTTCTCAACTGGATCTTCGTCGCCAACCTGGCGCCTGCGCAGGCCTCGGCCGTGTTCGGCTACGACACGACCCGCGTCACCTTGGGCCACCTCATCGCCACGGATCTGTTGGGGCGTGCTGGTGCAACGGCCATGTCTGCGCTCATTGTCGTGGCCTTCATCTCCGCCATGAGCGCCATGACCCTGGCAGGGCCGCGTGTCTACGCTGCCATGGCCCGGGACGGATTTCTGCCCCGCATACTGTGCGCCAGGTCCGGCCGGCCGCCCTCGGCCTCGGTCGTCCTGCAAGGCGCGATCGCCATCGTGATCCTCTACACCCACGAGATCCGCCAGGTGTTGCAGAACGTGGGCGCCGTCCTGGTTCTGTTCTCGGGCCTCACCGCCTGCACGCTGTTCCGCGTGCGCTTCGGCCGTAGCGATCGGGCCAAGCCTTCTGCAAAAGTCTTGCTTGCGGCAGGGATCTACGCAGCCTCGGCCCTCATCATGCTGTACGTCGGCTTCCGCGATTCTGCTCGCATGCTGTTGTGGATCACCGGCGTGGCTGCCGTGGCGCTGGGCGCCTACGGCCTGACCCGGTTCTTGCACGGCCGTCCGATCGCCCCGCCCATCGGCGAGAACACGTGCGACGCTATGGAGACTGGCGGTCCACCAAGTGTCAGTCCCTAGCCGGCAATCTGCGGGGGCGGCGTTACCAGGCCCAGCAGGATCTGGCGGGCTGCGGCCACGGCGGCGTCGGTCCCGGTGAAGACCAGGACGTCGCCCGCGAGCAGCGGTTCGTGGGCGCCGGGATAGATGACACCTTGGCCGGAGCGCTCCACAGCGATCACGGTCGCGCCGGTGAGCCCGCGCAGATTGAGATCAGCCAGGGTGCGCGACACAGCAGGGTCGCCAGGTCCAAGACGCAGGGTCGCAGCCTCGCCCAGCCCGGGCACCATTCGGCGCGCCTCGGCTGTGTCGGAAAGCGGCGCGTCCGCGGCGCCGCCCTGGCGTACGAGTGCCTCGATCAGCACCTGCGCGCCGGCCCTGACGTGGCCGTGCAGTTCAGTGGCGCTGCGCCAGAAGGGGACGACCGATAGCCCGACTGCGATGAGCAGGAGGGCGGCACCCGGAACCGAGGGCAGAAACGGCTGGGTCACCGCGACCAGGGGAATTCCGGCCGCCAGCAGCGCTGCAAGTTGCAAAGTCACAAGCAGTGCCCGGCGCGGTGCCGCTGCGAGATCCAGAGTCGCCTGTTCGGCGGGCAGCGCCTGTTCGGCCAGCAGCCTGCCCAGCGCCCGTGCCACGCGCACCGCCCCCAGGACGAAGGGCGAGGCAACAAGGATGGCCAGCAGCGCGACGGCTGTACGCACGAAGACGGGACCGATGCCAGCCTCGGTGGACGCGAGATGCACCAGCCGGTCCACGTTCAACGAAGCGGCCATCGTGATCGCAGCGATCAGGACCGTGTCGATCGCGAGCGAAAAGACCAGCCTTCGCACCCGGGCGCCGCGGGTTTTGGAATTCGTCCGGAGTGTGGCCAGCCAGGAGCCGTACAGGCTGACGAAGGTCTGGATGGGATGAGGCAGGTGCCGGTCGACGAACGAGGCGAGCGGTCCGGAGGCGCGCATCAAGAACGGCGTCAGCAGGGTGGTCAGCGCCGAAACCGCGACCGCGACTGGGTAGAGGAAGTGGCCCACCGCGCCCAGCGACAAGCCGAGGCCAGCGATGATGAATGAGAACTCGCCGATCTGAGCCAGGCTCATGCCGGCCTGGAACGACGTGCGCACCGAGTGACCCGTCAAGAAGGCCCCGAGAGTCACGCCCACCACCTTGCCCAGGACGACCACCAAAGTCAGCGCCAGAATGGAAAGCCAGTACTGCCCGATCAGCGCGGGATCGATCAGCATTCCCACCGAGACGAAAAACACCGCTGCGAACATGTCGCGCACAGGCTCGATGGCCCCGGCGATGGTCTCGGACGCGCCTGACTCGGCCACCAGCGCGCCGGCTAGGAACGCCCCGAGCGCCACGGAGTATCCGAAGAAACGCGCCAGCAGCGCCAAGGCGAACGAGATGCCGACGCAGGCCACCACCGTGGTCTCCGCCTGTCCGGCGCGCAGGATGATGCGCACCAGGCGGGGCACCACCAGCAACCCGAGCGCCAGGGTGCCAGCCAGAAAAGCCGCGAGCTTGCCGACTGCCAGCGCGACCCTGGCGAGCGAGAGGCCCGCGCCGGAGCCGAGCGGGGTGAGAAGCGCGAGCAGCACGATCGCGATCAAATCCTCGACGATCAGGATGCCGAACACGATGTCGCTGATCGTCCCTTTCACGCGCTGTCCGGCAAAGGCCTTGACGATGATGGTGGTGCTGGAGATTGCGATGACCGCGCCGGCGAAGATGCTTTCCAGCCTGGTCCAGCCGAAGAGCCGACCCGTGCCGTAGCCCAGCCAGATCATGAGACTGCATTCGATGATGGCGACCAACGCGGCCGCGAGACCGACCCGGATGAGCCTGCGCAGACTGAATTGCAGCCCCAGCGAGAACATCAGCAGCACCACCCCGATCTCGGCCATCTGGTGCGCAAGCGCCTTGTCGGTGACCAACGGCACCGGCAGATGAGGTCCGATGATGAGCCCGGCCACCAGATAGCCGAGCACGACGGGCTGCCGGATGCGACGGAAGATCAGCGTGGTCAGGGCGGCCACGCACATAATGACCGCGAGGTCGGTCAGCATGCGGTTGGGAATGGATGATAGCCCGATTCCGGCTGCTGGCGCAGAGTCTTGTGTGAAGTACAATCGTTTTCCCGTGACCTCCCATAGCCCCTTTGCCAGCCCGATCCCGATCCGCTTCTGCCGCCTTCGCCCGGCTGCGGTGCTGCCCCACTACATGACGCCCGGATCGGCCGGCATGGACCTGGCGTCCGCAGCCGACGGCCCGGTGACCGTGCCTCCCGGCGAGCGGGTAGGGATCCCCACCGGCTGGGCCATGGAACTGCCGCTTGGCTACGAGGCGCAGGTGCGCCCGCGTTCGGGATTGGCCTGGCGGTCGGGGCTGACCGTGGTGAATGCGCCGGGAACCATTGACAGCGACTACCGGGGTGAGGTCGTGGTCTTGCTGGTCAATCTGGGCCAGCAGCCGGTCGTGGTCCAGCCCGGCGATCGGGTGGCCCAGATGGTGATCGCGCCGGTCATGCAGGGCGCGGTGGAAGAGGTGGCAGAGCTGTCAA
>PMZX01000201.1:0-2547 GCA_003170035.1 Myxococcales bacterium | reverse complement strand
TGAACTGTTTTTCGCACGAGCAGGGCCAGGCCCACCTGGGCGAGGTCGACGTGCTTTTCCTGTGCACGCCGGCCGAGGTTTCGGTCGAACTGGCGCCGCGCGCGCTGGCGGCGGGCGCGCGGGTGGTGGATCTGTCGGGCGGGTTCCGGCTGGCGGCTGACCAGTACCCACAGTGGTACGGTTTTGCCCATCCTGCGCCGGCTCTGCTGGCCGAAGCCGTGTACAGCATGCCTGAGGCCACCAACGACGCCGACAAACTGCGCACGGCGCGGCTGGTTTCCAATCCCGGTTGCTACCCCACCGCGTCGGTGCTGGCGGTGTTGCCGCTGCTACGCGCGGGCTTCATGGAAGCGGATTCTGTGATCATCGACGCCAAGAGCGGAACCACCGGCGCGGGCCGCAAGGCGAACGAGGAGATGTCGTTCTCCGAGGTGGCGGACGACATTCGTCCCTATCGGGTTCTGCGCCACCAACACCAGCCCGAGATCGACCGGGCGTTGGCCCTGAGCGGCGCGCCCCACGTGCGCGTCACCTTCATCCCCCACCTGATTCCCGTGCGGCGGGGCATCCTGGCCACCGCGTACGGACGGCTGCGCCACGGAACCGGGGGCAGCGATCCGGCCGGCGGTGTGCGCAAGGCGCTCGACGATTTCGCCGAGGAGCGGCCCTTTATCCGCGTGGTGGCCCCTGAGGAAGTTCGCCTGCAGGCCGCGGTGGGAACCAACCGCGTGGTGCTGGGTGCGTCCGCCGACGCCAAGCTGGGCGTGGTGGTGTCCTTTGCGGCCATCGACAATCTGGTCAAGGGCGCGGCTGGCCAGGCGGTGCAGAACGCCAACCTCATGTTCGGGTTTCCAGAGACCGCCGGCCTCTGGCGGCTTGCGGGAGCCATGCCATGACGGACAGCGCGCAGCCGGAATCCTTGGTCAATCGAAGCGATCTGGTGGTCGAGGCGCTCAAGTACATCCAGCGGTTCACCGGCACGCGCGCAGTGGTCAAGTACGGCGGCGCTGCGATGGTCAAGGACGACCTCAAGCGCAGCTTTGCCCTTGACGTGGTTTTGCTGCAAGCCGCGGGGCTGCGGCCGGTCGTGGTTCACGGCGGCGGGCACGAGATCACCAAGACCCTGGATCGCCTGGGCCAGAAGAGCGAATTCATCGACGGCCAGCGGGTGACCGGTGTTGCGGAAATGGGCGTGGTCGAGATGGTGCTCACCGGCAAGGTGAACACGGAGATTGTCGGCCTCATCAACACCCTGGGCGGCACCGCCATGGGTCTGTCGGGCAAGGACGCGCATCTCATCAAGGCGCACAAGCTGCCGCCTCGGCCAGGCAAACCTGACCTGGGCTGGGTGGGCGAGGTCGAGAGCATCAACACCGAGATTCTCGATCTGTTGTTAGGCAAGCACTACATGCCCGTGATCTCGCCGGTGGGTCTGGGCACGGACGGGGCCAGCTACAACATCAACGCCGACATGGTGGCCGCGGAGATCGCGGTTGCAGCCAAGGCCAAGAAGCTCATCTTCCTGACCGACGTGGCCGGGATCCTGGACGAGAACGGCCAGCTGTTGAGCGAACTGCGCGCCGCGGATCTGCGCGGTCGGCTGCAGGAAGGCCGCGCGGTCAAGGGCGGCATGCAAGTCAAGGCGCAGGCCATCTTGCGCGCCCTGGAGGGCGGGGTGGAGGCGGTGCACGTGGTCGACGGCCGCGAGCCCCACAGCGTGGTGGTCGAGCTGTTCACCGAGAAGGGCGTGGGGACGCTGGTCACGGCGTAGGGTTGCCGGGCGGGGCCGGCGGGGGCGCGTGCGAAGTGCGAGCAGGGTAGGGCGGGCCGTACGTCCCGAAGTTTCCGCAGGGGGCGAGAGCACCCCGCACAAAGTGCGTTAGCCTTCGACGGGAAACTGCGGGTGCAGTTTGCCAATCATCGCGCAATCCTGCCCTTGACCGAAAATGAAAAGGCCCCGGGTTTCACGACCAGGTCGTCAATGATCAGCAACTCGGAATCCGCAGAGTTGCCCAGCCAGCGGACGTCGGTCTCGCCGACCGCGGGGCACGCGTCAGCTATGGGCGTCTTGATTTGAGGCAGTTTCTGTCTTCCACCTGAGGAGAAGGCAAAACAACGCGCCAATCACCACAATTGGTCGGGTTGACATAAGCGACCGGAGCCTAACAGACAATCGGCGTCGTAGCTCACGCCTCGCCTGCCAGGCCCGCCTGCAGACCGAGGGCCGCACCGTCGTCACCATTAGTCGGGCAAGCCGCCAGCTGGTGCCGGAGGATGCACGGAGCAGTCCGGCCAGACATTTCTGTCCGAGACATGTCGCGGGCGTGAGCCCGCCTTTTCCGAAAGATCAGCGGCTTTGCTGAGCATTCAGTACAAACCTATCACTGGCCTGCGCTTTGCACGCGCGGGCCCTATGCGAATTGCGGATCTCTGGTCTGGGTTTGCGCCAGTGCTGGCGCTCACGGCCCTGCCCGTGTTTTTCGGATGCCGAAGTGAGGGTGCCAGTGGAGACGGGGGCTCGGGTGGCGGCGGGACGGCCGGCCGAAT
>PMZX01000528.1 GCA_003170035.1 Myxococcales bacterium | reverse complement strand
TGCAGCCGCCCCGTCGAAGGCGAGGGCAGGCGAACTGCCGCGATCGGCCGCCGACAACCATGACCTCGGCGTTGATGCACGTTTCCTCCCGCTACGCTAGAACGGCGAGCAAAGATTGTGCCGGCGAGATACACAAGAGGAGGTAGTCTCCGAGGTTGCGCTTCTGCTAGAGCCCGAGTGATTTCGCCGTGTCGAGGGCTTTCCCCAGAGCCTTGGGCAGGATTGCCATGGCCTCCTCGCCGGTCATGATCGGAGTGACCTCGAGATCGGCGCCGGCCACCAACTGTACGACGTGCGCCGCTTCCGTCAGCAGCGCGGGCTCATTGTTGTTCACGATCATGAACAGCTCTCGCTTGAACACGGAAACGTAGAACGTTTCTGGTTTGAGAAGATCGAGGATGCGACCGATCGCCGCCCCCGCACCTCCCGGCGAACGATCAACTTTGCCACCGGCCTCCATAGACGCCTCGAATCGTATCAGGTACCTCATGCTTGTCTCCTCTCACAGTACGCGAAGATGGGCGTCGGCTCTTCTTGTACCGCCAGCAAACCGCCCGCCTTTGCCTTCACGCCCCTCCTATGATGTTGCCCGATCAGCCAAGGTGACTGCCTTGTCTGGTGGTGAGTCCGGCCAGACATTTCTGTCCGAGACATGTCGCGGGCCTGAGCCAGCTTTTTCCGAGAGATCAGCGGCTTCTGTGAGCATGTAGTGCGAATCTGCCGCTGGCTTGCGCTTTGCACCCGCCGAGCCCATGCGAATCTCGCACCTCTCGTCTGCGCTTCCACCAGTGGTGGCACTCATGGCCCTGCCGAGCCGGCCCGGGCTCACCGGTCCCCGGATGACAGGGCGGGGAACGACGGGTACACTGTGCCCCGTGGTCGAGGTTGGCTTTTTCAGCACGCTCCGAGAGGGTGGCGGAATGACAACGACTAGACTGATCGGCCGAAGCCTGGGTCTGGTGCTTCTGGCTCTTCTGGGTTGCAGCCCTGCCGCAGAACGCGTGCCGGATGTGGAAGCCGGGACCAGTGCTGCCGACGCCAGGACCGACCTGGGCCTTGCTAATGCCGACGCTAGAATCGACGTGGGCTCTACGCCGCGGACGGAAGCCGGGACCAATGTTGCAGACGCTAGGATCGACGTGGGTGTTGCGCTGCAGGTGGAAGCCGGGAGCGGCGGTGTTGGCGGCGGGACCGACGCAAGCTCTGCGCCGCAGACAGAAGCCGGAAGCGATGGGATCGGCGGTGGAACCGACGCGAACNNATCGATGGCACCGACGCTGGAACCGACGCGGACGCTGAGTCGCAGGCGGACGCCGGGAGCGATGGGATCGCCGGAGGACGGGACGGTGGCTTGCCGTGTATTGTCTCCATTCCCGCGGCGAACACGGGCCCGGGCGCTCAGGGTGAGTACCGGGTATCGCTCACCACGCCGATCTTCGTAGTCGCGGGGCGCGGCGTTCCTCAATCCCTGGAAGCCGGGAGCGGCGCGAGCGAGATCGTCTACTTCGATGGAACCGATTTCGTCGACAGGGTTCTCGTGCCTCCCTTGGAGAGGCGCACAGCTGCCAATCTTGTCGGAATGCCTGGAGTGCCGGCCGGGACCAGCAGCGCGATGAGCGATCTGTGGAGCAACATGAGCGACGGCCGGGTCGCGGTCCTGCTGCCATTTGCCCCCCCTGTCGGTTTCCCCCAAAGCAGGGACCTCATGTTGCTGGACATGGTCCGCTGTGAGGTCCACCCGACGGGCTTCAACCAGGTCTCGGCCGACACATACTACGCAACCTACGGCCTCACGAGGGGCGACTATGCAGGGGATTTGCTTGCACTGTCACGAACCCACAAGGCAAGCTTCGGGGCAACGGTCTGGGAGATCGCTGTCACGGTGATGGACACGACTACCTTCGTGTCATGGCCGGATAGGATGGTTCCTGTCTTCAATTGGTCAGCGACACTGCCGGCAACGACACAGGTGGCTCTCATGCCGCTGCCATCGCCCGCCGTTTCCGATGAGGTCATTGCCTTCACGAGAATGGCCGCAGGCCCCTACGGGAACTGCGAGATCTTCTGGCTGACGTTCGCCGCGGTGAGTGGCACCATTCCGCAGGTAGCTTGTACTCAGGCCATCGTGGCAGATGCAGGTCGGATCGCCTGGTCTGATGGTCACGTCTGGCTATTCGACACGGGGGCAGGCACGCTGTTGCAACTGACAACCCAATCCTCGCGACAGCAAAACCCGTCGCTGCGCGGTCGTCTGGTGGCGTATGAGGATGATCGGGGCGGCGATCTGGACATCTACGCGCTGGATATCACGACCGGCGTCGAGTCTCCCGTGTTCGTCGGCCCGGGTGATCAGCATCTGCTGGGCATCCTTCGCGACGGTATCGTGTGGTGGAGCGCGACGGCAGATGGGATCGCGGTGTTCTGGAACCCGAACTTCACACCTGCGACGACCGCCGCACAATGAAATCCTGCAGCGCCCGGGTTTGCTCGTCCGCGATGGGCCTCGATTCAGGGCGGATGCGCTCGGCGAAGGTGGCGATGGCGCGCGCAGCGGGGTAGCGCGCGGTCGGGTCGGAGTATCGCGCGGACAGGAACGAGACGCGGTACACTGATGACGCATGATGAGCATATCTATCGATAGGGTGCGGCGAGGCAGGTCAACGCGACAGCGGGCTCGGGCTGGGCTGGGCTGGGCGCTGGCTGCTCTGCTTCTGGCAACCGCTGGGCCGGTCTGGGCCGAGGACCCCAAGCAGGAGGCGAAGGCGCGCTACACCACCGGACAGAGCCACTACAACCTGAACGAGTTCAAAGAGGCTCTTCAGGATTTCAAGGAAGCCTACCGCCTCTTCCCCGATCCGGTCTTCCTGTTCAACGTCGCCCAGTGCGAGCGGCAGCTCGGCCAGCCCCTTGCAGCCGCCCCGTCGAAGGCGAGGGCAGGCGAACTGCCGCGCTCGGCCGCCGACAGCGCCCGCCGGCGCTTTCCGTTCTGCTACGTTGGGGAATCTTTGTGACCTCGGCGTTGAGCGGGTCGGAATGATGCCATGATGCCATGATGTCAAGGCACCAAGTTCAGGTCTTATGGATGCACTTTGCCTCCCGCTACGCCTACGTCACGAACAATGGACAAGGCAACATCTCGCAATACACCGTCGGTATCGATGGGGCGCTCGCAGTAATGCCCAACACAGTCCCGGCGGGGTCGGGCCCCTGGTCCATCATCACCCTACGAGAATAGCGGAGATGCGATAGCCCCCCGCCGCGGTTGCGCTTCTTCTAGAGCCCGAGTGATTTCGCCGNNACATGTCGCGGGCCTGAGCCAGCCTTTTCCGAGAGATCAGCGGCTTCTGTGAGCATGTAGTGCGAATCTGCCGCTGGCCTGTGCTTTGCAACCGCCGAGCCCATGCGAATCTCGCATTTCTCGTCTGCGCTTCCACCAGTGGTGGCACTCATGGCCCTGCCCCGGAGCCGGCCCGGGCTGACCGGTCCCCGGAGGACAGGGTGGCAAAGGACAGGTACACTGTGCCCCGTGGTCGA
>PMZX01000428.1 GCA_003170035.1 Myxococcales bacterium | reverse complement strand
CGGGGCGCGCTGTGTGAAATCGCTGGCTCACGTGGCAGTGGTCGCACCTCCGTGTTGCTGACCTCGCTGGCCACGACCTTACGCCAGGGTCACTGCGCGGCACTGGTGGATGGGGACGGCGCGCTGGATGCGCGGGCCACAGGACGATCCGGCGTGCCCTTGCCCCGCTTGCTGTGGGTGCGTTGTGCGCAGGACGATCCGGCGCAGGCCCTGGCGGCTGCCAAGATCGTTCTCGGCGCAGGCGGGTTCACTTTGGTNNGCCGAGCAGCAAGCCATCCTGCTGGTGGCGGCCGCCCACCACATCCCAGGCGCGCATGCGGCCTCGGCCCTTGGCTTGCGCTCGCTGCGACCGCGCTTCGATCAGGGAAAGGACGGCTTGTCCCCTGCCCTGCTCCGTGGCCTGGAAATTTCCGCCCATGTGGAACGGGGCGCCCACGGCCCTGCCTCGTCGGTGCTCGTCCTCTCTCATGATCTTTCCAGGTAACGATCTTCATGCGTATCGCTTGCGTTTACGCACCACAAATCGCATTGCAAGCGGTGCTCCGGCGNNGCGCACCATCGCGGGAGGGTCTGGCGAGGCCGAGCGAAGCGAGCGGGGGGTGGTGGCAGGTGGGGGGCCGAAGGGCGGAGCGAACCCTCCCAGGGTTCTCAGGTGAATTGCGTGCGGGCGCCCTGGCGCTGGCCGATGGCAAAGGCGAACGTGCGCACATCGTGGCGTTCACGCGGGCCGCGCATTGCGCCGGCGTGCGCATGGGCATGACGGTGTGTCAGGCCCGGGCGATGGCCGGGGGACAGGACAAACTGTGTGTGCTTCCCGCCTCGCCGGCGGACACCGCAGCCGCCCAGGCGGCCCTGGCTGACGTCGGCTATGGCTTCGCGCCCTGCGTGCAGAGCGAGGACGATCGCGTCTTTTTCGAAGTCGGGGATCTGCGGCGACTGTTTCCTTCCGAGCAGGCCCTGGCCCAAGCTGTGACCGCACAGGCGGCGCGCGTGGGCCTGGCCGCACGAGTGGCCATCGCAGCCAACAANNGTTGGGGCATTCGCAGCTTGGGCGCCCTGGCTCATCTGCCCAAGGACGCCGTGGTGCTTCGCCTGGGCGAAGCCGGCGCGCGCCTGTGGCGACTGGCCGCTGGCTGCGACGAAGAGCCACTTGCCCCCTTGCCCCCACCCGATGCGCTCGAGGAAGGCACCGAGATCGACTACCCGATTTGCGAACTGGAACCGCTGGCCTTTGTGCTGCGCAGCCTTTTCGACCAGGCGATGACACGCCTGCATGGCCAGGGACTTGGTTGTGCCGGCCTGACCCTGCGTTTCAAGCTGGACCCGTACGGATTCGAGGTGCGCCAGGTTCCGCTGGCAGCACCTACCAGAGAGACCAGCACCTTGCTGGAGTTGACCCGCCTGGCGCTGGCGCAAAGGCCTCCTTCGGCGCCAGTGAAGGGTGTGGCCCTCTTGGTTCTGCCGGCGCGGGTACGCGCGGTGCAACTCGATCTTCTGCGGCCCAGCGGACCGGCCCCCGAGCGTCTGGCGGCCACGCTGGCCCGTCTATCCGCGCTGGTCGGAATCGAAAACCTAGGAGCACCGGCCGATGTGGACAGCTTTCGCGAAGAGGCGGTGGGCTTATTGAAATGGGAACCCTGGGAGGNNCCGGCGGGCTCCCCACGCGATCAGCTGAGACGAGGCCAGATCCCGTGACAAATGAACCGCAGCCACCGGCGGCGTCCCGAACGGCTCTGGCCTTCCGGCGCTTGCGGCCGCCGCAGGAACTGGAAATCATCATGGGACGGCAAGGTCCCACCGCTTTGCGCGGGAAAACCACCACCGCTCGCATCCTCATGGCTGCCGGCCCCTATCGCGCCAGCGGTGAATGGTGGTCGGGCGCGGCATTTTCCCGCGACTACTGGGACGTGCATGCCTCCGACGGGGCTGTCTACCGCGTCCACCAGGACCAACAGTCTGGACAGTGGTTCCTGGATGGGTACTACGATTGACTCTACGGAGACGGCAATCCGCTGATCTGCAGAATCGCGCCACCCTCGCTGCCTGCCTTGTCCGCGTCCACCACCAGATAGTACTTGCCCTGCGCAAGCCCCTTGAGCTGGTAGCTGCCGGTGGCCGCGTTCGCCGTGGCCTTGCAGTCAATACGCGTGTCGGCCTCGCAAGGCAGGCGAGAATCGAGTTCCTGATAAAGGACCAGGGCGTGGTTGCCAACCTGGGCCCATTCGATGGTGAGGTCGGCTCTGGAAGTCAAAGTGAAACCAACCACTGCATCGGCCCCGCCCTTGCCCGACACGCAAGGACTCATGGTCTGATCATCGCCGGCGCCCGCTGTCTGAACCGCGGCGGAGGTGGGCGAGCTGTCGAGCGGCAGAATACCCAGCGCCCTGTCCGGCCGGCACACCAACTTCTGGCAGCTCGGATCGCCTGCGCACTTGCGATCGTAGCAGTCCACGGCCCCGTCGCCGTCGTCGTCGATGCCATTGTTGCAGATCTCAAGAATCGTCTCACTGACGCCTCTCAGGTAGAGGTTCATGATCCCTTCCTTGCCGCTCGTGAAAGCCTGCACCACCAGGTTGTAGGCGCCCGGCTGCAGGCTGGGAATTTCGAAATCACAACCGAAGGGTTGGATCGCGGGGTCCACGCAATCGATGGAATGGGCATCGCACTGGTCAAGCGGGCTGACCTGGGCGCCCAGTTGCATGACCTGATCGCCCGTCTGTGTGCAGATGACCCCCAGGGACATGGCGTGCAGAAGATTCAGCCGATAGACCCGGCCATGCCCGTCGCCCTTGCCACAGACGGTGGAGAAGGTTCGCGTGGCACTGGTCAGGTCGACTTTCAGAGACTTGCTGGTGCCGACGTCGATGTCGCCCAGGTCACCGTCCGTTAGACACAACGGGGCCCGGCAGTTGATGGTGTTGGCGCAGGCAGGGTCATCGCAGTCGACCAGGTTGTTGCCGTCATCATCGATCCCGTTGTCGCAGATCTCCACCCCGCGATCGGCGAAGGCCGACAGGCTCAAGGTGATGCGGCCCTCTTTCCCGGCGGCGATGGGTTTGAAGATAAGAAGGTACTCGCCCGCAGACAGGGGCCACCAACTCGCCTCGACGCTCGGCCGCCCGGCAAGGTAGGAACAGTCGCCCTTTCCGCTGTCGCAGGCCTCTCCGGCTGCAGGCATGGGGTAGATGCCATAGGCGTGATCGCCGGTCTGGGTCAGGTCGAGAAGAATACCGACGGTGGCCTTGACGGTGAAACGGACCACGACGTCTTTACCCGTAGACGTGCCGGCGCAGGTCGGGTGGTAGCGATTGCTGCCAGTGGTGGTGTCCACCACCGCGGTCTTGGGCGGGTCGCCCACCACCACCGCGCCCAGGTTGATGTCTGGCGTGCACGGCCGGCAGTTGCTGGCGCCCGCGCAGTCCAGGTCCGCGCAGTCAATGGCGCCGTCGCCGTCGTCGTCTATTCCGTTGTTGCAGATCTCGGGGGTGGTGGCCTTGCTGGTCGACAGCGTGATGGTGGTCGAGCCGACTGTTCCGGTGAACGACTGCACCACGATCCAGTAGTTGCCGGCGGCGAGTCCATTGAAGGTTTGGCTGGCGGTGGCGTCCTGGCCCACGCGCAGGCAGTCGACCAGGTTCTGATCGCAGGCTTGGCCTACACCCGCGCGGAAGACCGCCACCACGTGGGCGGCACCCTTGCCCTGCGAGAAGTCGAGCTTGAGATCGGCGGAGGCCGGCAGGCTGAAGCTGGCCACGCGGGCCACGCCGCCGGGCGGGGCGCAGGTGCTGTAACTAGCGGTCGCACCCACGGTGGACAGGATGCGCGTGACCGAGGCGCCCGAGCCGGCAATGCTGCCGAAGTCCACGTCAGCCTTGCACGCCGCGCTCAAGCAGGCTGGGAAGGACTTGCATTGGGGGTCGCTGCAGTCCACCAGCTTGTCCCCGTTGTCGTCGATGCCGTTGTCGCAGATCTCGTTGCCCGTGTGGACGACGCAGGTGGGATCCTTGAGGCAGTCCGGATCTTTGCAGTCCACCAGGCCGTCGTCGTCATCGTCCAGGCCGTTGTTGCAGATCTCGTGGCCCGGCACGACACATGCCGGATCGCCGAAGCACGCGGGATCCTTGCAATCGATGAGCCCGTTGCCATCGTCGTCGATCCCGTTGGTGCAAATCTCCTTCTTCTTGTCAATGCACGCGGACAGGTTCCGGCAGGCCGGATCGAGGCAGTCGGCCAGGCCGTTGCAGTCATCGTCGATGCCGTTGTCACAGATCTCACTCGGCAAACACGCGCCCAGGCCGTCCCGGCGCGCGTCGCCGACCAGGCCAGGCGTCCGATCAACGCCGCCATCGCGCGCGCCACCCACTGACCCGCCGCCTGTGCCGCCGGTCAGCCGGCCTCCCGTGCCACCCACAAGCCCGCCGCCTGTTCCACCCACGAGCCCGCCGCCCGTGCCACCGGTCAGCCGGCCACCCATTCCACCCACAAGCCCGCCGCCCGNNGCCCGCCGCCCGCCCCGCCCACTGGCCCGTCACGCAAGCCGGGTAGCCCGTCCGAGCCCGCATCGCGCACCTTGATCGTGCCCGTCTGGCAATTCGGGTCCGCGTCGGAACAGCTGCTTGCGTGCCGCAAGGACGACCGAAAACAGCCGCCCGGCACCACGGCCAAGCCGACAAGGCTTGCCGCCAGAACGATCTGCGACGACTTCCGCATGCGCATGTTGGCCACCAAGAACTGCACGGGGTACTTCCTCTGCGGGTATCCTCGCCCAAAACCTCACCCCTGTCACGGCCCCTGGGTCGGCCCCAAGTCCCGCGATAGCCGCAGAAGGTCGTGGCCGTGGCCGGCCAGCCACTATTTCTGTCGAACCTCTATCCCCCGGTAGAACCCCTCCCCGACGTTCGCCGCGTTACCCCACGCTTGCTTCTTCCAGCGATTCTCGAAGAAAACCAGCAGGCTGAGGACGTTGCGCATCTGACGAAGCGCGATGGGACGCTGGCCAGACAGCTCCCGTTGCTCGCGTGGATCGTCGAGTTCATCGAAGAGCTCCATGCGCGCCACGCCGGAATGAATCAGGCGGTAGCGACCGGTCTTGAGCCCGCGCGACACGGCTTCGATTTGTGTCAAACCCGCAGCCGGGCCGCCGGCCACCTCGTCAAGCGCCAGCGGAATCAGCGACCGCCCCTGCATGCTGTCCGGGATGGGCAGGCCGGCCA
>PMZX01000222.1:39626-43573 GCA_003170035.1 Myxococcales bacterium | reverse complement strand
CTAGTTGATGCATGGCCATGAGCATAGTCGCTTCAAGCGCCATTTTGCCTTCACCGAATCGCCTCTGCAAAATCGCCGATAGCCGAGTACGGCAGCGGGTACATGATCCGTCTCACGTTCAACGATGGGACTGAGAAGACGGTCGACTTCGAGCCCTGGTTGGTGGGCCCGGTTTTCGAGCCGCTCAGAGACACCGAGTACTTCCGGCGCTTCTTCCTCGAGGGCGGAACGGTGACGTGGCCGAACGGCGCCGACATAGCCCCCGAGACCCTTCACTTGAGCATAGTCGCTTCAAGCGCCATACCATGATGCCTATCCACACAAGATCCTCGGAGCGGGTTCCGAGCGCCAGCAATCTGATTGCGGTGAATCTTGAGGCCTACTACGATTCCGCCATGAAACTGCGTGGCTCTCGATTGGTTGTCCTCACCTGGGCTCTGATCGTCTCGTCCGTGAGTTGCTCGAACAGCTCGAAGCAAGCCACGGACGCAAGTGCATCGGGTGATGCACTTGTCGCCGACGCCGGGTCAGAACACATTGCCGATGTGCCTGCAACCGGCGCAGATGCCGGCGGGGACGCGGCACCAGCCGGGGGACCCGAGGTCCCGGCGCTTTGCCCTGGCTTCGACCCTCACGGCCTGTACGGCACCATCGTTGCCGGTACCACGCCGTTTCCCGACGGGGTTGAATTGCTCGTGCCGGCGGGCGCCCCGCAGTTCATGGTGGTCAGCGACAGCGAGCTCTACTGGATGAACAGCCGCTCCATCCATCGCGTGACTCTCGGTGACCGCGTCGACAAGACCATCCTGGATCGAAGCACGACCACCAACACCATCGGTCGCTTGGCGCTGGACGCAACCAACCTCTACTTCACCGAAATTGGCTTCGATAACCCATACGGGATGGCTAGGATGGTTCTCGACGGTAGCGGCGCCCCGGTCACCCTCGGCGGGAGCGGTGCGGGCCACAGCCCCAGTGCCCCCATCGTGGCCGGCGACTATGTCTACTACTACGACGCCAACCCCCGCGAGATCGACCGCGTTCCCATCGCTGGCGGGAATACCACCACGCTGGTTCGCAACGTGGGCCCGAAAGCGTTCTTCTTGGCGGAAGGACGTATCTACTTCAACGAAACCGTCCTGCCGGCTCAAGATCAAGAGGTTCTGTTGTCCATTTCGGTTGACGCGCAGGCGAGCTCGCCGGTCGACGGCGGCGCGGACGCCGGCACGGACGATCTAGTGACCCTGGCCACGACCAGCTCGAAGTTCGTTGCACCCTGTTTCGACAGTGGCAATCTTTACTACGGGCTCGACGACAAAGTAATGAGCATGCCGGCGCAGGGCGGCTCGGCGGCCGTTCTCGCCACCCTTGCGGGCGTGAGTTCCATGGCGACGATGGCGACCGCGGGCGGACATCTGTACTGGGCTCCGTATCCCACGTACCCACAAAGCTGCTCCTCCATCATACGGGCCGCGATGGATGGCTCCGGGCAGACCACGATTGTCCATGCCATGCAGACGCCCACCCGCTTTGCGCTCAATGCCACCCACCTGTTCATACTCACGGCAGGTAACCAGATCTTGCGCGTACCGCGCTGAGCGCCCGGAGCGCAAGGCAAGCCGACCGTCAGGCAGTTCTTGCAACCGGTCGTTCGCGATGGGTGGTCGGGGTTTCCAGGCTCAGTCGTGGGTGAGGGAACGCGCGCGTTCGCGGGCGCGATCGCCGAGGGGTGAGCCAGCGGCGATCGCGGCGATGCGCGACCAGGCCTGCGCGGCCTCGCGGGGCCGTGCCAGCGTCTCGAGCGCGAGAGCACGGTTGGCCAACACCGCGGTGTCGTCAGGCGCGAGGAACAAGCTGCGATCGAGCAGCGCAAGCGCCTGCGCGGTTCGGCCGGCGGCCCGATCGATCGCGCCGAGCCAGGCGCAAGCGGCTGCCTCCCGCTCGGGCGCGAGACAGCCCGGCGGGCCTGCCAGGGCCTGTCGGTAGGCATCGAGCGCGCGCTGGTCGTGGCCGCGGTCGAGATCGAAGAAGAGATCGCCCAGGCGAAGCTTCCATTCGCAAAGCGAAACCGGCGAGGCAGCAGGAGGCGTGTCGAGCGGTATGGTGGCGCTGCCCTCGTCGGCAGTGAAGGTGAAGCTGGCGGGGATCTCGAAGCGAGCGATGAGATCGCGCGCGGCCGGGAGCCGGCGCACGAACACGCGGGTGTCTTGCGCGCGAAAGACCAGAGCCCATTGCTCGGGAGCCCACCACGCCACGCGCCGGTTGATGCCGGCATAGTCCAGCAAGGCGGAGGTGACTGCGAAGTGGTCCATGGTGCGCGTCCATTCCTCGCGGGTCATCTCGCTGCGGCCCAGGAGCTGATGGAATTCGCGCGGGTAGGCGGGCAGGCGCGGGTCAACGAACACGCGATGGCGCGGGTAGCCCTGCCAGATGAGAAAAGCGCCGGTCTCGAAGTCGTTGTACATCCGTTCGCGCAGGCCGTGGGTGTCGATGAAACGCAGCGCTGCCAGGGGGAGATTTGCACGGTCGAGTTCGATATCCATGAAGCGGCCGTGCCGCTCGACGTCCGCCATCCGCGGCACGAGTGCAAGCAGCGCCAGCAGGGCGCCGGTGGCGCGCTCGAAGTGACCGAGATATCCCGGAGCGAGCCGACCAGCCCGGCGTGCGCCGAGTATCGTCAAGGACGGCGCGACCAGGATGGTGGCCACCAACGCAAAATCGGCACCGAAGCGCACATGGCGTCCGGCCAGCAGTGCCAGGCCGAGCACCGGCAAAAGGTCGCGCGCGCGGGGACGCACGCGCTGAACCGCGCCCAGGCCGAGCACGAGCGCCAGCACGGCAGCGTAGATCACCAGGGGCGCATCTGAACGCCAAGCCAGGGGCCGGAACTCATCGACCGGATGGATGGCAAAGATGTCGGCGTGGAAGCTGAGGTAGCGGAAGATCCCCGGGCCAGCGGGTGTCGCCATCAGGGCAAGTGCGCAGAGCGCGACAGCAAGCGCGTGGCGAAAAACGGCCCGTCGAGAAACGAGCGACGGGGTAAGAATTTCCTCGAGAAGCACGCCCAATCCCGCCAGACCAATGAGCAGGGGGCCGACAAAGGCGCCGGCGTGCAGATTGGCCCACAGGGCGACCACCGGCACCAGCAGCCAGGCCCTGCGCCGGCCGTCTAGCAGGGCGGGCAGCAGGGACAGCACCGCGACCTCGCCCAGCAGGGACACCACGTGGGGACGTTCCACCAGGCGCTCGCGCATGCAGAAGGCGGCAGCCGCGAGCACCAGAGCTGCGATCACGCGACCGGAACCGCGCCGGCGAAGCACCAGATAGGCTGCGATGAAGGTCGCCACAACGATGGCGGTCTTGCCCACGACGACTGCCTGAAACCCGCCCATGCGATAGAGCCCGGCCGTCGCCAAGTCGAACAGCCAAGCGCTGTCCAGGTAGGGCTGGTCGGGAAAGGTGAACGAAAACAGGTTGCGGCCGGGCACATAGCCCGTGCGCAGGATCTCCTCGCCGTTCGCCAGGCGAAAAAAGAGATCCGTCTCCTGCAGCGGCACCAGGCAGAGGCCAGCAACGAAAAGAACCAGCCCCAGCAACGCCATGGTTGGGCTCTAAGGCCGCAGGGACGGAGGCTACTTGATGGACTTGGAGAGCTGGATGGCCTGGTTCTTGGTGCAGACTTTGGTGGAGGCTGCCACGCTGACGAAGTACCCGCGGCCCGCCATGTACAGGCCGGTACTGCCCGTGACCTGCACCTGAGCCTTGGGCGACTTCGCCTTGTCGGTGACCCAGACCTTGCCCACCTTCTTGAAGCTCATGAAGGGATCGGTGGGCTTGTCCAGGACTTCCTTGGCGACCGGGGAGTACACCTGCACGAAGGTGCTGTCTTCGCTTTCACCGGCGACCTTGAACACGTACTTGCAGGTGTCTTTCGAGCCAACCTCACC
>PMZX01000222.1:17508-39521 GCA_003170035.1 Myxococcales bacterium | reverse complement strand
CGTCATGGCGGCAAATCCTACCACCGTCCGCCAGACCAGGGTTACGGTTTGATGTCTCGATTCAATCGGTCTGCTGCAACCCCGGCCACGCAACGCCGAGAAACACGGGCTCCGGCTGGAGGGTGATTCCGAAGCGCAGCGCCACGCTGTCGCGTACGTGAACCGCCAGCCGAATCAGATCGGCCGTGCACCCGCCGCCGTGATGGACCAGGGCCAGGGCGTGCTGGCTGGACACGCCAACCGGGCCCATGCGCAGGCCGCGCTTCACCCCCGCACGTTCCACCAGCCAGCCGGCGGCCAGCTTCACGCGCCCGTCGGGCAGCGGATACTGCGGCACTTCTTCGGCTGACTGCACAAGATGCTCGCCCAGTGCCTGGGCCACCAGCGCAGCCGCCTGGTCCACGCCCACCATGGGATTGGTGAAGAACGACCCAGCGCTGCGCCGGTTGGAATCCTGTGGGTCGTACAGCATGGATTTCTTGCGCCGCAGATCGAGCACGGCTTCACGCACCCCTGACAGCGAGGGTCGCGCAGTTCCCGCCAACGCGTTCGCCAGTTCTCGGTAGGCAATCACAGGCTGCGCGCCGGGCCGGAGCGCGAAGCTTGCCGACAGCACGATCACCCGGCCCGGATCGCGCCTGAAGATGCTGTCGCGGTACCCAAAGCCGCACTCGACGGCCGGCAGTTCGCGCACCTCCAAGGTGCGCCGGTCGAGCACGCGCAGCGAGCGCAGCGTGTCCGCCGCCTCCTGGCCATAGGCACCGACATTCTGGATCGGCGTCGCGCCCGCCGTGCCCGGGATCCCCGACAGACACTCGATGCCCGCCAGATCGCGCGCCACCGCGGCGGCCACCACGTCGTCCCATGGCTCAGCAGCTTGTGCTTCCAGCAGAACATGGTTGCCCTGGCTGCGGAACTCGATTCCTCGCGCCACCAGTTGCAGGACCAGGCCGGGGAAGCCTGCGTCGCCCACCACCAGATTCGATCCGCCGCCCAGCACGAACACCGACAGGTTCTGCTCCCCGGCCCAGCGCAGCGCCCAGACCACATCCTCGCTGGTCGCCACTTGGGCAAAGAAGCGCGCCGGCCCGCCCAACTCGAAAGTGGTGAGCGGAGCCAGGGGAACGTCGCGACGGATGACAGGCGGCAAGCGAGCTAGAGACTACCAGCACTCACGCGGCGACGAAACGGTACCCGCTGCCCCGAATGGTCAGCAGGTGCTTCGGCTGCTCGGGATCTTGCTCCAGCTTGGCGCGCAACTGGGCGATGAAGTTGTCCACCGTGCGCGCCTGACCGGGATACTCCAGTCCCCACACCTGGCGGACTAGTTCTTCGCGCGAGAAAACCCGTCCGCCGCTGCGGCCCAGAAAGGCGAGCAACTCGAACTCCCGATGGGTGAGCTTGATCGGCCGGCCCGCGCGGATCACGGTGCGGGTGTCGAGGTCGAGCACCACGTCGCCAAAGCGTATCTCGGCCCGCTTCGCTTCGGCGACGGGCGCATCCGTCGGCGCGCCTTGCTGAGGCAGGTGCAGCCGCGCGCGCCGAAGCAAGGCCGCCACCCGAGCCAGTAACTCGGCCAGCGCAAACGGTTTGGTCACGTAGTCGTCCGCGCCCAGGCGNNTTACCGGCTTCGCGCAGCCGTTCGAGAACCCAGATGCCGCTCTGTTTGGGCAGCGAGATGTCGAGCAGCACCAGATCCGGCCGGCCCTCTTCGATGCGTGAGCGTGCCGTCTCTCCATCGCCCACCGCTTCCGTGCGGTAGCCCTGCAGGCGCAGGTTCAGTGCCAGGCCCTCGGCGATGGCCGCGTCGTCCTCGACGATGGTGACCATTTGGCCTTCGTCGCCAGCGCCGCTCATGCCGCCTCCGCAGGTTGCCTGGGCAGCAAGATGCGAAACCGCGCCCCGTGATTCTCTTCCGAGCGCACGTCGATCTTCCCCCGATGGGCCGTCACGATGGCCCGCACCACCGCCAGCCCCAGCCCGGTGCCCACGCTCCCGCCGTTGACCGCGGCTGACCCACGCCGGAACTTGTCGAAGATGGCCTTTTGCTCGGGGACCGGGATGCCCACGCCGTTGTCAGCGACCACGATCGACACCTCCATCGCATCGCCGGTGGCCTGCAGCTCGATACGCTTGCCTTGGGGCGGGGTGTACTTCCAGGCGTTGCCCAGCAGATTCGCCAGAGCCTGGGCGAGTGCGGCCTGGTCGCCGTTCACCATCAACCCCGGCTCCAGGCTGACTTTCAAATCGACCTCAGTGCCGAACCGGATGGCTTCGAAGGCGACCAGAGCCTCGCTGACGATGTCGGCCACCGCGACAGGGTGACGATCGAAGGCCGCGTGGCGGGATTCGATCCGGGAAAGGGTCAGCAGCTTCGCCACCAGGCCATCCAGACGCGCCAGCTCCTGATGGATCACGTTCAGGCAGCGTTGCTTCTCGGCCGGATCGTGGACCCGATCCTCGCGCAAGGTATCGATGAAGAGACGGATCGAGGTCAAGGGCGTGCGCAACTCGTGCGAGACGGAGGAGAGAAACTCGTTCTGCACAGCGGCCAGACTCGCGCCGCGAGAGACTAGGATAGTCCCAAGGACGTAACCAGCCAGGGCTGTCCCGCAGAAGGCGAGAACCAGAATCCCGCCCACCACGGCGGCCGACTTCGATCCCCCGGTGGCCAGCAGCACGATTCCGATCACGGTCATGAACACGGTCGGAATCAGGGCGGTCAGCATGAACACCATGCGGGCGCGCTGCAGGAAGATGATGGTCGGCGATCGGACCTTCACGCCCCCATTTTGTCAGACCCCTCTGCCCCTTGTCACCAACCAACAATCGCTCTGTCACAGTTGTGTCAGCGACCGAGGCTGCGCTGCCGGCCATCGGAGATTCCAATGCGTCAAGATGTGACCGTGTCGTGACAGCGGCCTGACGGCGAAACGAGTAGTAAAGGGCCATGAGAATACTGTGCCTCTACCCTGCCTTTCCCCGCACCTACTGGGGGCACGAGGATGCCCTGCGACTGATGGGGAAGCGGTCTCTGCTGCCTCCACTGGGGCTGCTCACCGTGGCCGCGCTGCTGCCCAAGGACTGGGAGGTTCGGCTGTGCGACCTGAACGTCCAGGCGCTGGCTCCCGAGCAGCTGCAGTGGGCCGACGCGGTCTTTTTGTCGGGAATGCTGGTCCAGCGCGACTCGCTGCTGGAACTGGCGGCGCAGGCACGGGCCGCGGGCAAGGTGGTCGTGGTCGGGGGACCGGTTGCCACGACCAGCCCCGAGTTGCTCACGCCGTATGCGGATTGTGTCGTGTCCGGCGAGGCCGAGGAGTTGATGGCGCCCCTGTGCGAAGCCCTGGCCAAAGGGGCCGGCCTGCCCGCGCATATGGCCGCGCCCCGCCGGCCCGAGCTTCGCACCCTGCCCCCTCCACGCTACGACCTGCTGGACGTCAAGGCGTATCACTCGCTGTCCGTGCAGTGGAGTCGTGGGTGTCCCTTCAACTGCGAGTTCTGCGACATCATCGAAGTGTTTGGCCGCCACCCGCGGACCAAGTCGCCGGCGCAGTTGTGCGGCGAGCTCGACGCCATCCTGGCCACCGGTTTTCGCGGAACCGTGTTCCTCTCCGACGACAACCTGGTGGGCAACAAGGTGGAAACCCTGCGCCTGCTGACCGTCCTGCAAAAGTGGATGGAGGAGCACCGCTTCCCGTTCCAGTTCTATTCCGAGGCCAGCATCAACCTGGCCGCCTCGGATGAACTGATGCGGGCGATGGTGCGTGCAGGCTTCGACTCGGTCTTCGTGGGCATCGAGACCCCGTCGACCGAGGCCCTGCGCGAAACCCACAAGGCGCAGAATCTCGCCGTCGACCTGCATGAAGCTGTCGACAAGCTGGTTCGCAGCGGGCTCGACGTCTCCGCCGGCTTCATCGTGGGCTTCGATTCGGACGACCAGGCCGCCATCGAACGCCAGCGCGAGTGGATCGCGCGATCGTGCATCCCGCAGGCGATGGTGGGCATCTTGGGCGCGCTGCCCGGAACCCAGTTGGAGCGACGCCTGGTTCGCGAGGGACGCATGCTGGAACGCTCGAGCGGCGAAACCTTCGGGCGCGCCAATTTCCGCACCAAGATGGACGAAATCGAACTGCTGGAGTCGTATCGCCGCCTGCTCGCCTCCATCTATGCCCCGGCCGCGTACTTCGAGCGGGTCAACCGAGTGCTGGAACTGCGGCCCCGCAGCGACTCCCACTTCAGCCTGCCCTGGCACTATGCCTTGCGCTGCGTGCTCTCGTCGATGCTCCATCAGGGCGTGCTGGGCCGCTACCGCCGCGTCTACTGGCGCTTCCTCGGCCGCGCCCTGTGGCGAACTCCAAAGCGGATGGCCCGCGCCTTCTCGCTGGCCGTCTCGGGCGAGCACATGATCCGCTACACCGCCGAGGACGTTTTGCCCCGCCTCCAACTGGCCATCGAGCAGGTGCGCAGCGAGCGCGAGAGCAAGCGACAGGCAGCGGCGCAGCTAGAGCCCGTCGGAAAACTCCGGGCTACTCGAAGGGCCGGCCCGCGGAGCGCGGTTCGGGTGGGCGAGGACGTGGGCGTGAGCGAGTTCGTGGGCGGGACGCGCGAGACGGAAAGCGTTGTCGCTAGTGCGTGAGCGGCCAGGATACAGCGGGCCGCTCACGTAGCCCGCTGGTCGCTCACGCTACCGCCCATGCGTACACCGGCTATCCCGCGGTCAACCGCAGGATAGCTTGTCGAAGAGTCCGCTGGCGCGAGTTCGTGCCAGCTGCCTACCAGCGCCCGCCCGCGCGGCCGCCACGTGCTCCGCCACCACCGCCGCCACCACCGGTGCGCTCGCGCGCCTCACTCACGGTGATCGTGCGACCCTGCAGGTCGCGGCCGTTGAGACTGCCGATGGCGTGGGTCGCACCTTCGTCAGTGGCCATTTCCACAAAGGCGAAGCCACGCGGCCGCCCAGTTTCCCGATCCGTGACCAATTTCACCTCGGACACATCGTGGCCTTCCGCCTTGAATGCCTCCCTAAGATCCGCCTCGGTGATCGAGAAGGACAGATTCCCAACGTACAGTCTCTTACCCATTTCGTGGCTCCTTGTTCTTGTTCGCGCGGGTCAAATCCAACGCACAGCCCGGTGTTCAAGCGAGCCGACCTCCTCTGCATAGCCGACCACCCGTCCCAACGCTACCAATTTCGTCGCGTGTCCCAACGATTGTTCGGCTGACATACCGGCGCAGCCAATTCCGATTCTTGGAAATCCGTGGCTGGTTCAAGTTGCCGGCTCCAGGGCCGGGATCGGATCCGGCTCCGAATCCGGGACCGGCCGCGGGATCCGACTCCGGCCACCGGCTCCGGCGACAGGATCCCCTTGCGGGGACTTCGGGACCCGCCACCCGCCCTGCCCGCCCCACGCGCTTCGCGCGCGCCCTCGCCGCCGCCGTCAGCCCAGCCGCCCAATCAGCTACGAATCTACGAAAGGCGGTACTACCGTTTCCGTGCGGTGGTCGCGTTGGCCGGCTCCATGCCACCGCTCCGCCGCCGCTTGCGGGATCCGTCGAGAGCCTTGATGCCCTCCGCGTGCAAGTGAAGGACCTCATCCAGCGACTCGTGGAAGGAAACCTTGCCCGCGGCGATCTCGCGCAGGGCGGTGACGCCGGGATTGTTATCGCACTGGATCAGTGGAATCGCCCCCTTGGCCAGGGCACGGGCGCGCTGGGCGCCGAGCACAGCCAGCGCGAAATGATTTCCAACTTGGTCAATGCAGTCCTCTACCGTAACGCGTGCCATGTGTGTTCCTCCCGTTCAGTCCTGATCGCCTCGACTGCCTTGACAGCCCTGGAGGCTGACCAGCAGGTCAACGGCCCGAGCGGGGAGGGAAGACGACGTGGAAAGGACGGGTTGACCCTACCACGCGAGGTGCGAAAGACGAGAAAGAACAGATCCGAGGATCTGTTTTCTCAAGCAACAGGACAGATCGCACCCTCGTTTCACCTGTGCGTCTGCGCACCCGCGATGAGGTGGGCCGATGCTGGCGGGCCCTGCAGGCCTACCAGCGGCCGCCCGAACGCTCGCGGCCGCCGCCACCGCCAAAGCCACCACGGCCATGGCCGCGACCACCGCCACCGCCACCGCCACCGCCACCGCCGCCGCCTCGCTCACGGGCCTCGCTGACGCTGATCGCGCGTCCCTGGATCTCCCGACCATTCAACGTCCCCATGGCCTTGGCGGCTTCTTCGTCGGTCGACATCTCGACAAATGCAAAACCGCGCGGTCGCCCGCTCTCGCGGTCGAGCACGACCTTCACGTCGGCCACGGTGCCCGTCTCGGTGAAGACCTCGCGCAGATCCGCTTCGGTCACGCTGTAGGCCAGGTTGCCCACGTACAGCCTTTTCGCCATGTCGTTCTCTCCTCGTTCTTCTGTAGTGGACGGTTCCGCGGTCCACGCGCTTGCCCCAAGAAACGGGCCATTGTCCCTATGCGCCTCGCTAGCCGGAACGCCCTGGCTCACCAAATGGAAGACCGTGGCAAAACGGAAACGACGTGAAAAGGACTGGGCTGAACGATATCAGGATGCAGCAGGAAGTCCACTGCCGTTTGAAAGCCCTGTGCCGTCCATCCGCGCCTCTTGCCCTGTTGATGGCTTGCTGTCCGGTTGCGAAACTGTGGCCGGCCGAGCCTCCGCCTGCGCAAGGCGGTTGGCCAGCGCCATGACAAAGGCCCCAAACCACGAATCGCGGCCCAGTCCCTCGTCCAGCATCTCGCGGGTCACCAGACGCACCGACACATCGGTCACGGCCTCCACGGTCGCGCTGCGCGGGCCTGGCCGGAAGACGGTTTCCTCGCCAAACGCCGAGCCGGTCCCCAGTTCGCACACTGCGCTTCGCCTTCCATCCTTCGTGGTGTATGCGACGCAGGTTCCCTTCACGATGACATAGGCGGCGTCTCCCATCTCACCTTCGATCACGACGCGCTCGCCGGCGGCAAAGGTCTCCATGGGGAACGCAATTCCGCCCTGCAAGAAACCTTCAACCTCGCGCTTGAGTTCGAGCACGGTCTGGTAGCGATCCTGCGGATCGATGGCCAACGCCTTTCGCGTGATCTGGCAGATGCGCGCAGGCAAGGGTACACCCCGGGGCGCCTCGGGCAAGTGCGGCATCCGGCCTACCCGCGCCTGTTCCAACACCTCGTCGATCGAGTCGGCTAGGTAGAGCGGCCGGCCCGCCAAGATTGCGTACAGGACCGCGCCCAGGCCAAAGACATCGGTTCGCTCGCTGACCAGGCCGTCGGCCCCCTGGGCCTGCTCGGGCGACATGTACGAAGGGGATCCCACCACCCCGGTCACCACGCCGCCCGCGGCCTCGGCCGAGAGGACCACAGTGTCGCTCCGTTCGGGATCACGCACGCTCAGACGCGACAATCCCCAGTCCATCAGATAGACGGTACCAAAGTCCTCCATGATGATGTTCTCGGGCTTGATGTCCAGGTGGAGCACACCGCGGCTGTGCGCGAAGGCGACCGCATCGCAGACCTTGAGAAAGGCTCCCAGCATCTCGTGCATGGTCTCCGAGGGCGTCCACGAATCGTGCGCAGCCGCGATCCAGTCGGCCAGGGTCCGGCCATGCACCAGGCGCATGGTGAAGTAGTTGGTACCCTCGTGATCCAAGGTCAGGTCGTGCACGGGCGCGATGTTGGGATGATCGAGCTGCGCCTGTATTTGCGCCTCGGCGAGAAACCGCCTGACGTACTTCGGGTCGTCAGCCAGCGACGGGGCCAGGACCTTGAGGGCCACCTCGCGCAGTAGGTTTTTGTCGCGGACGCAATGAACCGCCCCCATGCCGCCGGCGCCAACCTTGCTCACGTACTCGAACCGATTGGCAGCCTCTCGGGTCAAAACCGGGGCAGGCGCAGTATTGCTGTTGGCCGGCGCGGTATCGCTGATTGGCAGGGACACCACGCGCCGATGCGACTCGGCGCGCGTCACCTGTTCCGATTCGGGGCCGCTTCGCGCCCCTTGAGTTGAGATCAGGTCCCACAGACCGCCTGTCATGCTGGTGAAGCGATGCAAACCTCGTTCCCTTGCGGTAGCCATGCATCACTCTCGGGGCGTCAGACGGGTCGCGTCCGCGCCAAGGCGTCAGACTGGGAAATGTGGCGCAGGTGTTGCACCGGCTGAAAGGCATGAAGGGTAGAGTTCTCGTAGTGGATGACGACGCGGACGCCCGGGGCGCGCTGGCGGAGGCGCTGCGGGAGGGTGGCTACTCGGTTGAGACCGCAGCCGACGCATTCAAGGGGTTGGGAAAAGTGCCTGACTTCGCCCCAGATCTGGTGCTCACAGATCTAAAGATGCCGGGCATGGATGGTCTGGAGTTTCTGCGCAAGCTGCGCAGCGGCGGGTACGATATGCCGGTGGTCGTGACCACGGCATTTGCCGACGTGGAGACCGCGGTCACGGCGCTCAAGGAGGGCGCGGCCGACTACCTGACCAAGCCGCTCGATCTCACGGAGCTGTCCTTGGTGGTCGGCCGCGAGATGGACCGCTTGCGGCTTCACCGCGAGGCCGGGCTGCTGCGGGCTCGCCTGGCCGAGCGCTACAGCTTCAGCAATGTGGTGGGCAGCTCACCCGCCATGCAGAATGTGCTCAAGGTCCTGCCCCAGGTGGCAGCGTCCAAGGCCAGTGTTCTCATCACGGGGGAGCCCGGGACGGGCAAGGAACTCCTTGCCACCACGATCCATCAGTACAGCCCGCGCGCCAAGGGACCCTTCCTCAAGCTCCACTGCGCGGCCTTGGCAGAACCCCTGCTGGACAGTGAGCTGTTCGGCCATGAAAGCGGCGCCTTGCCTGGAAGCCCGGGCCGCCGTGAGGGGCGGCTGCAGCAGGCGGCCGGTGGCACCCTGTTTCTCGACGAGATCTTCGCCCTTCCGGCCGCCCTGCAGGTGAGACTGCTGCGCTTTCTGCAGGAGCACGCCTTTGAACGCATGGGGGGCGAGGAGACTTTGCACGTTGACGTGCGCGTGATCGCGGCCAGCAACCACAATCTGCGCGAAGAGGTGGCCCAGGGCCGCTTCCGCGAAGATCTCTTCTATTGCCTGAACGTGGTCAATATCGACCTGCCGCCCTTGCGCGCGCGACCCTCCGACATCCTGGCGCTTGCGATGCACTTTCTGCACAAGTACGCCAGCGAAGACGGCAAGTCCCTGGCGGGCTTCTCCGACGAGGCTCTGGAGGAGTTGGCGTCCTACGAGTGGCCGGGCAACGTGCGCGAGCTCGAGAACGCGGTTGCACACGCGGTGGTGCTGGCTAGCGGGCCGCGCGTGACGGCCGCGGAACTCCCGCCCGGCGTGGAGACTCCGGCGGTGAGGACGGCCGGCATTCGCATTCCGGGCTCGAAGATGGAAGACATCGAACGTCACGTCATTCTGACCACCCTGGAGGCGACCCGCGGCTCCACCACGAAGGCGGCGGAGATTCTCGGCATGAGCGTGCGGACCATCCAGTACCGGCTGCAGCAATACCACAGCGCGCCCAAGAGCGAATTGCACGCTCCCGCGGTCATCTTCAAGCGTCCTGACTGATTCTCCGCCGAGACCAGTTTCTGTGTTGGCTACGCCCTTGGTTTGAGGTGGACCTGGGTTTCGTGCGGGTAGAGCAGGCGCAAGGTGGTAATCCCGCGGGTTCGCCGACACGCACTCCGTACTGCCGCCAAGAGTTGAGGCGTGACCCAGGCATCGGCGCGTGTTCCACCGGCCGCGTAGTCCTCGTGAACCGCCACGTGGAGCAGGAGCATGGTATCCGGCGCCTCCCGCACGAACATGACCACGCCCGCGAGTTGTACTGGCTGATCGTTTTCGTCGAGGGCGTAGAGGCTTTGAATGGTGCCGAAGCATGGCAACCGGAAACGAAGGAAGGTGCCGTCCTCGACGATGGAAGGCACGCCATAGCGGCGAACCGAGTCGAGCAGCGAGGAGGTCACCCGGCCTTGCTCGGGGTTGAAGAAGACGATGCGCTCCAACTCGTCCCGGTAGGAAACCGGCAGTGTAGAAGAGAACCTAAGCGTTCGCACCTTGCTCTCACGAAATTAGATGATCGCCGACGGCAGCGGTCACAGCGACGACGACGATAGTTCCGAACCCACGTTCGCAGCTTGCTTGGCACAGGCCGTGCTGATCCAAACGGGCATGACTCTTTCATCGCCTGGCTCAAACCCGACGGTTTGCACCACGGCCGGAGGACAATGAGAGTGGCGCACACCGGGTTTGCCACCGCTGGAAGACGGGCGTCACCTCTGGGTAACGGACGTTACCTGCTGGTGTGGAAACATCGCAGGTCGCCGCTGCCCGAGTGCGTGCACAGTAGGTGCATTGACGCGTTGGCCATCAAAAGTATTAGTGCGCCGCATGGCGCCATCATCAAGTAGTGAGGAAACTATGTGTGGAATAGTTGGTTACGTCGGAAAGCGTGAAGCCACCCCCATTCTCGTCGACGGGTTGCGCCGACTGGAGTATCGCGGCTATGACTCGGCCGGCATCGCCGTCGCCAATGGCCAGGGTGCCCGCCTGGTGCGCTGCCGGGGCAAACTGGCCGCACTGGAGAAGTTGCTGGCCGTGGAGAGCCCGCGCGGGCTGACCGGGATCGGACACACGCGCTGGGCCACCCACGGCCGCCCTTCCGAGGAGAACGCCCATCCGCACAAGTCGGGCTCAGTGTCGGTGGTACACAACGGAATCGTGGAAAACCACGCCCTGCTGCGCGAGCGACTGACAGCAGCGGGAAGACACTTCAGTTCGCAGACCGACACTGAGGTGCTCGCGCACCTGATTGACCAGGCCTTGATCGACGGGGCGTCGTCCCTGCCCGAGGCGGTTCGCCAGGCGCTCCGCCAGGTGGAAGGCTCCTACGCCATCGCGGTCCTGTCGGATCGCCACCACGACGAGATGGTGGCGGCCAAGAAGGCTTCGCCCCTGGTGGTTGGGGTGGGAGAGGGCGAGATGTTCCTCGCTTCCGACGCACCGGCCATCCTGGACAAGACCCGCCAGGTCATATTTCTCGAGGATGGCGACGTGGCACACTTGGCCCGCGATCAGGTAAGCATCACGAATCTTGCGGGACAGCCGGTGGAGCGTCGGCCGAAGACCGTGACCTGGACACCGGGGCAGGCCGAAAAGGCCGGCTATCCTCACTTCATGCTCAAGGAGATTCACGAGCAGCCGCGCGCCGTGACCGATACCCTGCGCGGCCGTCTGATGCTGAACAACGGCGATGCTGTGTTGTGGGAAAAGGAAGTCACCGAGATACCCCGCCGCATGGTGATCATCGCCTGCGGGACGTCGTACCACGCAGGCCTGGTCGGTAAGTTTCTCATCGAGCGGGTGGCCCGGATCCCCTGCGAGGTGGATCTGGCCAGCGAGTTCCGCTACCGCGAGCCGGTGATTGGTCCCGGGGACCTGGTGGTGGGCATCTCGCAAAGCGGTGAGACCGCCGATACGTTGGCGGCCATGAACGAAGCCAAAGCACGCGGCGCGCGCACCCTGGCCATCAGCAACGTGGTCGATTCGGCCATCGCGCGCACGTCGGACCTCGCGCTGTACACATTTGCCGGTCCCGAGATCGGCGTCGCGTCCACCAAGTGCTTCACCGCCCAGCTCACCGCGCTGGCCCTTCTGGCCATCCACCTGGGCCGGCGCAACGGCGCGCTGGATGACATAGGTGCCGTCCGTTTCGCTAGTGACCTCATCCAGATCCCGTTCAAAATGAGCGAAACCCTGCAGCTGGTCGGCGACCTGAAAGAGCTCGCACGCAAGCACAAGGATGCGCACGACTTCCTGTTTCTGGGTCGCGGGAGCAACTACCCCATCGCGCTGGAAGGCGCGCTCAAGCTCAAGGAGATCTCGTACATTCACGCCGAGGGCTATGCCGCCGGCGAGATGAAACACGGGCCCATCGCGCTCATCGACGACGGCCTCCCCGTGGTGATCATCGCGACCAAGGGCAACAGCTACGACAAGGTCCTGTCCAACCTGGCGGAGGTGCGGGCGCGCGAGGGTCACGTCATTGCGGTGGCCACCAAGGGCGACACCGAAATCACGAAATACTGCCAGGACGTGCTGTGGGTGCCCGAAGCGCCGCCCCTGCTACAACCGCTGGTCACGGTGTTGCCGCTGCAGATGCTGGCCTATGCCGTGGCGGTGGTGCGCGGCCACGACGTAGACCAACCACGTAACCTGGCCAAGAGCGTGACCGTCGAATAGCGCTACGCCCTCCTCAATCCGGCGAGCTTCCCTTCAACATGTCTGAAAGCTCCGCGATTGTAAATGGCCTGTCCACCACGCTTCTTCCCAGGATCTGGTCGAAGGTGTCGTGTCCGGAGAGGTGAACGTATGCTTGATTCGCATCGAGGGCAACGCCCCGGTTGTCGACAATGACGTAGCCGGTATCTGTCGTCTCGACCAGCCGCCGGTATCTCTCCTCGCTTTTCCGCAATCCGGACTCCCCCGGCGTGAACTGAAAGAACTGTCCCGACCATGGGACGCAGTGTGCACCAGCGCCCGTGCCTGGATTGCCGTTACAATCCTCCGAGGTGACGGATGCGGGGCTACGCTGCCAGGCGGCGCACCACAACCAACGTCCGGTCGTCGCGCGGCAGCTCGGTGGCGCGCCGATCTGCGGCCTCGAAGATGGCCTGCTGGATCTGGTCTGCGCCGCCGGTGCCAACGCTGCGAACGATCTGGGCCAGCTCGCGGTCTGCCGTCCCGGGCTCGGGCCAGGCATCGCTGATGCCGTCGGAGAAGACCACCAGCGTGTCATTTGGCTGCATCGACACCTGGGCCTCGTCGTAGCCCGAGTCGGCGAAGGAGCCGAAGGCCATCCCCCCCTCGCCCAGTGTCTCGCAGCGACCGTCGGCGCCCACCAGCAGCGGCCGGTTGTGGCCTGCATTCACGTAGGTCAGTCGGCCGCTGTCCGGGCACAGCCGGCCGAGAAAGAAGGTCGCGTATCGATCCGGAGGGATGTTGAGATGAAAGTCGCCGTTGATCCGGGTCGCGGCTTCGGACAGCGGCCCGCTTTGCCAGTTGGCGCGCACTGTGGAGCGCAACTCGACCATGAGCATGGCCGCCCCCACGCCCTTGCCCGCGACGTCGCCGAGCGCCAGGTGGAGCAGGCTGCCGTCGTAGGCGAGGTCGTAGAAATCACCACCCACCGCCCGACTCGACTGGGTTCGGCCCGACAGGTCGTAGCCTGGAACGTGTGCTGGGGTCTGGGGCAGAAGGCTGGCCTGGATCTCCGCGGCCACGCGCAGGTCTTCCTGCAGCCGCCGCTGCTCCATGCCCGCCTCGAGCAGCCACGCAGTTTCTATCTTGGCGGCGGCCGTATTGGCCAGGACGGTCAGGACCTCCAGGTCGGCCCCCCGGAAGGGCACGCGATCGAGCCGGGCGCTGGCGTAGAGCACGCCGAGCACGCGCACCGGCTCACCCTGCCGGGTCGAAACCCAGAGCGGAGCGCAGATCACGCGGCGACTCGGCTCGCCCGCCACGCTGGGCTGTTGGCGCAGGTTGGCGTCCTCGAAAGCATCCCCGGCCATCACCGCCACCCGCCCCTCGATGACCTTGCGCACGATCGCACGGCTGATCCGCTGCTCGACCGGGTGGCCCGAGCGATCGCGACCTGCTTTGAGTACAGGCTCCTGGTTTTCGCCCAGCAACATGACGGCAGCGAAGTCCGCTGGCACAGCCTCGAACACCAGATCGAGGATGCGATCGAAGAGCACGGGGAATGGGTGATGCACGAGCAGGCTGGCGGTCGCATTGGCCAGCACGCGCATGGCGCGGCTCTGCGCAACGAAATCGGAGACACTCATGGTGCGATCCGGGGGCACGGGTATCCCCAGGGCTGGCGTGGGCCTGCGCACGAAGGGACTGAGCGCCTCCTCGCGACCGAGCTCATCCGGGGCCGCATGGCGGAAGCGAATCTCCGTGTGCCCCACCTTGACCACGTCCCGCTCGCGCAGGGGAGCCTCGCCGTGGACCGGCTTGCCATTCACCGATACAGGTTCGCCGTCGTCCTTGGCAACGACGAAGAAATCATCCCGACGCGAGACGATTTCGGCGTGCCGCAGGCAAAGACGATTGTCCTTGAACACGACCTCTCCCTCACCGTCTCCGCACAGAAGGATGATACGCCTGGCAGGCCCCACCTGGCCCGGACGCTGGGGCCACCTGATGGTTATGGTGGGCTTCTGTTTCGGCTCGGCGTCCCCCGAACCCTCGCTGCCCGGTCTCATGAAAGTTTGCTCCTCCGCGCTGGCCAAAGATCGCACCCAGGCTGGCTTTTTCCTCATATCATAGGAAACCCATGCCGCCCATATTGTTCACATTGGGATGCAAGCCAGGAGCCACCGGGAACCGCGCGGGCTCATGTGGTCGGCAACGCGCCGCGCTCGACGAACGCGCAGTTGCTGCGTCTGGAGCGGCCTCGTGACCCTGGCCCCGATTCTGCTACGTTCACCCGCTGTGGTGGTTGCGTTACCAACTCCGATCGTCGAGAGAAGCCGGGAACATCTTTTTCCTAAAGATGTGGTTCTGGTCACCAGCCGCGACCTGGCCGACGATCCAGACCTTTTTCCCGAAGAGTCGCGGGCCATGGCGCGCGCAACTCCTGCGCGCCGGCACGAATTCGCACTGGGACGGTGCTGCGCCCGTCAGGCAGTGTCCCTGCTGGGCGGGCCTCGCGTCGCGATTCCCGTGGGCCGTTTCCGTGATCCCGTGTGGCCGTTTGGTTACGTAGGCTCAATTACGCACTGTCAAGGTTTCTGCGCTGCTGCGGCCGCCCGGACCGCGCCCGTCGACGACTCCCGCGCCATCCGGGGCCTCGGCCTCGACAGCGAGCCGGTCGCGTCGCTACCCGAGGAACTGACAGGCGTGGTCTGTACGGCGGAAGAATGCGCATGGCTGGCCAGCCGGCAGGGCGATGGCGTGCCCTGGGACCGGCTTTTCTTCTGCGCCAAGGAGAGCGCCTACAAGTGCCTCTTCCCGACGACGCACCGGTTCTTGGAATTCCGCGACGTGGGCGTGCGATTCGATCCGGAGAATGGCTCGTTCGACGCAAGGCTGCCCAGCCTGTATGGTTCGCCCTCGCACTTGATCGGCCGCTACGCAATACGGGACGTCATCCTGCTGGCCGCGACGACCTGGCTGGAGGGCCACGAGTGTCCGTAACCACCCGGGCGGTTGGAAGTGCGATGTGGAACGTGGGCGCCGGGCTTGGCGGCCGGATCATCGGCGCGCTGGGGACGCTCATCCTCACCCGCTACTTGAACCCGGACGTGGTGGGCGAAGTCGGGGTGGCGGCGGTGCTGGTGCTGACCAGCCAAGTCGCCACCTCTTCCGGGTACGGGCAATACGTGGTCGCCCATCCGTCTGCTGGGCCGGTGGCGGGATTCCACGTGACGGTCTTGAGCGCCTGCACCGTCGCGGTGATTTCGCTGCTCCTGCTCGTCGTGGGCCAGCCGCTCTGTCACCTGGTGAACGCCCCGGGCGCCATCGCCTTTCTCCCCGGCCTGGTGGCCGCCTTCGCCATCCTGCGCATCGCCGAGATCCCGGAGCGCATCCTCAACCGAGAACTCCGCTTCCGGCGGGTGGGGCTCGGATCGAGCGGGGCGGAAGTCGTGTTTGCCACGGTGGCGCTCGGGCTTGCGTCGCAAGGTTGGGGCGGTCAGGCGATCGTGGGGGCGAATCTGGTGCGTTCCATTTTTCGCCTTGTGATCTTCGCTTCCGGCGTGGACCCGCGCGCGTGGCTGCGCTGGGGGCCGATCAACCGGGCGCAGGTTATGTCCATCCTGGGCTTTGCGTTCCCCTTGCAACTCGCCAGTCTGGCCGATCTGGCCGCCACCAAGTGGGGCAACCTGGTCGTGGCCATGATGTTCGGGCCCACCGCCATGGGGCTGTACGCTCTGGCCTATAACCTGGCGCAGATCCCGGCCGACAACATCGGCGAGGCGCTGGCTGACGTGCTTCTTCCTTCTTTCGCGCGACTGGCGCCCGGTGCGCGTCAGGAGGCCCTGGTGCGCGCCATGCCTCTGGTGGCCCTGCTGGTCTTTCCCCTGGCCGTCGGTCTGGGCGTGGAATCCCACACCCTGGTGGTCACCCTGTTCAACCCGAACTGGCAGCCCATGGCGCCCCTGCTCGCGATCCTGGCCGGGCTAGGTGTGGTGTTCCCGATGGGCTCGGCCCTGGTGGCCTACCTCAAGGCGTGTGGGCGCGCGCGAACCGTGCTGGTTTTCCAGGTCATCCACATGGCGCTGCTTCTGGTTTCCATCGCACTCCTCGGTCGCCTGGGTCTGGTCTGGGCCACTGTCGCGCCCGGGTTGGCGGGAGGAGGCTTTGCGCTGCTGACTCTGGTCTATGTGGGCCGCGTGGATGGCGTTCCGGTCATGCGAGCCCTTGCGGGCCTGGCACGCGTTCTTCTGGCCTGCGCCGGCATGACGGCGGCAATTTTTGCATTTCGTCATATTCATGGGCTCGAACCCGCACACCACGCGATAGCACTGCTGGCCTCTGAGGTTGCGGTCGGGGCCGTCGCCTATGTGGGGACAGCCTTCATCATTGCTCCAGCTCAGGTGGCTGATCTGCTCTCCTCCTTGAGGCGTCTGCGGGAGAGCCGGAGGCGAACAGTTGTGCTAGAAACGAACCTGCAGGCGAGGGATGCGGATGGTTGAGTTAAGTATACCTGGCCAGTCATCGGTGGTGGATCTGGTCGAACGCCAGGCGGCGGAGACACCTGACCTGATTGCCGTCGAGTATCGCACTGAGCGTCTGAGCTACGCCACCCTCGACCAGCGGGCCAACCACTTGGCCGCGCGGCTACAAGAATTGGGTGTCAAGCCGGATGTCCCGGTGGCCATCTGCCTGCCACGTTCCGTGGACATGACGATCGCCGTGCTGGGCGTGCTCAAGGCGGGCGGGGCGTACCTGCCGCTCGATCCGGAGTACCCGCCCGAGCGGCTGGCGTTCATGCTGGCTGATGCCCACCCTGTGGTCGCGTTGGCCCACGCCAGCACGGTGGTTCGGCTTGCCCGCACGGACGTGCCGATTCTGCGTGTGGACGCGGCGGGGGGCCGGCTTTCCGCTGAACGCGAGCAGGCTCCTGCCCGCGCGAGCAGCCCCGATCACCTGGCGTATATCATCTACACCTCGGGCTCGACCGGACGACCCAAGGGCGTGGCCATGGTCCACCGCGCCCTGCTCAATCTGCTGGACTGGCAGGGACAGGCCTCGGTTTGCGGCAAGGGTGACAAGACCGTGCAATTGGCGCCGCTCTCGTTCGACGTCTCCTTCCAGGAGATGTTCGCCACCTGGGCCTCGGGCGGAACCCTGGTGCTGACCGACGAGGAAACCCGCGCGGATCCAGCCCGCCTGCTCGAACAGGTAGACCGCGCCAGCGTCCGCCGGCTGTTTCTGCCCTTCGTGGCCCTGCAACAACTCGCCGAGGTGGCGGTCCGTCGCGGCCTGCTGCCCGTCGGCCTGCGCGAGGTCATCACCGCGGGCGAGGCCCTGCGCATCACCCGACACATCGCCGAGTTCTTCCAGCGTCTCCCGGAGTGCACGTTGCAGAACCAGTACGGGCCCTCGGAGACCCACGTGGTTACAGCCTACAGGCTGGCCGGCAAGCCCGCAGACTGGCCGGCCTTGCCACCCATCGGTCGCCCCTTGCCCAACGTCACCGTGGCCGTGCTCGACGAGGCGGGCCGTCCGGTCGCGCCGGGCGGCGAGGGCGAGCTCTATATCGGAGGCGTGGCCCTGGCGCGCGGGTACCTGGGTCGGGAGGATCTCACCGAGCAGCGTTTCTTGCCCGATCCCGAGGCCCCGGACGCGCACGCGCGCCGCTATCGCACGGGCGATCTGGTGCGGGAGCGCCCCGATGGCGAGTTGGAGTTCCTGGGCCGCGCCGACGACCAGGTGAAAGTACGCGGGTATCGCATCGAACTGGGTGAGATCGAGGTCGCCCTGGCCGAGCACGCTGAGGTGGCACAAGCCGCAGTCGCCGTGCGCGAGGACGAGTCGGGTGGCAAGCGCCTGGTGGCCTATCTGGTGACCGCGTCGGGGCAGCCAGTCTCGAGCGCCGATCTGCGCCGGCACCTGCAGGCCCGCCTGCCCGAGTACATGGTCCCCACCAGTTTCGTTTCGCTCCCGGTGTTGCCCCGCACCCCCAGCGGCAAGGTGGACCGCCGCGCCCTGCCCAAGCCCACCGGCGAAAGACCGGTGCTGGACGTGGCCTTCGAGATGCCGCAGGGACAGCTGGAAGAAGTCATCGCCACGAGCTGGCGCCGTCTGCTCGGGCTGGACCGCGTGGGTGCGAACGACAACTTCTTCGATCTGGGCGGCACGTCGCTGTTGGCCGTGCAGAGCGTGCTCGCGCTGCGCGATGCCCTGGGCCGGGATCTCCCGGTGGTCAGGCTGTTCCAGTTCCCCAGCGCGCGCAGTCTGGCCCGTCACCTCGAGGGCGCGACGACCGAGGATCCCTACCAGGCGGCGCAGGAGCGGGCGCGGCGCGCGGGCGAGCACGATGCCATCGCCATCATTGGCATGGCCGGACGGTTTCCCGGCGCGCGCACGGTGGACGAACTATGGCGCAACCTTTGCGCCGGCCGCGAGTCGGTCAGCTTCTTCGCGCCCGACGAACTGGACCCGAGCGTCGATGGCAACCAGCCCGGCTATGTCGCGGCCCGCGGGGTGCTGGAGGACGCGGACAAGTTCGACGCCGCGTTCTTTGGCGAAACACCTCGGCTGGCCGACGTGACCGATCCCCAGCAGCGCGTCTTTCTCGAGGTGGCCTGGGCGGCGCTGGAGGATGCCGGTGTAGTGCCGGCGCGCTCGGGAGGCCGGGTCGGGGTGTTTGCCGGTGTGGGCAACAACACCTATCAGTGGGCGAACCTGTCCTCACGGCCGGACGTGAGCGAGGCGGTGGGTGCGTTCCAGGTCATGCTGGGCAACGAGAAGGACTACGTCGCCACCCGCGTGGCGCACAAGCTGGACCTGCACGGGCCCGCGCTCAGCCTCCACACCGCGTGCTCGACCTCGCTGGTGGCGGTGTGCACGGCGGTGCGCAGTCTGCTCAACCACGAGTGCGACGTGGCCCTGGCGGGTGGGGCCTCGGTCACCGTCCCGCAGAAGAGCGGCCACGTATTCAGCGATGGCGGCATGCTTTCGTCGGACGGACACACCCGCTCGTTCGATGCCGAGGGAAACGGCACGGTGTTCAGCGACGGCGCGGGCGCCGTGGTGTGCAAGCGCCTGCGCGACGCCCTGGCCGATGGCGATCGCATCTACGCCGTCATCCACGGGGTGGCGATCAACAACGACGGGGCCGACAAGGCGAGCTTCACCGCGCCCAGCGTGACCGGCCAGGCCAGGGTCATCGCGGCGGCGCAGGCCATGGCCCGATTCGACCCTGACACCATCAGCTACATCGAGACCCACGGCACTGCGACGCCGCTTGGCGATCCCATCGAGATCGAGGCCCTGACCCAGGCCTTTCGCGCGCGCACCGACAAGGTTGGCTTCTGCGCGGTGGGCTCGATCAAGAGCAACTTCGGCCACCTCACCGCAGCAGCCGGGGTGGCCGGGCTGATCAAGACCACGCTGGCACTCTACCGCCGCGAGTTGCCCCCCAGCCTCAACTTCCGCACGCCCAACCCGCAGATCGATTTTGCGCACTCACCGTTCAGGGTGCAGACAGCCCTCGAACCTTGGACGCCTCCCGAGGGCCAGCCCCGGCGCGCCGGGGTCAGCGCGTTTGGCGTGGGTGGCACGAACGCGCATGTCGTCCTGCAAGAGGCGCCGGCCGCGCCCGCGCCCGGGCTGAGTCTGCCCCGCCACCTGCTGCTGCTGTCGGGCAAGAATGCTCCGGCCCTGGAGGCGGCCACCGCCAACCTGCGCGCTCATCTGGCCGAACATCCCGAGCAGGATCTGGCCGACGTGGCCTACACGCTGCAGGCTCGTCGCTCGGGCTTTGCCCACCGGCGCTTTCTCGTGTGCCGGGACGCGGATGATGCGCGTGAAGGCCTGGCCAGGCTCACGCCCGAAACCTCGGGAACCCGCACCGTCGAGCGCCACAATCCCGAGGTCGCCTTTCTGTTCCCCGGCCAGGGCGCGCAGCACCCGGACATGGCGCGCACCCTCTATCAGGACGAGCCCGTCGTGCGGGGGGCGATCGACACCTGCGCCGAGATCCTGACTCCGCACCTTATGCGCGACCTGCGCGCTCTGCTCTTCCCGCAGCCGGCCGAGCGCGCGCAAGCGGCGACCCTTCTGCAACGAACCGAGTACGCGCAGCCCGCCCTGTTCACCGTCGAGTATGCGCTGGCCGAGTTGTGGCGAAGCTGGGGCGTGCGCCCGTCCGCCATGTTGGGCCACAGCGTGGGTGAATTCGTGGCCGCGTGTCAGGCGGGCGTCTTCGCTCTGCCCGATGCGCTGGCCCTGGTCGCGGCGCGCGGGCGCCTGGTGCAGGCGCAGCCCGGCGGCTCCATGCTGTCGGTGCGCGCCGCCGCCAGCGTCATCGAGCCGCGTTTGCCCGACGGCATCGGGTTGGCCGCCTCCAATGGCCCACAACTGTGCGTGGTGTCCGGGCCCGTCGAGGCAGTGGCCCAGTTCCAGCAGGTGCTGGAGTCCGAGAACGTCCCCTGCCGGCTGCTGCAGACCTCGCACGCCTTTCATTCGGCCATGATGGACCCGGTGGTGGAACCATTCGCGGCCTTGGTCGCGGGAATCCCGCTGTCGCCCCCGCGCCTGCGCTTCATCTCCAGCGTGACAGGCGACTGGATCTCGGAAGAGCAGGCCTGCGACCCGCGCTACTGGGGGCGCCACCTGCGCTTCCCAGTGCGCTTCGCCGAGGGCGTGGCCACGCTGTGGGCGGACCCGGGCCGCGTTCTTCTCGAGGTGGGGCCCCGGGCCACCGCCACCACCATGGCCCGACAGGCGATGACGGATCCGGCGCACCAGTGCGCGGTGGCCACCCTGGCCGACGAGCCCGGCCGCGACGCCGACTGGGGTTCAGTGCTGCGGGCCATGGGACGACTTTGGTCAAGCGGGGTGGACATCGACTGGGAGGCGCTGCACGCCGGCGCCCACCGGCGTCCCGTGTCCCTGCCGGCCTACCCGTTCGAACGGCGCCGACACTGGGTCGAGCCCGCCGCACGGTCTGCGCGGGATGCGCGGCCGGTCGAGCCCTTGAGGCCAGAGGCTGGTGACCAGCCCGAAGCACAGGCCGCCGAGCCTGCGGCAAAGCCCGCGGCCGCATCACCACGCCAGCGCCTGCAGGATGAGTTGCGCGCCATCATCGAGAGCACCGCGGGCCTGTCGCTGGGCGAGGGCGAATCCATGACCTTCCTCGATGCCGGGCTCGATTCTCTGCTGCTCACCCAGCTTGCCTTCACCCTGCAGCGCAAGTTCCGTGTCGAGCTGAGTTTCCGGCAGCTCCTCGACGGGCTCGCCTCGCTGGGCCCCCTGACCGACTTCATCGCCACACGGACCTCGGCTGCGCCGGAACCGCCCGTTCCAGCCAATCGGGATACACAAGCCAGGACCGAGGGAGACGGCGCGCAGACGCCTGCGGGCGCGCCGGTGGCAGGAGCGCGCTTGGGTCGCGATGCCGACGGCAACGCGGCCTGGTTCGTGCCCGATCCTGAACGTCTCGGCAAGTACCTGCGCGTGGAGGTCAAATGAGCGCGAGCGAAAGCAAGGCACCCCAGCTTGTGGCGGTGGACTTCGATCCCTTTGCCCAGGGTGAGGTGGCCACCATGGTGCCAACCACCAACGGTCAGCGCGAGATCTGGACCGCGGTGCAGATGGAGCCAGTCGCCTCGTTGTGCTTCAACGAGTCGTTCTCTCTGCGCCTGCGTGGGCCTCTCGATGTGGAGCGACTGCGCACCGCTTTTCGGCGGGTCCTAGAACGTCACGCCAGCTTGCGCTCCACCTTCACCCCTGACGGGCTGTGGCTGTGCACATCCGACACGCTGCCCGCCTCGCT
>PMZX01000222.1:5231-17462 GCA_003170035.1 Myxococcales bacterium | reverse complement strand
CCGCTCACCACATCGTGTGCGACGGCTGGTCGCACTGGGTAGTGCTGACCGAGTTGGCCGCGCTCTACTCGGGGCGGGCTCTGCCCGAGCCGGACTCGTTTGCCCGCTATGCCAGCGAGGACAGCGGTGGAGAGAAGGACGAGGCCTACTGGCTGCAGCGCTTTGCCAACGGCGCGCCCAGCTTGGACCTGCCCGCGGATCGGCCGCGGCCGCGCGCGCGTACCTACGACTCGGCCCGCGAGGATTGGGTCTTGCCCGAGAGCCTGGTGGAGGGATTGCAGAAACTCGGGGCACGTCACGGTGCAAGCCTGGTGGCGACCTTCCTAGCCGGCTACGCTGCTTTCTTGTATCGGCTGACCGGGCAGGAGGACTTGGTCATCGGCGTGCCCGCGTCCGGACAGGCGCGCACCGGGCAGAACCATCTGGTGGGCCACTGCATCTCACTCCTGCCGGTGCGCTTGGCGGTGGCGCCGGAGCAGCCTTTCACCGACCTGTTGCGCTCGGTGCGCACGACTTTTCTCGACGCCCTCGATCACCAACGGCCGTCGTTCGGACGCCTGCTGGAGTCGCTCCGGCTGGCGCGCGATCCGGGGCGCATTCCCCTGGTGTCCACTGTATTCAACATGGACCGCTCGGGAGAAAAACTGGATTTCCAGGGCCTCGAGGTTTCCTACGCTTCACACCCGCGGCGCTACGAGACCTTCGAGCTGTTCATCAATGCCTCTTTTGGCACCGGCCAGTTGGTCCTGACTGTGCAGTACAACAGCAACCTGTTCGACGCTGCCACCGTCCGGCGCCTGTGCGGGCATCTCGAAGTTCTTCTGCAAGCGATCGCCCGCGATCCGGACCAGAGCATCGCCAGGCTGCCGATGCTCGCCGAGGCAGATCGGCAGCAACTCCTGGTGGAGTGGAACCGGACGGAAGCCGACTATCCGCGCGATGTGCCGCTGGCCCAGTTGGTCGAAGCGCAGGCGGAGCGGACGCCTGAGGCGGTGGCGGTGGTGTTCGGAACTGAGTCACTCTCTTTTGCCGAGCTCAACGCGCAGGCCAACCAGTTAGCGCAGGCACTGCGGGCTCACGGTGCGGGACCCGACCGCCTGGTGGGCCTTTGTGTCGAGCGCTCGCTCGACATGGTGGTCGCGCTTCTGGCCGTGGTGAAGTCCGGGGCGGCCTACCTTCCGCTCGACCCGCTGCTGCCGCCGGAGCGGCTCAGCTACATGCTCGAGGACAGCGGGGCGTCGCTGGTCTTGATTCAGGAGAGTCTGCGGGCATCGCTGCCGGCGTTCTCGGGGACCGTGGTTTCGCTCGACCAGACGAGCTGGAAGTCCAACCCCCGGGACAACCTGGCAGTGGCGGTGCAACCGGACAATCTCGCCTATGTCATCTACACCTCGGGCTCCACCGGCAGGCCCAAGGGAGTCGAGGTACCCCGCGGGGCGCTCACCAATCTGCTCTGGTCGATGCGGCAGTGGCTCGGGCTGACGACCGCGGATCGGTTGCTCGCGGTCACCACCATCTCGTTCGACATCGCGGGGGTGGACATGTGGCTTCCGCTCCTGGTCGGGGCGCGCCTGGTGGTGGCGGGTCGGGAGGACTCCGCCGACGGCGAGGGTCTGCGCGAACAGATCGATCAGCACGGTATCACCTTCCTGCAGGCCACCCCGGTCACCTGGCAGCTCTTGCTGCAGGCGGGTTGGAAAGGGAAATCTGACCTTCAGATCGTGTGCACGGGCGAGGCCATGCCGCGGGATCTGGCGGTCGAGTTGGCGCCCTTCGTGCGCCGCCTGTGGAACCTGTACGGCCCCACCGAGACCACCATCTGGTCGACCGGGTACCTGGTACGCGATGGCAACCAGCCGATCCTCATCGGCCGCCCCGTGGCCAACACGCAATGCTACATTCTCGACGGAAATGGCCACCCGGTCCCCATTGGAGTGGTCGGCGAGCTGTACATCGGGGGAGACGGACTGGCCCGCGGCTATCTCGGGCGACCAGAGCTGACCGCCGAGAAGTTCCTTCCCGATCCGTTCCGCTCGCAACCGGGCGCACGCCTGTATCGAACGGGAGATCTGGCTCGCTACCTTCCCGACGGAAACATCGAGTGTCTGGGCCGAACCGATCACCAGGTCAAGATCCGAGGCCTGCGTATCGAGCCGGGCGAGATCGAGGTCGTGCTGGCGGAACACCCGGGGGTGCACCAGGCGGTCCTGCGCGTGTTCGAGCCCAAACCCGGCCACCTGCGTCTGGTGGCCTTCTACGTTCCTGCGCCTGGCGCAGAGGTCTCGGCCACCGACCTGCGCAAGTACCTGCGGGGCAAACTGCCCGACTACATGATCCCGCAGCAGTTCGTCGCGCTGGAGAGCCTGCCTCTCACCTCGAGCGGAAAGGTCGACCGCAAGGCGTTGGCCCTGCCCGCCGAGGCCGGCACAGTCGCAGGTGAGCGCGTGGCCCCCCATACACCGACTGAGCGTTTTTTGGCCGACCTGTGGGCCAACCTGACCGGGAGCAAGGCCGAGAGCATCGGCGCAAATGACAACTTCTTCGATGTGGGCGGCCATTCCTTGCTGGCCTTGCAGGCCATCGCGCGCATCCAGACCCGCACCGGAGTTCGCCTTGAGGCGCGCAACATGTTCCTGAACTCGCTGGGCCAGATTGCGGAGATCCTGGCGGCAGCCGGCGTGACCGGCGCTCTGCAGGCGCAGCCCGAGCTGAAGCCGGCCGCTCCGCCCGGGAGCGCCTGAGGTGGAAGCCACCCAGTTCGGCGAGCCCCCCCTGTTCGGGCTCTATCATCCCGCAACTGGCGACAGGCCGCGCGGCCGTGGCGTGCTGATCTGTCCTCCCATCGCACACGAGCACATCCGCGCGCATCGGGCGTTGCGCTTCTTGTCCGTGCAACTCGCCCGCGAGGGCTTCGATGTGCTGCGCTTCGACTACTTCGGCGTGGGGGATTCAGCGGGTGATAGCGAGGAGGCACAGGTCGCACACTGGCAGGCCGATGTGGGCGCCGCCGCCAAGGAACTGCGCGCGCTGGCGGGCATCGAAAGCCTGGCCGTGCTGGGCGTGCGCTTCGGCGCCACCCTGGCTGCCACGGCGACGGGTCTGCCCGCGGTGGAGCATCTCGTGCTTTGGGATCCGGTCCTCGACGGGCAGCAGTACCTTCTGCGCATGGAGGAAATGCACAGGGCCATGCTGGTGGACAGCCGCAGCTTTCAGCATCCCCGCCAGGAGCGGCCCGGGCCCGGCTTGCTGGGTTTCCCTTTCGGGCCTTCGCTGCGCGCCGGAATCTCGGCCTGCGATCTGCGCGGCCTGCACCGCTGGCCGAGCGGCCGCGTGACTGTGGTGAAGGGCGGCGACGCGTCCAAGGTGGAACCTTTCGTGAAGGAACTACGCCAGCGCGGAATCTCGGCGACGCTGCGCCAGGCGAGCACCGCGGTGGATTGGGAGGATCGGGACGCGGTGGGCCGCTCGCTCACGGCGGGCGACGTGCAGGGCGCGATCCTGGCCTCGCTGCTGGAGGGCCGGTCATGAAGGAACGCGCGTACGCCTTCGGCGAAGGCGGCGGCCTCTTCGGCATCCTGACCGAGCCCGAGGAAGCCAGCCAGCGGCCCTTCGTGATCCTGCTCAACGCCGGCCTGGTGCACCGGGTGGGGCCCTTTCGCGTTTCGGTGGATCTGGCGCGGCGCTTGGCGGCGCTTGGCTTCTCCACCCTGCGCATGGACCTTTCCGGGCTAGGCGACAGCACGCCCCGGCCGGGCGAGCCGGATCTGCACCGGCGGGTCGTGGCTGACCTGCGCGACGCCATGGATTTTCTCGCTCAACGGCGCGGCGCCCGCCGGTTCGTGGTGGGCGGCATCTGCGCCGGCGCCATCAACGCCCACCGCGCGGCCGTGGCTGACCCACGCGTGGCTGGCCTCATCATGCTCGACGGCTATGCCTATCCCACGCCGCAGTTTCTCTTGCGGCGCTACGGACCGCGGCTGGCCAATCCGGCCGCAGCTCTGCGTTTCGTCGGCCGTCAACTGTCCAACCTGGTGGCGCCCCAGCCGGCTGCCACGCCATCCGAGGACGACGAGATCCTGTCGCAGGATTTCCCCCCCAAGGACCGCATCGCAGCCGAGTTGCGGCAGTTCGTGGAACGCAACCTGGCCCTGTTGTTCATCTACAGCGGCAATTGGTATCTCTACTTCAACTACCGCGAGCAAATCCGCGACAATTTTCCCGACGTCCCTTTCGGCGACCGACTCACCGTCGAGCACTTCCCCGAAGCCGACCACACCTATACCCTGCTGGAAGACCGCGAACGGCTGTTTGCCGCGGTGCTGGGCTGGATGCGGGAGAAGTTCGGGTAGCGAACCCCACGGCTGAATGACTCCGGTCTTGCGTCGCTGGATCGCCTACTGGACCCAGTCGGAACTCGCCTTGGCTGCCAGCCAGTTCTTTACCACAGTGCCAAAGGCGGTGAGTGAGGTGAGGGCGCTGTTCGAGAACAAGCTGGGTGTCCACGAGTTGTCGGTGACCCATGCTGTCCAGCTCGCTCCGTAGCCGTCAACCGCCGTCTCGAAATCGGTTCCCCAGGTTGCGCTGGAGGTGCCGAGATTCTTGTCGCTGCCGTTGAGCACGTAGCCCCACTCGGTGATAAACACCGGCGCCTTTCCCACCGCTGTGGTGACCTGTGACTTGAAGGACGTGCTCCAATTGCCAGGGTAGACGTGCGCGGTGTACACAAAATTGGTTCCTGGTGGCGCACTGCTGGCAGCGTCGCCTGGGTGTTGGTCGTAGCTCATGGAGGGAACGATGATGATGTTGTTGGGGGCTCCCGCGCGAATGGTCGTGATCCAGCCCTGCACCACGGGCTTGAAAGTGGCCCACGATGCGGAGCCGTCGATCGGTTCGTTGAAGGGTTCGTAAATGACATTGGCATAGCTCGCGAATTGCGGGGCGATGGCGGTCCAGAAGGTCGTCGCATCGGCGGCCGAACTACCGGTGGTGGCGTTGTCGATCTGGTGGAAATCGATGATGACGTACAGCTTCTTGCTGGTGGCGTAGTCGACCGCCGGCTTGAGAACCTTGCTGACATAGTCGGCGCCCGCGGTCATCGGCGTGGTGGGAGTGCAGCTTGCACTCGGGCCGCTGCCAACCGGGTAGGGCAAGGGCGAACAAGTTGGATATCCGGCGTTGTAGTTGATCTTCGGATAGACTGGCAGGCGTATCACGTGGCCCTGCAGGCCGGCGGCGGCTATCTTGTCGATTCGGGCCGTGATTCCCGCGGCGCTGTTGCCGCCGTAGGCGTAGAGCGAGCCGATGTCGATCAAAGCCGTCCCGCGCAGGACGATGGTCTTGCCGTTGGGATCCTTGATTGCAGTGCCCTCTACGTGCAAAGCGGGCAGGCCGCCGGTCGTGCCGCCGCTGCCCCCGGTCGTACCGCCCGTCGCTCCGCCCGTGCCGGTCGCGCCGCCCGTGACTGTCGTGCCGCCCATCGCTCCGCCCCTGCCCCCGGTCCCGCCGCCCGTCGCTCCGCCCGTGCCCGTCGTGCCGCCCGTTGCTCCCCCCGTACCCGTGGTGCCGCCCGTCGCTCCACCCCTGCCCCCGGTCCCGCCGCCTGTGCCGCCCGTCGTTCCCCCTGTGGCCCCAAGCGTGCCGCCTGTGGTGGCGCTACCGCCAGAACCGATCGAGCCGCCGGTGGTGCTTCCGCCGGTTGCACCACCCGTGCCGGTTGCACCACCCGTGCCGGTCGCACCGCCGCTGCCGGTGCTACCACCGCTGGCAACCGAACCGCCGCTGCCCGAACCGCCAGCCGTTGCGCCACCCGGGCTTCCGCCCGTGCCCTTGTCTCCTCCCGTGGCTGAGGCCCCCGAGCTGCTGCCCCCGGACCCTCCGCTGGCCGGCGTTCCAGTGCCGTTGTCTGCGCACCCGCCAGTCAAGGCGGTACCCAGGACGATCGTGCACAGCAGAACCTTGCTATTCCTCATGGCGCGGCCTTCCTCAATGCAGGTAGGGTGTCAGTCTACTCGCTCGCCGGGTCTGTTGTCACCCAGACAGGTCTTTGCCCAGTCCCACGATAGCCGCAGGAGGCAGTGGCCGGAGCGACTAGAAAGCCACGCCGATGGAGACGCGCAGGTACGGAAAACGCCGGGCGATTTCCCCGACGGACACAGGCGCGACCGGGATCGGATCCTTGATGGATCCATCGGAATGCAACTTGAGAGAGAAGTTGGTGGCGTTGCCCATGATGTAGCCGCCCTCGACGCGACCGACGAGGGCCAGCAAGGGCCATCTCCGACTGTGGCCGATGCGCACGCCCGGCGAGCGAAGGAGCAGGCCAGCGCCCGCCGAACCCTGGTAGAGGAACTCGCGGTCGCGCAGATCGAAGCCAGGTGAGCCCACAGTGAGCGCCGCCCAGCCCGCCCCTCCGGCAACCCGCGCATAGGGAGAGAGCCAGCGAAACACCTGATAGCGCAGAGATAGACCGAGGTTGAAGACCTGTGTGCTCGACTTCTCGGGCAGGTCCAAGCCGGCCGCGGTCGAGGCCATGGTGGTCGAGACCGCGGTGGCCAGCCAAGAGAGATCGAGGCCGAGGGTCATCTTGCTGCTCACCTCGACCGCGTCGTAGGAAAAGCACAGCCCTGCGCCGCCAACGTTCCGCTTGCCCCACAGCCGCCTGGCATCGTCTTGCAGCATCCAGGCCGACTGGATCTCGGCGGTCACGGTGAAACGAAGCGGCTCCCACGACGTGGTGGGGAGTTCGGGTTCGCTCGCCACGGGCATGACCGCCTGGGTGGCAGGCCAGGCCGGGCCAGCCGCAGCCGCAGGGAGTGCAGGCAGGAGCGCGACCGTCGAAAGAATCACGAACCCCTGGCGTATCGTCGTCATGGCTGACCTCGCTGGAAGGTGTCGGTGAGAAGGAAGCCGTAGGCCGAGCGCGCCCCTTTGCGATCGGGCAGGTCCGCGTTGAGCAGCGTCACGTACCCGACGTTCATGGGATCGAGCATTTCGAGCACGAGATAGCGATTCCCGTCAGCGCTCTTCTTGGCCAGCGGCAGAATGTTCGCGATGGTTCGGTCGACAATGACTTCGCCCGAGTAGAGGCGCCCCTGGCCGTTGTTCACGAGGTCGAGGTACTCGAGCCGGTTCGCACCATCAGTTCCCCACAGGCGGCTTCGAACAGTGGCTTCGACGGTCACGTCATCGAGGAGGCCGCTCGAACCGATGGGCTCGATGGTGCGATCCTCCAGGTTGACGATGGAAAGGGCCACGCTGCCGTTGCCCTGCTTGAGAAGGGCCATATTCCCGGGCAGAGGCGTGATGTCGACAACCGGGGCGGTTATGGACCAGCTCTCGATGGCCAATCCTTGCGCGGTCTCGATGTCCCTCAGGTCGGCGAAGACCACAGACGTCGCGCCGGTTCCGACTCCCAGGAGCAGCGCGCGATCCTGGGACTGTGACGACTTGGGGCTCGGCCCCTTGAAGAGGAGAATCCGATCGACCTGGGTCCCGGTGGGAATGGACGTGGCGCTGCCTGTCGTGGGATCGAGGATGACGATCTGCTGGCTGTCAGGTGCTGTGACCAGGAGCCGCGTGCTGTCGCCCGTGCCGAACATGGCCATGTCCGAAAGCGCGCTGCCCGCCCCAAGCAGCGAGAGCGAGACGTGGAAATCGTTGCTGGTGCCGCTGGCGTTCTGGTCCACCGGAGCACCCTGGATGAGGCTGATCTGGAATATGTCGTTCGAGCCGTCGGCACGGATGTAGATAGCTGGCCCGGCCATGTCGAAGAGAACCTGGACCGGTTCGACAGTTCGCTTGCCATCGGGGACCAGGGGGACGGTGATCTCGGTGCGATCGTCGCGATCGAGATCGAGAATCGTCACGTAGTTTTCCGCCAAGACCACCGCCAGGTTGCGCTGCAGGCCGAAGAGAGTCGAGCCCGGCGGCGAGAAATACACCTGGTCTGGGACGCTGCCCAGGCTGCGGATGGGACGGCTCTTGACCGTGTTGCTTGCGAACTTCACCACCGCCAGGTCGTTGGGGTTGTAAAGCATGGAACCGCCAGCCCCCGACGAAGTGGCGCTGTAGTGAAGGATGGCGAAGGCCCCGTCGTCGGACTGCGCAAGCTGGTCGTAGCGGCCGGGAAGCTCGATGGTGACCGGATCCTTCGACGCGGGATCGATGAGAACCAGTCTGGCTGGCTCGGATTGGGTGCTGAGGCTGCCCGGGTCGCCATGGGTCAGCACGAGGAGCTGGTTGTTTGCACCCTTGCGCTTTTCGGCTGCGACGGGCGACTTGCCGGTGGGCACAAGGCGCGGCTTCAGAGCGGGATCCGCCAGGTTGAGCAGGAAGACCAATCCCGACGTACCGTCGACATAGGCCACGCTCTCGTCGAGAGCCACGATGGGCATGACCCTGCGGGAAGGAGTGCCGCCGCTCTGCGGATCGTCGTTGCAGGCCAGGGGTAATACCAGCAGAAGAGGTAAGAAATACGCGCGTTTCATTGCCGGATCCTTCCGTTGAGCGCAAAGCCGGTCACTGACTCCACAGTGCCGCTGTCCCAATCCCAGTCGATGAAGCTGATGCGGCCCTCGCTGTGCACCTGGTTGACGAATACCTTGTGGTTGATTCCGCCCAGGGCTCCGATGGCGTTGGGCGGGCTGCCCAGTTGAAAGTCCTTCACCTGGAAAGTGGTGAGGGACATCTGCTCGGCCATACGCAGGTTGGCCGCGTCGTCGCGCAGAAGCACGAACACGCTCGACGAATCTGGGGTGATGGCAAAGGGGTCAGGATTCGCGCTGGTGGTTTGCAGCGTGGCAAATCGGCCCTCGAGACTCACCGCGCTGTAGCCGTACTGACGGTCGATCGCCTCGTCCACAGTGAGACCAGGATCCGAGGGATTGCCCGTGACTTTGGTGTGCACCACGAATGCGGTCCTTTCGTCCGGGGCGATGGCAACCGCACGAATCGCTTTTTGCAACACCACGCCTTTGGGCGCGAACGTCCCGCTTGGCAGCAGGGGCGACACGACCAGGCGTTCGATGGGCACAGCCGTGGTGTAGAGGACGGCGTACTTTCCATGGGCGCTGATGGCAACCTGGCCCACCGTCTCACCGGTGACCGGCCAGATGTCGAGCGGCGCCGCTCCGGTGAAGCCATCTGGAATGGCGATGCGCACCAGCTTGCTCTCGTCGCGCAGGACCGCGAAAGCGTGGATATCCCCGCCGGCCGTGTCGGTCGTGTCCGAGATGTCCAGATCCGTCACCGGGCTGGACAGGGACAGAGATTGCACGCTGTTGCCCACCAGGTCCACCAGCAGGAGTTCATTCCTGCCATCGCGCCGAGCGATGGCCCAGTGGCCATCGCGGGTGACTGAGACGTCGACTGGGAGTCCGGTTCCGGCAATCGCGGGCGCGGTGTCAGGTGTGGCTGGCTTCGCGTCGGGCAGCATCGGAACCACGCCGGCCTCTCTGGCGCTTCCACCGTCCTCGCTGGACGAGCCGGCGCCGGATCCTTCATCCAGACTGGGCGCATCGACATCAGGAACCGCTCCCGCGTCTGGGCTGGCAGTGCCGGCGTCAGGGCTTGAGGCTGCGGCGGCCGAGCTTTCAATGCGTACGAGCGGCGCGATCGCGGAGGTTTGCAGACTCGCGAAGCGCAGTTCAGAGATTCCGTCCTTGGTGACCACGAAGGCGGCCGTGCCATCGTCGGAAAAGACCACGGCGCTGGGCTCGAATCCGACGGTCACGGTGAAGGCCTTGTCGCCCGCCGCCGACAGGGTGACGAGCGAGACGTTCTGGAAACTGCCCGAAAGGATCTTGGCGTTCGGCTGTGCCACATCGAACCAGACCACGGCATGGGCGCCGCCAGGGGCGATGGCTATGGCATTGGCCCCTTTGACGATGGGCAGAGGCGACGAGACCGTGGTTCCGGCATCCGTGGTCCGCAGGACCGAAAGCGTGCTCGATCCCGCGTTGATGACTAGGGCCACGTCTTCTCCGGAGACCGTGGCCACATAGGTCGGCGTGTCGCCGGGCGTGACCTCGGCAATCGCCAGGGACACAGAGTCGATGACCGCCACCGAGTCGCGTGTCGGATTGGCCACGTACACGTAGCGCTTTCCCGGTTGAGGTGCCAAGAAGGTGAGCGATTGCTCTTGCTCGGGGGGAAGGGCGGCGGTGCCGCCCCCTATCACCGCAGGCCCTAGGCTACCCGTGCTTCCCCCGGCCGCCGCGCGGGGGTTGCCACCGCCGTAGGTGCCCCCGCTCGGCTTGGCATTGTCGGTTCCACCGGCCATTGAGGCTTCGCCGCCACTGGAGGAGCAGCCGCAAAGGGCACCCACGAGCATTCCGGCAATCAGTCCATATGATTTGGTCATTGCAGGCACCTCTCAGCAGCAACTCCTGTGCCGTACCCTGATCACAGGATAATCGAAGAGATTTCCCCAACTGGCGCGACGGCGCCATGACACGACTGTCAGGGATCCTGCTGCGCAGTCGTGGAATTCGATGGAGGCGCGGTTTTCCGATGCAGCCGCGTGCATGCAGTGTGACGTGGCTGCGTGCGCGTCTCTGCAGGGCTGCTCGTGCTATCGCCCCGCCGGCAGCGCATGCGCCCAGGGGGCTATCCCATCGGGCGGTTCTTGGCATATAATGCCCGCCACGTTGCAGCTTGCGGCCGCAGTGTGTTTCACATGCGAACCTAACGCCCGCGCCGAGGGACCATGAACAAACTCATCGCTCGATCCTTCTCAAGTCTGGTTTTGGCCGTGGCGCTCGGATGGGCGCCCTCCACCCTGGCCCAAATGTCGACCGACCGGTTCCAACCGTCGCTACCCGGGGATCGGTTCTTCGGGGTCGAGGGTGCGGATCCCGGCGGACACCTGCTGCCCAGGTTGATGCTTCTGGGCGACTACGCCTATCGCCCGCTCTCCGTCTACGACCAGAACGACAACCGGCTTGGCGTCCTTGTGAAGAACCAGCTCGTTCTGCACGTGGCTGCCGGGGTGAGCCTGTGGGACCGCCTCGTGGTGGCGGCCGACATGCCGCTGAGCCTGCTCATGAACGGCGACACGCTCGGGGGGGGCGGCGGGCCGTCAGGCGCGGCGGCGGGCGATCTGCGCTTGAGCGCACGCGTGCGTCTGGTGGGCGAAGCGCGCTCGCCGGCTGTCCTCAGCCTGGGCGGGCACTTCTTCGTGCCCACGGGAAACAAAGACAAGCTTGCTGGCGAAGGCAAGGTGCACGGCATGCCGGTGCTGGTGTTCTCAGGCGAGACGTCTCAGCTAGCCTACGCCGCGACCGCGGGCGTGGACATACGCAGCAAGAGGGACTTCGGCACCTTCCAGGGGGGCACGCAGCTGTTCTTTGGCGGCGCCATCGGGGTTCTGCTCGCCGACCGAATGCTGCAACTCGGGCCCGAGATCTATGGATCCACGGTCATGGTGGGCAGCGACAGCTTCAAGAAACCCACCACCAACCTGGAAGGAATTCTCGGCTTGCGAGTCAGGCTGGCAGATTTTGTGCTGGGGGCAGGGGTAGGCCCGGGATTCACCAAGGGGGTGGGGACACCCACGCTGCGTGCCTTGCTCTCCCTGGCCTATGCGCCCGAGCCGCCCAAACCTGCGCCGCCGCCTCCTCCTCCCAGGAAGCCCAGGAAGCCCGCGGATCGCGATCACGACGGCATCCCAGACAAGGACGACGCCTGCCCCGACGAGCCAGGCGTGCCCAGCGACGATCCCGCGAAGAACGGGTGCCCGCCGCCTCCGCCCGACCGCGATGGCGACGGCATACCTGACAAGGACGACGCGTGTCCTGACGTCAAGGGTGTGGCCAACACCGATCCGCGCGAGAACGGCTGCCCGCCCGACACCGACGGCGACGGCATCCGCGACGACGTGGACGCCTGCCCGAACGAGAAAGGCCCGCCTGACACTGATCCGCAGAAGAACGGCTGCCCCAAGGCCGTGCGGGTCACTGAAGGTGAGATCGTGATCCTGGAGCAGGTGCAGTTCAAGACGGGCAGTGCCGTGATCTTGCCGGTCAGCGACGATCTGCTGCGCCAGGTGGCCGGGGTGCTGGCCGAGCATCCTGAAATCGTGAAGCTCGAGGTCCAGGGCCACACCGACAATCGCGGTGGCAAGGCCTACAACCGCAAGCTCAGCCAGAAGCGTGCCGACTCCGTGAGGAAGTGGCTGGTGAACAACGGCCAGATCGATAGCAGCCGTCTCAGCGCCCACGGGTACGGAATGGA
>PMZX01000222.1:0-5166 GCA_003170035.1 Myxococcales bacterium | reverse complement strand
GGGCTGCAAGTCGTCCACGCGCAAGGGCGCAAACGGAGAGGTGGCCGAGCAGGCCCTGGTGGGCAAGGACGGTGCCCGCACGGTGAGTGCGGCCAACACCGTCGTCAACAAGTATTCAGCGCTGGCGGTAAATGCGAACGCCGGCAGCCTCACCGTGACCGTGGCCGCCATCTCCGACCTGGCCTCGACCGAGGGCACGGATGGCGGGCTGCAGCCCCTGGCTGTCGGGGATCTGCTGCTCATCGTCCAGATGGCTGGCGCCACCATCAACGCCGCCGATACCACCACCGGAGGAATCTCGAACTACGGAAACGTCACCAGCCTCAACAACGCCGGCAACTACGAACTGGCCGGGGTGGCGAGCATTTCGGGAAATACGATCACCTTGGCCTGCAATCTGAAGAAGTCCTACACCGTGGCGGGCAAGGCGCAGGTCATCCGCGTCCCGCAGTACACGACGTTGACCATCAGCAGCGGAGGTTCCATCACCGCGACCGCGTGGAATGGGACGGTGGGTGGCGTGGTTGCGGTGCAGGCCGCGACGACCTTGGAGCTCGATGGAACCATCGACGTCAGCGCCAAGGGGTTCCGTGGCGGCACAACCCACACCGGCGCAGATTCCGCGGCGACGGACTTGACTACCTACCGCTCGAACCTCGCGACCGCCGGCGGCCAGAAGGGTGAGAGCATCGCAGGAGCGCCCGCCGACTACGACAATCTGTTCTCCGGCCAATATGGCCGGGGGGCGCCTGCCAACGGAGGGGGCGGCGGCAACTGGCACAACGGCGGCGGCGGTGGTGGAGCCAACGCCACGGCCATTGACGCCACAGACGCCGCCAGCGCAATGATCTGGAACGGCCAAGGCGTGATGTTGCACAGTGTTGCCAACGACGCGACCGCCTGGGCCCTGGACCCCGGCTATGCCCTGGACGGCGATTTCACCAATTCTCCCGGTGGTGGCCGCGGCGGCTACACCTACTCGGCGTCGGGCACCCTGAATCCCACCACGGCTGGGCCGCCAATAGATGCCAGTTGCGATTGGGGCGGCAACTGCCGGCGCGAACGCGGCGGACTGGGTGGGCGCCCGCTCGTGAGCAGCACCGGCGGCGCGAGTGCGCGGCTCTTTCTGGGCGGCGGTGGCGGCGCGGGCGACGGAAACAACGGCTTCACTGGCCCAGGCGGCGCCGGCGGCGGGCTGGTCTTCGTGATCGCGGGAACGGTTACTGGCGGCGGCAGCATCTTGGCAAACGGCGGAGTCGGGGGGGGCGCCAACTCCGGAACTGCGCTTTCGGGCGACGGCCCGGGCGGCGGCGGCGGCGGCGGCACGGTGGTGGTTCATGCGGCTGCGCTCTCGGGAATCTCAGTGGCGGCGGATGGAGGCAACGGCGGCAGCCAGCACCTCGCTGGCACCCCCGAGGCCGAAGGTCCTGGTGGAGGCGGCGGCGGTGGCTACGTCGCCTTGTCCGGTGGCACGCCCGCAGCGGTCTCGGCTGATCCTGGCCTGAACGGCACGACCGACTCGAGCGGTGTGGCCCAGTTCTCGTCCAATGGCGCGACCGCAGGCCACGTCGGCATCGTCGATGACAGTGCCGCGGCCATCCTGTATTGCACCAGCCCGACCACGGTGATCGCTACCTACCCCGACGCTCACACAAACGTGAAATCAGGGGCCTTCACCTTCACCAGCCCGCAGAGCGGGGTCAGCTTCGAATGCAACCTGGATAGCACAACCTACGCGCCCTGCTCGGCGACCGCCTACACGACCGGTGACCTGACCGACGGACCGCACTCTCTCGACGTGCAGGCCACCGATATCAATGGCAACGTGGGCGCCTCCGTCCATTACGATTGGACGGTGGACACGGTTGCGCCGGACACCTCCATCCTGTCCGGTCCCGGCGCTGTGAGCAGCACGTCCACCGCACACTTTGTCTTCTCCAGCAATGAGTTGGGCGACGGCGGCGAGCCGGGTGTCACCTTCGAGTGCCACCTGGGCACAGCGGCCTTTGCTGCATGCCCGGCCGACTACACGATCACTGGGCTTTCCGACGGATCCTACACACTGTACGTGCGTGCCCGAGATCTGGCAGGCAACGTGGATCCCGATCCCGCCACCTACCCCTGGGAGATACATGGCACGGGCCTGGATGGCGGCGTCGACGCGGAGGGGACCGAAGATGCTGCCCCGGATGGGGAGGCGACCGACGTTCCGATAGTGGATACAGCCGCGCCTGTCGACACCGGTCCGAAACTCGACAGCGCCACTGATGGACCGGGCACTGTGGTCTTGGATGCGGCCAAGGATGTCGCAGTGGCAGCCGACCTCGCCCCGAACCGAGATGTGCCTGTCGGGAATCTGGATGCGCAGGCCGCTGGCTCAGACGCCGATGCGCTGGGCGCAGAGGATGCAATCGCCGAGGCAAGTGGGCCCGAGGCGAGCGCGTCGGACGCCCAGGTGGTCGTGGATCCGCCAACCAGCGACGCAGGCGCGAAGCCTGATCAGGCTATCGTGCTGACGCCGGACGCGGCAGTGATCCCCCCGGTTGCTGATGCGGCCGTGCCGGTCGGCCCAATTCCGGACGCGGCGGTGGTGGTCGGGATGGGGAAGATCATGGGTTCCGGATTCTGCGCCGTGAATCCAGTGCGGGACAGCGCACCCGGGCTCTTCACCTTCTTCCTGGTGAGCGCCTTCGGCCTATTGCTGCGGCGCCGACGACGCTAACAGTGGCTCATCGGCTGCGGGCGATCTCTTGGTCGCCCGCAGTAGGAACACGCATGCCGTGAGCCAGACCGCCACCTGAGCCGCGACGTAGGCCTTGTTCCAGGGCGGAGGCAGCAGATACAGACCGCCCGGCGCGACAGTGCTGCACACCATGGCCGCCAGCAGCGACCCGGCCCACACCTTCTGCCTATCCGTCGCACTCTGCTTGGCGAGACGGAACAGCGCGATCATGGGAATGAGCATGAGGAGATCGTCGTACCAGCCGTGATAGGTCCATAAACGCGCGGCAAACGCGGCGGCGCTCATCAGCAGCCAGGGGTCGGCACGTCGATGGCGCCAGGTCCACACCCCGAGAAGTCCCAGGACCACGAGCGAGCCCGCTGTGTCCCAGGCCGGTCGGCCCGCGGCACCGAACCAGGTGTGCAGATTGGCGTGACCTTGGTGTGCGGCGCCCCAGGCCGAGTTGCCTTCGGTCCGCACCAAGAAGTCGTGGCTCAACTGGACCGGGCTCATGGGCTGTACCAGCCCCGGCACCGCCGTGAGCCCCAAGTAGATGGCCACGATCGCGATGGCCGGAAGCGGCCCCTTGGGACGGAACAGCACTATCCAGAAAAAGGGCGCCGCGAGTGAGGGCTTGACCAGGGCCCCGACAAAACAGAGGACAGCCAGCGCCAATTGCAGAGCCCTATTCTCGCGCAGCAGGACGGGCAAGCTGGCGAGCAAGCAAGCAACCACGGGTACGGTGAGTTGTGCGTTTCCCGTGGCGGCACCGGTCGCGTACATCCCCAGTGGCAACAGCATGGCCAGGCGGCGCTCTGCCCTGGTGGTGGCCCCGCTGTCGCGCGCCACGGCTCGAATCATCCAGATCAACGTGCCGGCGGTGAGCAGGGCCCACAGCCAGCGCACCGTCCGGAAGCGTAGCCAGCCCAGGAGCGGCCATAGCATGGTCATCGATGCCGGGGGGTACGAGGCCGTGCCGATCACCCGGTACACCGCCCGCCCCTCGAACAAGGCCCGCGTTTCGTTCCAGCGCTGCCGCAGATCGATCGCGCCCCACGGCGGTGGCTGCCACAGCAGGCGCCATGTCTGGTAGGACAGCCAGCCCAGTGCTGCCAGCGCCATGAGCGCCGCGGCCCAAGACAGGACTGCCGAGCTGCGCCTGCCCCACCACGCCAGCGTACGCGCCGCGAAGGGCACAGGGGACGGGCTCGACCTGGGAGATTGGTCGTCTGGCGCGCTCATGCGCCATCTATATCATGCGTCACGATGTGGTGACGATCGGGGATGCGGTCACACCGCTATTGCGACCAGGTGCCGGCACCGATGTCGATCTTCCAACTGGCCAGGTAGGTCGGCATCAATGTCGTTCCGTTGGTGAAGATCAGTGGCTGGAATACATATGTCGTCAGGTAGTTGTGCACACCGGGATTGGTGGTGTCCTGGTTCCCATACCAGTGATCGCCCCAGTACATGAAGACAGTTCCCTGGCTTCCCACGATGGGCTGAACCCAAGTACTCTGGGTCATCCAGGTCTTCTTGCCGGCTGGTGCAATGTATCCCTTGTATGTCCACGGCCCATTCATGGAGGACGCGGTGGAGTAGAAATCATCGTTGGCTCGCCACCCTGTCTTGTCGGAGCCGACAAAATAATAGGTGCCATTGGCCTTGAAAACCGTAGGCGCTTCAATGCCACCGGTTGTCCCGTTCAGCGCTGAGAACTGCTTGTCCGACGTCCAGCTGTGACAGTCGCTGGACAGGGTAAAGACGTGGCCACTTTCTGTAATGACATAGGCACCGGTCTCGTCTGCGTAGGCGCTCATATCGCTGTGGGCGGCAATCGCTCCGCTTGAGCTCAGGAGAGACCCCTTGAAGCTGTAGACAGCGTTGACAGTAGGCGAGGTCGCGTACACGACTTCCTTGTCCGCCTGATAGGTGATATCGGCTGAATGGGCGTAGAGAACGAATTCGCCGGTGGCGGGACACTTTATGATATGCGGCCTTTCACCCTTTCGGTTTGGCCCGAGCTGGCCACCCGACTGCTGGGGCAGGATGATCCCATTGTTCCCCTCCTTCTTCCATGTGGCCAGGTCTTTGGACGAGTACATCGAAAAACCATTGAAGTCGTTGTCAGTCGTGCTGCTCAAGAAGTACTCGCCGTGCAAGTAGAAGGTGTCGCACACCCGGATGATGCCGCCACCGTGGGCGTTGACCAGAGCACCGTCGGTGTCCTTGAAACTGATGCCCGGTGGGTTGGGCGGCGAGACATCGCCCGTGGAGCCGGGGCCAGGGTCGGTGAGAACCCCAACGACACCCGCAACCGCACCGCAGCTGCCGGTCCCGGTGGAGCCCGCAGTCCCGCTGGACCCAGAGCGACCACCAGAGCCACCTGTCGCGCTGGAGCCTCCTGAAACCGAAACTCCCCCGGAACTGGTGGTTCCGCCCGA
>PMZX01000470.1:16719-16936 GCA_003170035.1 Myxococcales bacterium | reverse complement strand
GCCACGGATCTGCTCCTCGGTGTTCTCGCTGGTCAGAAAGAAACGCCGGCGGGCTCCCCACGCGACGACGATGTATGCTCGCCGTGATGCCCGAGGGTGACGAACGCCCCAGCCAGCCGTGCCAACTCCGCGATGCGGAGATCGCGCCGGAGCGCAAGCCCCTGGCCGAGATCCTCGAGCGCCTGCCCAGCGCGCCCGGCGTCTATCTAATGAGGGA
>PMZX01000470.1:0-16655 GCA_003170035.1 Myxococcales bacterium | reverse complement strand
GCAACGAGAAGGAAGCCTTGTTGCTGGAGAACACCCTGATCAAGCGCCACCAGCCGCGCTTCAACGTCAAGCTGACCGACGACAAGAACTTTCTGTCGCTGCGGCTGGACCCGCGGGTCGAGTGGCCGCGCCTGGAGATCGTGCGGCGCATGGCAGACGACGGCGCCTGGTATTTCGGCCCCTACCACTCGGCCAGCGCGTGCCGGGAAGCCTTGCGCGTGGTCAACCGCCACTTCCGGCTGCGCACCTGCACCAACCATGTCCTGCACCACCGCAGCCGCCCCTGCCTGCAGTGCCAGATCAATCGCTGCCTGGGCCCTTGTTGTGTTCCGGTGTCGCGTGACGAGTACGCCGAGCAGATACGCGACGTGCGCCTGTTCCTGGAGGGCAAGAACGACGAGTTGCTGGCCGGGTTGCGCGCGCGCATGCAGGAATCTGCACGAAGAACCCAGTTCGAGCGCGCCAGTATCGTGCGCGACCAGATCCAGGCGCTGGAGAGCGTTCTGGAATCACAGCGGGTGGTGTCAGCCGATCTACTGGACCAGGACGTCGTCGGTTTTCACCGCGAAGGCATGGCGCTGGAGGTGGTGGTGCTGTCCGTGCGGCAAGGCAAGATGATCGGGAGTCGCGCCTTTTCCTTCACGCGCCAGGAATTCCCCGAAGCCGAGATCCTGTCGAGCTTCCTCGGGCTGCACTACGACCTGGTACCAATGCCGCCCGACGAGGTTCTCTTGCCCTTTGCCATCGCCGACGCTGATCTCAAGGCCGAATGGCTGAGCGAGAGACGGGGCAAGAAGGTCCAGGTTCTGGTCCCGGTGCGCGGGCCCCGACACGATCTGGTCGAGCTGGCGCGCAAGAATGCGGCCGCCAGCTTCGCCAGCCGGCGCAACGCGCGCGAAGATGCCGAGGCCACCCTGGGCCGGCTGCAGCGGCGGCTGGGGCTGCAGAGGCTCCCGCGCGTGATCGAGTGCTACGACATCTCGCACATCCAGGGCGCCGAGACGGTTGGGTCGCTGGTGGTCTTCGTGAACGGCCAGCCGGACAAGTCGCGCTACCGAACCTACAAGATCCGGAACGCCCAGAGCCCCGACGATTTTGCCTGCATGTACGAGGTGCTGTCACGCCGGTTCCGCCGGGCGCGGGAGAGCGCCCTTTCAGAAGACAGTCTGGACACCTGGCGACTTCCTGATCTCATGGTGGTGGACGGAGGCAAGGGGCAGTTGGGCGTGGCGCTGGCAGCGGCGCGCGACGCCGGCATCGACGTGCGGCCCAGCATGGGTCTGCCCATCATTGCCCTGGCCAAGGAACGCGACACCACCGCGCCAGCCCAGGCGCCGGTCGTGGATGCTGCGGCAGAGCCCAAGGGTGACGCTGTCGTCGCAGAACAGGCGGCCGGGGCGAGCGGTCTGCCGACCGACGAGCGCGAAGCGCGAAAGAAGCGAGGCGCGCGTGCTCCAGCCGGGCAACAGCCTGATCGTGTCTTTTTGCCGCAGGCCAAGGACGCGATTGCCATCCGGCCCAACAGCGCGGAGATGTTCGTCCTGCAGCGCCTGCGCGACGAGGCCCATCGCTTTGCCGTGACCTTCCACCGCAGCCAGCGCAAGAAACGCACCCTGCATTCGGCGCTGTCTCTGGTCCCCGGCATCGGGCCTGCACGCCAGCGCGATCTGCTGCGCCACTTCGGCAGCCTGAAGAAGATCCAGCAAGCCTCGCTGGAGGACCTACTGGCCGTGCCGGGCCTCACCCGCAAGACCGCCAGCGCGGTTCGTGACTATTTCGCCGGGATGAATGTCGGCTAGCGCGATCTTGCGGGGCGAATACGTTTAGGCTTTCCCTGCAGAACGTTCGGGGATTCATCGCAATTCTCCTTCCTGGTCTCGTCAAACGCCGGTCAGTCGGCTGCGGCCACGCTGAAGGTCGCCTCCTGCAACTTCTTCCCGTCAGGTCCCAGGACCTCAACTCGGTACTCACCCTCGCCCAGCTTGTGGCGGCTCCAGGTGCGCCAGTGCTTGGCCTCGCCCAGCGGCAGGTAGTGGCGGGCCACTGCCTTGCCGTCGCAGTACCAGACATGCTCGATGAAGCCGCCGCCCGGACCGCTGGTCTGCGTCCAGGCATAGACGGTCTGGCCGGCCGACAGTTTGTCGGCATCTTTCAGCGGCTCGACTTGACGGTTGACCACGGCCGAGCCGAGCACCAGTTTGGCCTCCACAGGGGCGGCAGCGGGAGATGAAACGGCGGAAGAAGGCGGGGTGGCAGTGGCGAGGATGATGGGGACGATGGTGAGCAACATGGGGTCTCCTTTCGTGGTTTCCGTCCGGCGCGGACGGGACATCCCGGGCTTTTGCAGGCCCCGTGCCGAGTTGTCCTGGAGGCGCGATCCCCCGGCTTTTCCGGGGGAATCACAGATCCCAGCCGCCAGATCTATCTTTAATAGAGCAACATCTATAGAATGACGACATGGGCTGGAACGAGTGGCTGCGCTGTCTGCGACACGACCTGGTCAAGCGCGTGCTGTGGCCGGCACGCGATCGCAGGGACATGGGCGGCCCGGTGCAGCCGGGCGAGTTGGTGGCGCGCCTGGTGGACGACGAGGGCAATCCGGCCTCGGCCGAGGCGATCTGGGCTGGCTTGCGTGCGGAGGCACCTGCGCCCGCTCATGCTGCGCTGGCAACATTCGAGACCGCCCTGAAGAGCGCACTGCGCGCAGCCGAGCAGGACGACGTGCAGGGCGCTCTGGTGCTGGAGGCGGCCTTCGAAGCCCTGGCTGCCAATCTTGCAAGAGGAGATCACTAGCCATGCCCCGACTGCTGGTCATCGATGATCGCGACCAAACCGTGGAGATGTGCCATCGCCAGTTGCCCGAGTTCGACACCGTCACCCGCTGCGATCGGACGGTGCCCTGCCAGGTGTGCGAGGAGCGCGATCGCGGCTGTCCGCTCAAGTGCGCGCACGACTATGGCGAGGCGGCCGAGGTTCTGGCCCGTCTGCCCGCCTTGCCCGATCTGGTGGTGCTGGACCTGCACTTCGCGCTGCCCGAAGAGCGCCTGCTGCCCGAGGACAAGAGCGATCTGCCGCATGAGCCGCGGGCGCGCAAGCAGGCGGTGGAGCAGTTGCGCCGGCGGCAGGGACTCCTGATCCTCGAACGCCTGCGCCGCGACTATCCCACCTTGCCGGTGGTCATGCTGACCACCACCGGGGCTGACCTGGGCACCGCGCGGCCGCCCGACCCGCTGCTGTACTTCTGCGAGAACGAGGTCATCGACAGCCGCAGCTTGGCGGCCGAGATCAAGCACGCCCTGGCGCTGACCGAGGCGGCGCAAGAGGGCAGCGTGTTCTGGGGCCGCAGCCGCGCCATGCGGGAGCTGCGCCGATCCATCGTCACGCTGGCGCGCTCGCCCTTGCCGGTGCTGATCGAGGGCGAGACCGGCACGGGCAAGAGCTTTCTCGCCGAGCACGTGCTGCACCCGCGCTCGGGAGCCAAGGGCGCGCTGGTGGTCACCGATCTTTCCACCATCCCGAGCACGATCCTGCCTGCCCACCTGTTCGGAGCGCGCCGGGGCGCGTACACCGGGGCCAGCGAGGATCACGCAGGCGTTTTCGAGCAGGCGCATGGCGGGACGCTGTTTCTCGACGAGATTGCGAACCTAGATCTGGAGCTGCAGAAGCAGCTCTTGTTGGTGCTCGAGCGCGGGACCGTGACTCGGCTGGGCGACACGCGGCCGCGCCCGGCCGCGCCCAGACTGGTGGCCGCCACCAACCAGTCGCTCGACGATCTGGTCCGCCAGGGCCGCTTTCGCACCGACCTCTATATGCGGCTGAATCCAGCGACGCGGCTGCGCGTGCCGCCCCTGCGCAGCCGGCGCGAGGATCTGCCCGACCTGGTGCGCTTCGCCCTGCTCGAAGCGTTGCGCTCCGACGGGCTACGGCCCCTGGTGCGCGCGTACCTGGCCCAGTTCCCCACGCCCGAAGACTTTTCCGAGGACCAGAACCAGATAGTGATTGGCCGGCCGGCAGCGCGGCTGGCGCGACGGGATGCCTTCACCGTGTTCGTCAGCCGAGACGCGCTGGATCGGCTGCTGCGCCATGACTGGCCGGGCAACCATCGCGAGCTGCGCCTGCTTGCAACCAATGTGCTTGTTCACGCGTTGACCCGGCTGCTGGATGGGCAGGCACCAGCGGCCGGCACCGAGCGCGCGCCAGCGCTGCTGTCCATTCCCGACGACTTGGTGGACAAGCTGGTAGGTGGCGCGTCCCGTCTGGCCGAGTTGCGCCCCGCCACCCTGGGCCATGGGCGCAGGCTGGAGATCGAGTTGCCCAGCCGGCCTTCTTTCGCGCGCATCAGCGGCGAGGTCGAGCGCCAGTACCTGCGCGCGACGTTCTTGCGCTGCAAGGGCGATCTCGAGCGCATGGCCAAGGAGTTGCTCGGCCCGCAGGGTTCGGCGCGCAAGGTACACCTGCGCCTCAATCAGGTCGGACTCAAGCTGCGCGAGCTGCGCGCGGAGTTGCGATGACGGGACAGGGAATCGCGTTGGGCTGCCTGCTCTGCGCCGCCACCGGCTCAGTGGCGCTGGCAGCGGGAGAGGACGGTGGCAGGGACGCGGCCGATGCGGGCGAGGTCCGCAGCGTAAGCACCGCGGACTCTTTCGATCGCGCAGGCGCCCAGCGCCTGGCGGGCAAGGCCCTGGCCAAGATCAAGGAGGGCTCGTGGGGAGATGCGGCCGAGCTGTTGCGCCAGGCGCACGACAAGGATCCCAAGAACGCCGCGATTGCGACCGATCTCGGCTACACCCTGACCCACCTGGGCGTGCGCGAGGAGGCGGAACGGCTGTTCAAGCAGGCGATCGAGTTGGACCCGCGCCGCTTCTATGCCTACGTGAATCTGGCCGAGCTGTGGAGTTCCGATCCGATGCGCTGGCAGCGGCGCGACGAGATGTTGGCCTTTCTGAGCAAAGCCCTGGAAACCACGGCCGGGGACGCCAAGGCCTGCGCGAACATCGAGTTGAAGCTGGCCGAACTGCAGCGCAGCCTGGGTCGGGCGGCCGATGCGCGGGCGCGCCTGCAGCGCCTGAGCCGGGCAACCGTCCCGGTCCAGGTGCGCCAGCGGGCGACACGGCTCATCGACGAGGTGGATGCCGAGGCGCGCGCCCGGGCGCTGGAAGATTGGCCCGCTCCCCCGGTCGCGCGCGAGGATCAGGAGCAGCTCGCCAAGGCGCACGCCATGGAAAATGGGCGAAGCGCGCTCGATATCCTAGATGCCCTGGTCGCGCGCTGGCCCGCCTGGTACGAGGCGCGCTGGGAGCGGGCGCGCGTGCTGGAGCGCCTGGGACAGCTTGACGAGGCCAGTGCGGAACTGACCATCGTGGTTCAGCTATCACCCACGCACGCCCAGGCCTGGCGGCATCTGGGCCGGATCCTGGCACTGCATGGCGGTCGCTTCGAGGCCGAGCGCGCCGACGAGGCCTTGCGCCAGGCGCTGGCGCTAGAGCCGTCCTGGTCGGATCTGCGCGAGCTGCGCAACCAGGTGGCGGCCAAGCGCACCCGCAGCGGCCGCAAGAGCGAGGGCGAGCCCGTGCCTGAGCCCACGGCCCGGGCGCGCCAGCTTGTGGAGGACGCGCAGAGCTGGATCGGCATGGAAGCGCCTGAGATGGCGCCGCCGCTCTTGCACCAGGCGCTGGCTGAATCGCCAGGGTTCGTGGAAGCGGCGGTTGCCCTGTACAGCCTCGAGCACGCGGTCCCCGCGGCCACGGTCAAGGCGCTGTGGAACGACGGCGCGGCACTGTGGCGGCTGGCGGCGCAGGTGACGGCGCTACGGACTCGCGAGGCGGCGGCGTCAGCCCGGCCATGGATCGACCGCGCGGTGGAACTGGGCGTGCAGGAGGCGCGCTTTGCCCGCGCGTCGCTGCGAGCAGCAGCGGGCGAGCACGCGGGCGCCCTGGAGGATCTGCGCAACTACGTGGCCGCGGAGCCATCGCCGCCGCGTCTGGAAGAAGCGCGCGCCCTGCGGGTCACGCTGGGCGCGGCAACTGCCGCCGATTCGCCCGAGCGGCTGGTTCACCTGCGCCTGGCCGCGGACAAACCGGCCGAGGCGCTGGCGGCTCTGGGCGGCTCGTGCGCGGCGGGGTTGCCCTTCGACAATCTGCTGGCCCTGGGGCTTGTGTACGAGTACATGGGCGATGCGCGTCGCGCGCTCGATTGCTACCAGATCGCCATCAGCGGTGGGGCGCAGGCGAACGCCGCACAGATGCAGCGGGCGTGGGAGCGGCTGGGCACCGCGGCGGCCGCGCTTCCAGTGGCGGAACTGGAGCGAGTCCGTCCCAGCCTGCGGGACGCGGTCCGCGCCGGTGTGGGCCTGGCCTCGCTCGCGCTGGCTCGTCTGGCCGAAGCGCGCGCACTGTGGCCTGATGCCGAGTCGGAGTTGCGCGTGTTCTTCGCCAGCGCCTCTGCAGACGAGCCGCGTTTGGGGGAGGCCCGCGAACTTCAGCAACGCGTCCGCCTTGCCATGGAGCAGGACCGTCTGAACCGGAGCGAACTGGTCCGGCGTGGGCTCGCCCTGGCCGGGATAGCGGCGCTGATCCTGCTGGGCCTGGCGCTCCAGCGCTGGGCGCGGCGATTCTCGCTAAAGCGCGCCTTGCGTGCCCAGCCCCTGCTGTTTCCCGCCCTCAGCCAGGCCATCGGCAAGGTCCGCCACGATGTCATCAAGCATCGCGCGAGTGCGCTGGAGCTGCTGTCCGATCCGACGACCAACCGGGAGGACGTGGTCCGCGCGCTGCTGGAGCCCGCGCCCGTCTCGCGCGAAGTGACCGGAATCTACGCGCAACTGGCGCAGGAGGCGCGGGGTCTGGGTCTGCAACTGCCCCCACTGGGGCGCGAACCGGTGTTCGGGCCGCTGGTGCGCGATCTGGTGCACGTCGAGGAACTGCTGGGCCGAAACGATCCGCGCAACGACGCCGAGCTGCGCACGCTGGATCAACGCCTGCGCGGGATGCACGCCGATCGACTACAGCAACTGTTGCGATCTGGCCCGCGCACCCGACTGGACGCGGGCCTGCTCCTGCGCTGGATCGACGGCGTGGCCAGCGAGCCGGGCCGGCCTGCGTGGGTGGCCCCTGGACTCTTCTTGCAGGAGGCGCAGGTCGCGTTTCCCATGAACGAATCTACCCTGCGTTCGATCTTCAGCAACCTGCTTCGCAATGCCGTGGACGTGGTCGCGCAGCAGCCGTCGGGATCGGTGCAGGTGCGGGTGGAGCAGGGCCGCGACGGAACCGGCCGCCGCACGGTCAGCCTGATGGTCGTCGATTCTTCCCCGCGGGCCCTGCACGAGGGGGACATCGAGGCGCGCGCGGCTGATCGCGGGCTGGGAATCGTGCGTGAGACCACTCGGCGCTGGGGCGGCCAGATCTTCGTACGGCCCGAGTCGGCCCCTTTCAGCAAGGCAGTGGGCGTGCGGTTTCCGGCGGCATCCGAGGAGATCCCATGACCAGCGAGGCTCTGCCGCTGTTTCTGGTGTGCGAAGATGGCGAGGAGTACACGCAACGCTTCGAGCGCTTCCTGGGGCGCGAATTCCGCTTCCGCCGCGTGCCGGATGGGCAGCAGGCCGAGGCCGCTGCGCGCTCGGAAGGAGCAGCGGGCCTGTTGCTGGACCTGGATTTCCGGCGTCTCTCTCCTGATCGCCTGCTGGGCGAAACCGGGCCGTCGTCGCATTCGCCGTCAGCCGAGGAGCGCGCTCGCTGGTCCGCGGCGCAGGGGATTCTCATTCTGCAGTATTTGCGGTCGCGAGGCATTGGTTTGCCCGCCCTGCTGTTCGCCGACCTGGACGATAGCGAGCAAGCAGCCTATCTCGAAAAAGCCCTCGCCCCGCTTTCCGTTGTATCAAGCCGCGAGGGCCTGGCCCAACTCGCGGCGCGATTGCGCGCGGCCGGGGCAAGCCAGGCGAAGACTGAAGCACGGGGTGAGCCAGGCGAGGGTTAATGTATCCGCCGTTCTCCGTGCCAGCCTTGAACAGGCTGGGGTCGAGCGCCATCTGGTTTCCGTTGTAGCCTGTGGCTAGCTGAATTGTTCAAAATAGATCGTCGTGGAGGAGGGCGTCAGGGTGATCTGGGCGGAGAGCGGCAGCAGATAGGCAGGGACTTCCTGAACGCGCGGAATCACGATCTCCAGGCGGCGATGGGGCGAGGAGGCTAGCCAATCCTGGACGATATCGTTGACCTCGGCATCGGCCATGCCGTAGCCGATGGCAATCAACTGGTCCACTTGGGCCAGGTTGGCGCGGAAGTACTCCAGGAAACGTCGCTGCAGGAGTTGCGGATAGGGATCCGCGAGGAGCGCGGCGCTGGCCAGCAGGGTGCGGCGAAGAACCCGAAGTTCGCCGTTCTGGTCAATGAACGGGATCTGGTTGGTCACCGACAGGGGATCAGGGGACAGTCCGGGATCGAGGAGTCCTTCGTTGGCGATCTGCAGGGCATCGATGATGGCGTCAAAGCTGTGCGCCTCGGGCTTCAGCTTGAGCAGGTCGTGGCTGTCCCCGAAAGCGAAGATGTCGAGCGCGCCGTGAATCTTCAGTAGGTTGATGCCGGGGGTGCCGGGCGGAAAGAAGGGCAGGGCGGCGTCGGCCTGCTCGGCTTCGCTGAGCATATCCGCTTGCAGTCTGGCGATGATGGTGCCGGGGCCTTTGCGACAGGGCAGGGCAATGGTGTGCGACGGAAATCCGCAATTGACCGGAACGCCGAAGTGGGCGGCGATACATTCGACCAGGACGTCGTGATTCAACGAGAAGACCCAGAGGGGCGCATTGTCCCTGACCAGGGGCACAAGGCCTGCGAAGAAGGGAAGGCCATCACGAAACGAATCCCGGTTCGACACCTGGCGGCGGTACAGCGCGAGCGACACGACCTGGGCGAGCCAGGCATAGAGGGTGTGGTAGCTCAAGCCGCGCGCATTGCCCGCGTCGGCAATGTATTGCGCTTCCCATTGGCCGAGCAGCGATTCGTAGTCGAACTCAGAGGATTCCAGGATCCTGGTCAGGTCGTCGATGATTTGGTCGGGATGGCCGTAGCCTCGCGCGCGCCAGGTGGTGTTTATCTTGCGCAGCGATGTCGGGGTCAACCAGGCGACGATCTCGGCGTTCAGTTCGTCGCGCAGGGGCATTCCCAACTCGCGTGATGCGCCAGCGCCAAGAAGAAGTGCCGTCAACATGGGTCAGCGTCTTCCGGTCTCCGCGGGTTGATTCGAGCGGCCGCCCCGAGTCAGCAGGAAGCCGACCAGGCCGCCGCCAAAGTGCGCGTACAGGTCGATGCCGGGCAGGAACGACAGCGCCACGTTGATGACCAGGACCAGGAGCAAGCGCTGGCGCAAGCCGCGCGCAATCAGCCGGGGCAGCACCCGCCGTCGGCCGAGCACCAGGGCAAGCGTCGCGCCCATCAGGCCCCAGATGGCGCCCGAAGCGCCCACGGTGTATGAGGCCGGGCCGCCCATGGCCACGCGCAGGACGCCCGCGACAGCCGTGGCGATACCGCCCCCGACCGCCGACGCACAGTAGACCAACAGGTAGCGCCGCCCTCCCAGCAGCGCTTCGAGAAAACCGCCCAGGCTGTACAGCGCGAGCATGTTGACCAGGAGGTGAGTGGTGTTGGCGTGCAGGAAGGCGTAGGTGAAAACGCGCCAGAGCTCGCCCTGCCAGAGCGCGCGCGGGCCGTCGCCGAGCCAAGCTTTGATCACCAGGCCTTCCGGCCCCGAGCCGTCCAGGAAAGCGAAGGCCAGGAAGCAGACGGCGATGAGGGCAAAGGTGACGCGAGGAAAGCGCTTGGATACCGCCTGCGCAAAGCCGGCGGCCTCGACCCGCTCGCGGCGGCCGCGATCGATCAGATCGGGGATCTCATCCGGGGTGAGCGCTTGGGTCTGGCCCAGTCGCTCGGCGGCCGACTCCAGCGCAGACAGCCGCCGTCCCGCCACCCGAAGCAAGCGTCCGTCGTCGGAAAGATGGTACACGCCAAGGTGGTTCTGGTTGGGTGCCGCGCGGTCTGCGTCGGCCAGTACCGCCTGCGCTTCAGCACCGCCACCGATTGCGACCACGAAGAGCAAACCGGCCTGGTGGGCCTGCAGAACCCGATCCACAGCAGTACGAAAAGCGTCGGGGCTGGACCCGGCATAGTCGAGCACGACCAGACCCTTGCCTTCGTCGGGCCACTCGAGCACGGCCAAGCGTTGCTGGACCGCCACCAAGGTTGCCCGATCCGCGACGTGACCGGCGTCCGGCTTGGCGAGCACGGCCAGCAGGCGGTCACGCAGGTCCGTCGTCGTGGCTGGTACGGTTGGGTCCAAGATGGTGCCAGTCTAGCCCGGAAAACCTGCTGCGCCGGCAACTGAGGACTAGAATTCCAACCCGCCGGGGGTCAGTGCAAAGCGGGCGCGCTTCTTGGGCGGGGCGGGGGTGCTGCTGAACTGTGCGCCGGGCAGGGAAGCGCAGGTCACCCCGCTCGCATCCCTGCTTCAGGCGGTCGGACACGCTGCATAAGCGCTCAAGTCGAGACCCGGCTATGGTTGCCGAATATTCGGGTTGAAGTGTTAATATATGGAGATGCTCACCAACACCCATCAACGATCTCCCGTTGTTGCGCGGTTCGCAATTTTCTTGGCACTGGGTGCTTCCGTTGCCTGCTCCGGAAATAGTGGTCCGGCGGCGACAGGGGGCACCACCGCAACGAGTGGTGGTGCTGGACCGAGCGTCGGAGGATCTACCGCCACAGGCGGCGCTGGCGGGGTTTCAAGCACCGTCGGAAGTATCGGCGGCGTGACGACGTCAAGCAGCACTGGCGGAACTGTGGTAGCGGGCGGGACGACGGGCAACACGGGCGGCGCGATCACAGGCGGAACAATCGGCAGCACGACGGGGAACACGGGGGGCACTGCCAAAGGCGGAGCAGCCGGCGGCACGACAGGGAACACGGGCGGCACTGCCACAGGCGGAGCAACCGGCGGCACGACAGGCAACACGGGTGGCACAGCGACAGGCGGAACAATCGGCGGCACGACAGGAAGCAGCAGCGCCACGGGCGGCGCGACCGGCGGAAGGACCGGCGGCACAGCGGGGAGCAGCGCCACAGGTGGCGCGGCCACAGGCGGAAGGACTGGCGGCGCGGCAGGGAGCAGCGCCACAGGTGGCGCGGCCACAGGTGGAAGGACCGGCGGCGCGGCGGGAAGCAGTAGCACGGGTGGAACTACGGGAGTCGGAGGGACATCCGCCACAGCAGGAAGCGGGGGCGGAGGCGCGGCGGGTGGAAGCACGCTCATCGGCGGCCCTGGCCCAGCCTCCCAGCTGATCTCCCAGAGTGGCGTCGACTGGGGCAAGTTGGTAATCGACACGGCAATAGCTGGCAAGACCTCCTTTGGCTCCACCTATCCCGAGGGGCTGATCCTGCACGGGATGTACAAGGCCTACAAGCGACTCAAGGATTCGAGCCCCACCGACGCGACCAAATACCTCACGTTCCTGACGACATCGGCGGACAAATGGGGCGTTGCTGACGGCACCAGCCTCGACAACATCATGCACATGACGGCACTGGTTGACGCCTATGAAATCACGCAAAAAGCCAGCTACAAGGGTTTTGCGGATTCGACCCGAAGGATCTTCGACACCTACCCTACCGTCGAGGGCGCTTTCTGGCACGCCAACAATGGGACTCGTGACCACCAGCTTTGGGGTGACGGGGTCTTCATGTCTCTGTCTTTCCTCACTCGCTACGCCATCATTTTCAACGATCCGACGGTGTACCCCATTGCGGTCACAAACCTGTCCGTCACGGCGACACACCTGAAGAATTCGGCTACCAATCTCCTCTGGCATGCCTACGATGACAGCGGCACGGTGGCTTGGTCAAAGACACCGAGCAAGACCAACCAGATCAGTTGGGGCCGGGCCATGGGATGGTTCACAATGGCAAGCGTCATGACCCTGGAAATGCTGCCTGCCAACGATTCAGGTCGAGCTCAGATAGAAACCATTCTCAAAGATCTCATCACTGCCCTGGCCGCGCACCAGGATCCGACGACAGGACGGTGGTTCCAGGTCGTCGATATGGAAACGAACTCACTGAACTGGGTCGAGACGTCCTGCTCCAGCATGTATAGCTACGTAATCTGGTGGGCCTATCAACATGGGTTGGTGGATGCGACCTTTGCCGATGTGGCCAGGAAGGGTTTCAATGGCGTCATGCAAAAGGTGACCAAGAACGCAACCAACCAGACCACCATTGCGACGATTTGCACGGGCCTCAATGCCTCCGCTCTCGTGACCGACTATTTCAGTCATGCGACGGCATCGAACGACCAGCATGGAATCGGTTCGTTCCTGCTGATGTGGGAAGGAATGCAGTAGCAACCTAGACCTGCCGCTGGNNGCGCCGGCGCGTTCTTACTGAAATGGGCATTGACTGCTGCCCTGAGGACTGGTGACCAGGCAAACATTGGGGATGCAACCGCTCACCACGCCCAGGATGGCACAGCAGGTTGCGTTGCTCCCGCAGTTTGGATTCGTCGGACACTGCGCACTCGCCGTCGCATTGGTGCAGAGGCAGGGCATGTTGGCGGGCAAGGTAACGCCGAAGTTGCCACAGGTGCAGAGCAGACCGCTCGCGCACTCGTTGCCACCCNNTGCTGCATGGCTTGCCGATGCCGATCTCATTGCCCGCGTCGGGCGGACAGCCGAGCGGCAGGCTGAGCAGCAAAGCGTCCGCGCCCCCATCGTGGATCTGTGCATCGTTTGAACTCGTTCCACTCTGCTGGCAGGAGGCCGCGAACCAGAGCAGGAGCACGCAAGGGATGTAGCGGAACATGCGAGGCTCTCAGTTTACAGCATCCACGCGTGGCTAGAAAACATAGGACACGCGCACGAGCAGAGCCCGCGATCCGGAGAACGTGATAACGCCAAATCTCTGGGTGTCTTTGCCAAGCCCGAATCGTCCCGCCAATGCAATCCGGTAGGACCCGAGGTCAAACGTCAAAGCCGGATCGAGGTAGAAGACGCGCAGGTGGTTAAGATCTTGAAAGTTCTGATCGCCGATGTGACTGAGCTGAATGCAGTTGATGAGTTCGAGAGAAAGCCCCAGCCAGTCAACCGGCACGAGGGACAGGGCGTAGTGCGATTCCCAAAAGAAAACGTTCGGGATGTCCAAAGGCAGGCCCAGAAGCGTCGTGTTCTTTGCCAGCATGGCCAGAAGGCCCTGGTTGATCGTGAAGGAGAGGGGGCCATAGGACACGAGAAACAGGCCTGCAGGAGCCAAGTGGAAGTAGTAGGGGAAACCAAATGAGTAGGGATTTCCATCGACCAGCTGGAAGCTATAGGTCATGGTGTGCGTCGGCAAACGGAAGCGCAGGCCCAGGCCGAGGTACGCCGTGACCGCGTCGGTGGGAAGTTGCCAGGCATAGCTGCCGCCGCCGACCACGTCACCCAGGGAGAACGAGGATTTCCGCCGATCGGCTGGAATCGGCGGCGACGAGCCCAAGCTGTCAATGAAAAGGCGCGTGAGCTGCACCGGCAACTCGAGGTTTGCGTGAAACGCACCGAGGCGAAGACTGCCGCCCAGGGCAAGCCGATAGCCGCTGGCGTGACCCTGGACCCAGTAGAAGGTCGACAGATCGTCGCTGGTTTCGTAGGTGTGATCGATGTAGAGCGCGGAGACTCCGCCCAGGGCTTGCAGCGCAGGATAGTCTATGCCGGGTGGGGCGATCGACTTGGCTGCCGCGGCCGGTCCGGCTGCGGCAGGCGGGACCACACCGGGCGCGTCTTCTTGGGCGAGTGCGTCTGCCGTGACGATGAGCAACACAAGCCAAACTGGTAGATGAAAACGTCTCATCTTCTGTCGTCTCGTCACGCGTAATTCCGGTCTTCTAACACGGAATCCCCAGCGCGCCGGCATCAGCCTGCGCGGCCCATGCCTGGCCCAGGGATGGACACCCTGTTGGCCCGTGCGTTTCGCGGCCGCCGGTACTTCCGTAGAACTAGAACCTGAAGCTGCCGCAGATCCCGCCTTTGACGAACCAGTTGGTCTGAGCGCGCGCGGCCCCGGCCGGGCGTCCTTGCGCACGCCGCTACTTGATGAACTTCACATCGTCGATCCAGATCTCGAAATCGTTTGGGGTCGGGCTACCTGAGACGTAGATCGCGCCCACCTGGATTTCCATGCCGGTCAGGTGTCTGACATCTAGCTTGTCCGCGCCCGTGTGATAGCCGGGGTTGTATGGATCCTGGAGGGTGTCAGCGAAGAAGATATCGAATCGCTTCCAGGTCGTGTCGATCTGATAGTCCCTGTACGCAGGGAACCAGGAATCGCCAAACTTGACTAGGTAGGGGCTGCAGGCGAAGTCCCTGTTGGGGATGTATACACAAGCCGCAACCGTGGGGTCGAGCGCCGTGGGGTTGGCCCCGCCATCGGTGTAGACATCGGGGAAGCTGACCTGGACCCTCGCCATTGCGGTCGCGCTCCTGGCCCAGAACGAGATGCCTTTGTACTTCGAGGCATCATAGGTCTCTTGGTATGGGCTGCCATCTGGCGCGGCCACGAAATTGGCCCGAATTGCGGCGCCCCAGATCCCGAACCCCGTGGCCTTGGTGTGGAACGAGCCTGGCCCAGAGCAACTCGGGTTGCCTGTCGTGCTGTCGACGGGGTAGGCGCTGTTCGTGACTCTTGGTGGGTCGAAGGAACCTGAGATTGAGCTGTCGCCGTAGACAAAGAACATGCCGGAACGGCCGTCGACGCGATAGAGACGGCTATCGGTCGAAAAGTCTGCAATCAAATCGTCAGCGATACCGGTGCCCCCGATGCATCCACTCCCGCCAAGGTCGTCGGTTGGCAGACTGTCTGGTTGTGCATCAACTACTGCGGCAGCATCAGTGCCCGATGAGCCACCGGAGCTTGTTGCCGCGTCCGGGCCACCGGATGCACCAGCAGCACCCGTCGCAGTTGTGCCGGCGCCGACACTCCCGCCGGCGCCAATGACTCCCCCTGTGGCGCTGGTGCCCCCGATACCAACCGTGCCGCCCGCGACAACGCCGGCCCATCCCACGGTACCACCCGCGTCCATACTGCCACTGGTTCCTCTGTTGCCTCCGCTTGCGGCGGCGCCGGCTGTACCAGTACTACCTCCAGTCGCCATCGCGCCACCTGTAACCGCGCTGCCCCCGGTTGCGACGGCGCCGGCCGCACCAGTGCTGCCTCCAGTTGCCATGGCACCGCCTGTCCCCAGGTTGGCGCCCGCGTCGATACTGCCGCCCGTCGTGGTCCCGCCATCTACCCCAGAACTAACCGTGCTTCCTCCTATCGACTGCCCGTCCGCATTGCCAGTGATCGCGCCACCCGTACCGCCGACCCCCACATCCCCGCTGAAACCTCCGTCGGTATTCTTCGCGCGGGAACTATCCGTACAGGCTGAGCCAATGGTGGATAGTACCAGAACGCCAAGGAGCGACCGGCGAGACGCTGCGTGCATCAGAGACCCTCCCTTTACGGAAACGCCATCGCAGGCAGCAAACCTGCCGTGAATAGCCAACGACAACTCATGAGGCCACAGTAACACGTGAAAGGAGGTTGGAGTGTGCAGTTCGGTGCCGACGGCACGCTGGCCTTCACCGCGCCCGACGGCCCGGCGCTGCCGCCGGAGCCGCCCCGGGAGATGGTCGAGGATGCGGTCGCGTTCCTGCGCGAAAGGGCAGCGGATGAGGGGCTGGAACTGGGAGTGGAGACGAACCTGCCAGAGTGAAACGGCAACGTGGTCGACTACGACTGGGCCGTGGGGCCGATGATGGGGATGGGGTAAAGGCGGCCTGTGAGCAAGGCGCCCAACTCACGCCCCGAGGTCGACCGCGAGCCCGCCCAGCAACGGGTTCTCAAGACCCGGAGCTACCTCGTCAGTCTCTCCAACCTGTCGACAATATCCGCCGCTGCCTTGGGGCGCGCGAGGCTGCGCATTGCTGCGGCCATTGCTTGGCGGCGGCGGGAATCGGCGAGCAAGTCGGAAAGCAGTTGGGCCAGTTCCGCGCCGGTTGCAGTGCGCTGATCGAGCACAATGGCCGCGCCTGCTTCGGCAAAGCGGGTGGCGTTCTTGCTCTGGTGGTCGTCGGCCGCAGTGGGCAGGGGAACCAGAATCGCGGGCCGGCCGGCAATGGCCAGCTCGGCCAGGGTTAGGGCACCAGCGCGCGCCACGACCAGGCTGGCGCGATGATATTCGGTCGCCATGTCGTCAATGAAGGGCCGCACCTCAACTCGGTCGACTACACCCAGAGTGCGATAGCGTTCGCCGCATCGGTTTTCGTCGCTAAGCCCGGTCTGGTGGACAAGGGCGGGCAGCGAGCCGTGATTCGCCAGTACCTCGACCGCCGCCAGTACCAGGTCATTGACCGCACGAGCGCCCTGACTGCCGCCCACCACCAGAACGCGAAGCGGCCCACTCTGCTCGCCGTTGTCCGCGCCGGCCGCCAAAGTCGCCACCAGCTTGCTGCGCACGGGATTGCCGATGGTCTCGCACTTGCCTGCCGGAAAGAATCCGCGGGCTTCGTCAAAGGCCACCACCACAATGCGAACCAACCGCGAAAGGATTCGATTGGTGATGCCGGGGACGCTGTTCTGTTCCTGAATCGCCGTTGGGTAACCCCAAAGCGCCGC
>PMZX01000063.1:2510-2752 GCA_003170035.1 Myxococcales bacterium | reverse complement strand
GGACAGTTCGGCTGGGCCGGCGCCCCGCCGTCGCCTCCAACCACGGCCAACAACTGCGTGCGCAGTGACTGCCGGGCGCGATGCAGGCGGCTCTTCACCGCCGCGACGCTGAGCCCAGTGACCTGCGCCACCTCCGGGGCGCTCAGACCTTCGAGATCGCGCAGGATCACCACCTCGCGCGCTTCGGGTTCCAGCTGGTCCAAGGCGGCGGCCACAGCGTCGCGCGTCTCGCGGCCGAGCAG
>PMZX01000063.1:0-2504 GCA_003170035.1 Myxococcales bacterium | reverse complement strand
TCGCCGCGAAAATCGCGCACCGATCGCACCATGGACAGCAGGGTGTCCTGCGCCACCTCCTGGGCGTCATCCGGATCGCCACACATCTTCATGCCGAACGCGAATACCTGCCGCTGATGGCGTTCGAGGAGATCGTCGAGCGCAGCGCGATCCCCTTTACGCGCGGCCAAGAGGAGCGCGTCTTCGGCTGGTGCGCCGTCGCCTTCGGTTGCCATGTCACCAGTCTAGCCCAGCGGCGCGCCAGGATCTTATCGAGTTCTGTGTGCGCAACTGAGTTGTTCGGATAAGGTAGCCTGCGCCATGTTCGCCACCACTCGCGCCACGGCCATTGTCCTTTGCTTTCTTGCTGTCGGCGCGTGTCGCAAGAACCCGGCAGCAAAATCTGGCGCCACCCCGGTTCGGTCAGGACGACGCTGGCGGCGCCCTTGGCCACGTCGGTCGCGGTACAGACGGCGATGCCCACTTCTGCCTGGCGGAGGGCGGGCGCATCGTTGACCCCGTCGCCTGTCATGCCGGTGACATGCCCAGCGGCCTGCAGGTGTTGCACGACGATGTATTTGTCTTCGGGATACACTTCGGCGAACCCATCGGCGCCCGCCAACAAGTCAACCGCCTCGTTGCCGGCCTGTGCGCTTGGAGTCCGCAAGCCTCAGCAATGGTGCGCACTGCGCCCTTCATCACGCGCAGCCGTTTCCCGTTCTGCTCGATCACGGCTTCCGTGCGGGCTGAACTCGTCGCGTTTCTGAAGCTCATGGCCTGCACGGTGAGAGCCAGGTCCATAGATTTGGGTTCGCGTGAATCCTTTTCGTCGCGGGTGGCTCTCACCAAACGAAGGGTCATGGCGGAAAGCCCGCTGACCCGGACCAAGTAGGCTGCCATGTCACGTTTGCTTGCGAAGAATGAACACTTTGCAGATCGCGCCCTGCGCGTACTGCTTGGGCTGGGCTTGCTCAGCCTGGCGTTGGTCGGGCCGCACACCGCCCTCGGGTACATCGGTCTGGTGCCGTTGGCCACGGGCTTGTTGGGAAGCTGCCCGCTCTACTCGATCTTCGGCTTCTCCACCTGTCGCGTGTCGCCGAACAAGGTCGGGTGAATGAAAGCGGGGACGGACGTGGCTGCTTTCCGGGCCGCCCTCAGCGCGCCTTGCGGAAAAGCAGGAAGGTTTGGTACGGGAGCAGATCCGGCTTCTCGCTGTCGAGTACGAGGCCGGCGCCAGTGGCCAGGGTCTGAAGTTGCGCCCGGGACAGCTTCGCAGCTTCGGGCGGGCCCTCGGGCAGTTTGCCTTCCTTGAACTCGATCAGTGCAAGCCTCGCGCCCTTGTGCATCTGCGCCGTCAGCTTGGCCAGCCAGGCTGGGCGATCCTGGATGTGGTGAAGTACGTCGCACATGAAGACCAGATCGGCCCCGGCAGGGACGCCGGGATCGTCGGGCTTGGCGAAGGCCACCTGCAGGTTGCGCACACCCTCGGTCATCGCCTTGTGGTGGATGTGGCGGATCATTTCGGGCTCCACGTCCACCGCGATCACCTTTCCTTTCGGCACGGCACGCGCGAGGCGGAAAGAGAAGTAGCCGGAGCCGGCTCCGAGGTCGACGATCGTCTCCTTGCCGGTCAGCCCCAGGGCAGCCACCACCGCATCGGGTTTCTGCCAGGCAGCCCGGTCTGGCCTTTCGAGAAACGCGATGTACTGGGCCGTGTCCTTGAACGGCCGAAGTTGGGCAGGGTCGAGACCCTGCTTGCGCAAGGGACAGTCGATGGGCGGGTGGGCTGGATCGTGCGCTGCCACCAGATGTCCGCCTGAGACAGCGGCTTCGTCAGTGCTTGGGGCAGGTGTTGTGTTGGCGGCGGGCGCACCGCCAAAGCGGGATGCGGCGCCGTTTCTACTTCTGTTCGAGCATGCGGCAGCGAAAATCGCACAAGCCACTATGAGCAGAGGACGGGTGGTCTTCATGATGGGGTCTATTCATTCTTGCCAGTGAGCAGGGCGATGAGGCCCTGCTATTTGGGTGCAGGTTGGTACCGGAATGCAAGGACGCGTACGAACAATGTTGTCAGCCGCGGAACTCCTTCAGACGCTCTTCCACAGCTTGGGCCTCGGCCTTGAGCTCGGTCAGGTACGACTCAAGTTCGGCGATCACCTCGGCCTTGCTCCTGTAGCGGCGGTGGAACCCGCCGTGTCCGCCGTCGCAACAGCACCCGCCGCCTCCGCCGCCACAACGGCATCCCCCGCACTCGGCGGAGCAGCCGCATTGACATCCGGCCTCGGGCTCGCGCTCAGAATGGCATTCGCAGCGCTGGCCATGATGTTGATGATGGTGTCGTTCGCCTGTCTCGCAGTGGCACATGATCAGCCTCTCTTTCGTGGTTTGGCAGAGCGGCGCTCCGCGATGGATTCGTACTCGGCGACGAACTCGCCCAGGTGCGCCCTGGTCTTGCGGATCTCGGCCACCCAGGTATCGAGGTGCTCGCGACCGATCTTGGTAAGCTCGTAGATGCGCCTGGCCGG
>PMZX01000195.1 GCA_003170035.1 Myxococcales bacterium | reverse complement strand
GGTCGTGGCCGGAATCCGGGGTGCGGAAGTCCGCTACGCCAGTTTTCCAGCAAGAACGGCGGCGAGAAGCAAGAAACCCAGCGCTACCCGGTAGATCACGAAGGAGTACGTGGTTCGGGTCCGGAGAAAGCGCAACAGCCATTGAATACACAGATACCCTGACACGGCCGCAGCGGCTAGACCAGCGACCAGGGCCGAGATTCCCACGTCGCGATTGTGCAGCAGCGTCGGAAGCTCGAACACGGCCGCGGCAGCCACCGCCGGAATTGACAGTAGAAACGAGAAGCGGGCGGCTGCGTCGCGCCGCAGACCGATAGCCATGGCAAAGGCGAGAGTAATCCCCGAGCGCGACACGCCTGGCACCAGCGCCAGGGCTTGCCCCAGCCCGATGATGAGGACGTCGCGCAAGGAGAGCGAATCCATGGCGCGCTCATGGCGCGCCAGCCGTTCGACGAGGGCCATGACCAGGCCGACCACGATGAGCGACGTGGCGATGACTACGAGTGAGCGGAGTGGGCCTTCCACCGCGTGTCTGAAGAGAACCCCGGCGATACCGATGGGCACCGTGCCCACCACCAGGTAGAGCAAGAGGCGGCCTTCCGGTCCGCGCCGCCGCTTCGGATCGGCCAGCGCGGCCAGCATGCCGAGCAGGTCACGCAAGAAGAAGAGGATGACAGCCAGCAGGGTGCCCAGCTGGATGACAGCGGTGAACGCGGCCCCGCTGTCCGGCCAGCCGAGCAAGGCCGGCGCGATCCTCAAATGCGCAGTTGAGGAGACCGGCAAGAACTCTGTGAGTCCCTGGATGATGCCGAGAACGATGGACTGGGCGATGGTCAAGGTGGGCCGAGCATAGCGCGCGGGCCAACGCTAGCTAGTTTCGCCCGAGATCAGGCGATGGACACGGCCCGCTTCGTCGCGCACCAGCAGGGCTCCGTCGTCGTCGATGTCTGTCGCGACACCCTCCACCCTGGCTCCATCCCGATCGATGCGATACACGCGACCGAGATCCGCGTAGCGACGCCACTGCACCAGGCCCGACGCAGGGCCGCGAGCCAGGAAATCATCGTAAATGGGCTCGAAGGCGGCCAAGAAATCAACCAGCAGCCGGACCCGATCGAACGCGCGCCTGTGCGCCATGCGCAGCGAGGTCGCGCGTTCGGCCAGCTCGGGCGGGAACTCCAGGCCGTTCACGTTCAGGCCCACGCCGAGTACGATGTGGCGAACCTTCTCGCCGTCGGTGGACATGTCGGCGAGGATACCTGCCGCCTTGCGAAGACCGCCCGCAGCGGGGAGCAGCAGGTCGTTGGGCCAGCGCAGGCGCGGTGTTGCCCCGGCCTCGGTCAGTGTGCGCGCCAGAGCCGTGGCGGCCAGCAGGGTCAGAGGTGCGGCGTGGCGCGCGGCCAGGGCAGGGCGCAGCAACAGGGAGAAGTACAGATTCTGTCCCGGTGGCGAGTGCCACGAGCGCCCCAGCCGGCCGCGGCCGGCGGTCTGGCTGTCGGCCACGACCAGGAGCCCCTCGGCCGCTCCCGCAGCCGCGCGGCTACGAACCACGTCGTTAGTCGAGGCGCAGGCAGAGAGAAACTCGTAGCCTCGGCCCAGGCGTCGGGTGTGAAGGAGTGGGAGCACGACCTCCGACACGAGGTCGCTCTTTGTAGAGGCATTCTCGCTCACGCCGCGTGCCCCGCGGGGTCTTCCAGGTCCAGCGCGAGATCCACGGCGGGGGCCGAGTGGGTGAGCGCGCCCACGGAAACCAGATCCACTCCTGCGCGAGCAAGCTCGGGGATGCGCGCCAGGGTTACGCCGCCCGAGACCTCAACGAGCGGACGAGGCTTGACGGTGCGTACGCGCGCCACGGCCTTCACCAGGTCCGCCTCGCCGAAATTGTCGAGCAGAACAATGGCCACGCCCGCGGCCAGCGCCTCATCGAGTTGGGCCAGGGTGTCCACCTCGACTTCGATGTTCAGGGTGTGGGGCACGTGGCCCCTGGCCCGGCGCACGGCCTCGCTGACCGATCCGGCGAGCGCCACGTGGTTGTCTTTGATGAGAACGCCAGAGCCTAGGTCGAAACGGTGGTTGCTGCCCCCGCCCATGCGCACGGCGTATTTCTCGAGCAGGCGGAAGCCTGGGGTGGTCTTGCGTGTGTCGGTGATGCGCAGGCCGGTGCCCTGGGCTGCAGCTGCAAAGGCTCGCGTCAGCGTGGCAATCCCCGAAAGCCGCTGCAGGAAATTGAGCGCGGTCCGCTCTCCGGCCAGCAGGGCTGTGGCCGAGCCTCGATAGCTTGCCACGCGTGTTCCGGTCTGGGCCTCTGCACCGTCGGCCACCTGGACGTCGATGGCCATCGATGGATCGAGGTGCCGGAAAACCGCGGTGGCAACGTCCAGACCGGCCACGGTTAGGCGCTGGCGGGCCACCAGGTGGGCAGTGGCTCTGGCGCCCGGCTGCACCACGGCCTGCGTGGTGGCGTCTCCGCGCCCCAGGTCCTCCTCGAGCGCGAGTTCAATGAGCCGCGTCACGGCGGGCGTGAGAAGAAGGGCATCTGACATGGGGAGCAGGATAGCCTGCCCATCCGTCGGTTGACTACTCTGCCCTGCACGCGGTAGGTAAGCCGGCCATGCGGGTCATTGCAGGCTCTGACCGCGGGCGCAAGCTGCGCGCGCCACGTGGAGCCACGACAAGGCCCACCGGGGCAAAGGTCCGCGAGGCCATCTTCAACATCCTGGGACCGCCGCCTCCGTACCCTGTGCTGGACCTCTTTGCTGGAACCGGATCCCTCGGCATCGAAGCCCTATCCCGAGGCGCGGTGGCGGCAGAGTTCGTGGAACGCGATGCGCGCGCGCTCGGGATCTTGCATCGGAATCTCCGTGAGCTCGGGTTCTCGGGGCGGGCTCGTGTCATGGGAGCGAGCGTTCTACGCGCCCTGCAAAGCATAGCCAGCGCTGCCGAGGGCAGGGTCTTTGGTTGGGTCTTCGTGGACCCTCCCTACGCGTCGGACGAGGCAGGGCCGGTCCTGTCCATGCTTGCCGGCGGCGAGTTGCTGGCTGACGGCGCCGTGGTGATCGTCGAGCATGGGCGGCGTCACCTGCCGGCCGAGGTTTTCGGCACTCTGGTCATGACCGACCGGCGCTTTTATGGTGACACCGGGGTTTCCTTCTACCGGCTGCAGAGGGGACTGGCCTAGTGCCGTCTCGCCGATCGATCGCCGTCTACCCCGGGACGTTCGATCCCATCACGAACGGCCACGCGGANNATGATGCGCGGGTGGAGGTCGATTCGTTCAGCGGACTGCTGGTCGACTACGTGCGGCGGCGGGACGCAAGGTTCGTCATCCGCGGCCTACGAGCCGTGGCAGACTTCGAATACGAGTTCCAGTTTGCTCATATGAACCGGCAACTGGCGCCCGAGGTGGAAACCATTTTTCTCATGACCAATGAAGACAACTTCTTCGTATCCTCTTCGCTTGTCCGTGAGGTGGCGGAGATGGGCGGGGACATCGGGCGCGTGGTGCCGCCAGGGGTTCTTTCTGCCCTGAAGAAGAAGTTTAGGACCAAGAGGTAACGTGCTGATAAAACTAGCAAAACGCCTATCAGTTGTCGAACCATCAATGACTCTGAAGGTGACCGCCAAGGCGGCGGAGCTGCGGGCCCAGGGCATGGACGTGGTGAGCTTTGGCGCTGGCGAGCCGGACTTCGACACGCCGGCTCACATCAAGGAGGCAGCCAAGAAGGCGCTCGACGCCGGAGCCACCAAGTACACCGCCGTGGAAGGAACGCCTCAACTGCGCAAGGCAGCGGCGGTTTGGCTGGGCAAGGCCCATGGCTTCGAGGTGAACCCTAAAGAGGTCATGGTCAGCGCAGGCGCCAAGCAGTCCCTCTTCAACGCTTTTCACGTACTGCTGGACGAAGGAGACGAGATCATCATTCCCGCGCCCTACTGGGTGAGTTACGCCGAGATCGCCAAGTTGGCAGGCGCCAGGCCGGTGCCGGTGCTGTCACGGCCGGAAGACGACTTCATCGTCAACCCCGAGGCGGTAGCCCAGGCGATCACGCCGCGCACGCGCATCATCCTGGTGGTATCGCCCAGCAACCCGACGGGGGCGGTCTATGACGAGAAGACCCTGCGCGGCTTGGCCGACCTGGCAGTCAAGCATGACATCTGGCTGCTCACCGACGACATCTACCGCAGCCTGTGCTACGGCGATGCTCGCTTCGTGCAGCCGGCCTCCTTCAGCCCCGAGGTACGCAAGCGCACCATCATCGTGGATGGAGTTTCCAAGTCCTTTGCCATGACCGGCTGGCGTATCGGCTTCTGCGTGGCGCCTCTGCCTGTCATCGAGGGCATGTCGACCCTGCAAGGGCAGTCCACCACCAATGCGGCCGCCGTCAGCCAGGCGGCAGCCGTGGCCGCCCTGGAGGGACCGACCGATGAGTTGGAGCGCATGCGGCTGGAGTTCGACAAGCGGCGCCAGTTCATGGTGAAGACCCTGCGGGCCATGCCAGGGGTCAAGTGCGTCGAGCCCAANNGGCCGGCGCACGCCCGCGGGCAAGGTCATCGACGGCGATCCGGCTCTGTGTGAGTACTTCATCGAAGCGGCTAAGGTGGCGGTCGTTCCGGGGTCGGCCTTCTATGCTCCTGGCTACGTGCGTCTGTCGTATGCGACTTCGCAAGCCAACATAGAGAAGGGACTCAGCCGCATCGGCGAGGCGCTGGCTGCGCTCAAGTAAGCTGGCCCGGTTAAGACGCCGTGGGCGGCACCATGGTCCGCTTGCGACGCAGCTTTTCGACCAGGGTCGTTCGGTTGAGTCCGAGCAACTCGGCCGCGCGGTTCTTGTTGCCGCCTGTCCGCACCAGAGCCTCGGCGATCATTCGGTCCTCTACCGATTCCAGGATGGCGCGCAGATCGGTCCGTTCCGTCGGGAGCGGTGTGGGAACCGGGGTCGACGCTTCGTCTTGGACCGCTTGGACTGAAGACCCATCCTGACCACCGCGCAGCTTTGGCGGCAGGTCGGTCAAAACGATGTCGCCCGAGCCTTTGAGAATCACCGTGCGTTCGATCAGGTTTTCCAACTCGCGTATGTTGCCCGGCCAGTAGTAGTGCTGCAGCGCAAACATCGCGTCGGGGTGGATGCCCGTCACCTTGCGCCGATTCTTTTCGTTGAAACGTCTGACGAAATGCTCAGCCAGAAGCGGGATGTCGGACGAACGCTCGCGCAGGGCGGGGACCTCGATAGGGATGACGTTGAGGCGCCAATAGAGATCGGCGCGGAAGCGGCCAGCCGCCAAGTCATTCTCGAGCTTGCGGTTGGTGGCGGCCAGAATCCTCACGTCGATCCGCTGGTCCAACTCGTCGCCAACCGGTCGCAGGACGCCATCCTGGATCAGGCGCAGCAGCTTGGCTTGCACGCCCAGTTCCATTTCTCCGATTTCGTCGAGCAGGATGGTTCCGCCGTTGGCTTCGGCGAAACGGCCCATACGCGCAGCGTTGGCTCCGGTGAACGCACCCTTGGCGTGACCGAAGAGCTCGGACTCGACCAGGTTGGTGGGGATGGCGGCACAGTTGACTGCCACGAATGGCTTCTTGGCGCGCGACGAGCCAGCGACGATGGATCGAGCGACCAGTTCCTTGCCTGTGCCAGACTCACCGGTGAGCAGCACGGTGCAACTCGTGTCCGACACCTGGGCGAGCACGCTGAGAACCGCGACCATGGTCGGAGCCTCCCCCAGCAGCCAGGGTGCGGTTCGGTCGCGCCATGCCAGGGGATCCGGGCCAGTGTCGGGCGGCGGGGTCTTGGACCAGCCAACCGCGCTGCACAGGGCCTCCTCCAGACTGTCGACCTCGACGGGCTTGACCAAGAAATCGCGCGCCCCCAGGCGCATTGCGCGAACTGCATCCGGAATCTGTGCGCTGCCGCTCATCACGATGACCGGGGTTCGCGGGGATTTCGCGCGCACGGCATCGAGGATGGCGAACCCGTCGGCGCCAGGCATGCGCAGGTCCGTGACCACCGCATCGAAGATGTCACGCTCGATCTGCGCCAGTCCACCCGGGCCGTCCGCGGTGACCACGTCGTAAGCCGCCGAGCGCAACAACCGCGCCAGGCTGCGGCATAAGGCCTCTTCATCGTCGCAGATCAGAACCTTTGCCGTCATCACCAGCCTCGCCTCGAGGCGCACCCACGAGGCGCGCGGCCCAAGAGTCGTATCCCAAGAGCGATCGACACGGCAACCCGCTAAGTGTTGCGCCTTCCGGCGCTCCGGTCAAGCAAGTGAGTTTGTGTTTGCGCTTGATCGGCGCTCAGCGCATGCGTATATCCCCCGATGATGGCCGACCCGGTCAACATGCTCCTGCTTGAGATCGAAGACGAATGTGCACGCCTTCCCGGCGCAGTGCTGGTCAAGGGGACAGGGGGCGAAGCGCGTCTGGCCCGGCTCAACGACTTGCTTGGCCGGGCTGCGCCCGCGGGCTATGCCGCGTTTGTTTCGCGTTACGACGGGGGCTTGCTGCCCGCGAACCCGCGGCGGCCTGAACAGGGCGGGGGCGGCGACAGCGAGTGCGATCGCGGCCTACGACTCCTGTCTTACGACGAGAGTCTGCGCCAGGCCAGCGAGCCTGGGCGCCCGGCAGAACTCAAGGGCCTATGGCCAGTAGCGGAGCGGGGCCTGCGGTTGTTCGCCCTGGATCTCGAGTCGGCAGGAGAGGAGGAGTGCCCGGTGGTCGAGCTGGCAGGCCACAGCGCAGACCGCGTGGGGTCGAGCTTCCTACGTTTTGTCTATGCCTGTCTGGGCGAGCTTCTGGCCGGCGACGACGCCGAGCCGACGGCACTGGCGCACGAGCTGTGTCGGCGCGATCCGGGTCTTGCCGAGCACTGGGTGCGTCTGGTCGACCACCTCGAGGACCAAGGCAAGAAGATCGAGGTCGACCAGGCGCTAGCCGAGGCGCTTCGCTGCGCCGGCCCGCCCGGGCCAGCCTTGCTGACCGCGCTCGCATTGCGTGCACTCGACCGCGGCGACAACCTGCGCGCGCAAGCAGCCCTGAATGACGCCATCGGGGCAGACCCGATGACCGCACGCGATGATGACGCACGCCTGGACGCAGCGGCGCTCTCGATCGTGCTGGCACAAGACCGCGGTGACGCAGAGGCCGCGGCGCGGGCCAGAGACCAGCTCGGCGCTGCGGCAGCTTCCACGGGAGCCTACTGGCGCGGCGAGGCCATGCGGGCCCATGCGGTCGGCGATCGGCTGCGCGCGGATCTGGCCAGCAAGGTTGTGGAGGCACTAGTCCCTGGTGACACGGACATCGCGCGGATGCGTGAGTCCAGCGCCAATCTGGAGGCGGCCTTGCGGGCTCTAGCGGCGGCGCGTGACTCGCTGGATCAGGGCGCGCTGGACGAGGCTGTGCGGCAGGCGCGGGTGGCCGTCGGTGAGCGGCCGGACTTGGCCATTTGCCATGCGGTCCTGGCTGAGGGTTTGAATGCGTGCCACGACCGCGGAGCCCTGGATGCTGCCCGTCGTGCCACCCAACTGAACCCTGCGCTCATCGATGGGTGGCGTGAACTGGGAGACGCCTATCTGGAGGCGCGTCAGGCCGTCCTTGCTGAAGACGCCTGCCGCGAGGCAATTCGGCGAGACGGCAGCTTCGCCACGGGGTTCGCCAAGCTGGCGCAGGCTTTGCTTGAACAGGGGCGAACCCGCGAAGCGCTCGACGCCATCGTGAGCGCCCAGGAACGCGGCGGCGATTCGTTCTTCGTGGCCGCAGTAAGGGGCGACATCCTGGCCGAGATGGATCGTCATCACGAGGCGGCGGAAGCCTACGACCAGGCCATGCACATCGAACCCGAGGACCACTGGGTGCT
>PMZX01000264.1:13162-14746 GCA_003170035.1 Myxococcales bacterium | reverse complement strand
CACGGCACCTCGTAAGCGAGAGGAGGGGCGCGCCTTGCTTCGGGCTGGCGTAACATTGGGCCCGTCATGCGCATCATCACGGCCATCGCCTTCTCCGCCACCGCTCTCGTCGCGGCCGGCCTGCTTGCCGCGCCGTCGAGCGATCTGCCGACTACGAAGCCGCGGCCTGCCCGCCACTATGAAGGCCTGCTGACCTGGGAGGTGCGCGATGCCGACACGGGCGCACCCATCCCGTGCAAGCTGACCTTCGTTGGCGTGCAGGGCACCCGCGACCCTGAGTTCACCCACAACGATATCGGCAAGCCCGAGGGCGACTTGGCCATCGCTGCCTACCATCGCGTGTTCTCCGCCTCGGGCGACGGCGCTGTGCGGGTGCCGCCGGGAACCTACGACGTCTACGTCAGCCGCGGCCTTGAGTGGGACGTGGCCGTGGTACGCAAGCTCAAGATCACGCCCGAGGGCGCCGATCTCGTGGCCCAGTTGCACCACGTAATCAATTCGCCGGGCTGGTATTCGGCCGACTTCCACGTGCACGCCGCGCCCTCGCCGGATTCCATCGTGCCCTTGCCCCACCGGGTGATTGAATTCATCGCCGATGGGGTGGACATGCTGGTGTCCACCGACCACAACGTCGTCACCGACTACGGCCCCACCATCAAGGCGCTGGGCGTGGGCCACCTCATCGGCACCATCATGGGCGACGAGATCACGACGGCCTCATGGGGGCATTTCGGCGCTTTCCCGCTTCCGCAAGATCTGGCACGGGCAGGCCAGGGCGCGGTGCTGGCCCACGGCCGCACGCCCAAAGCCATCTTCGACGACGTGCGCACCCATGCGCCTGGTGCGGTCATCGACGTGCACCACCCGCGCATCGATCCAACCTGCGGATATTTCATCATCGGCGAATTCGACCCGCACGCAGACCGCGCGGGCAAGAAGGGGTTCTCTTTCGACTTCGACGCCATCGAGGTGCTGAACGGCTACCAGGACCCGGCCCGCCGCAGCGTGGACCGCATGATCGACGATTACCTGGGCTTGCTCAACCACGGACACCTGGCCACCGCCACCGGGAACTCCGACACCCATCACCTCACCTACAACATGGGTGGCTATCCCCGTAACTACCTGCGCGTTCCCGACGACCGCATCGGTCACGTGACCCCGCAGGACGTGGCCCAGGCGGTGAAAGCCCACCACGTCTTCTTCACCACCGGTCCCTTCGTGCGCATGCACGCGGGCCAGGCCGACATCGGTGACTTGGTTCCCGCGCCCAGCGGCCACGCCCGGATTGACATCGAGGTCGATGCCGCGCCCTGGGTGTCAGTCGACCGGGTGATCCTCTACGTCAACGGCAAAGAAGCCCAGCGCTGGGCGGTGCCCCCCAGTCAGAAGGTGGCGCGCTTNNAACTGCTGGCGCCAGTGGTGGGCGACCGAAAGACCTTCGGCGTCTACCCTTTGGCGCTCAGCAATCCCATCTTCTTCGACGTGAACAACAGTGGCCGCTACGACCCCGCCTACAAACACGGCGAGAGACACTAGGGCCTCCGGTCAGAAGAGCGGACATGTTTCGGTGGACGAGGCGCC
>PMZX01000264.1:0-13107 GCA_003170035.1 Myxococcales bacterium | reverse complement strand
AGGCCGAAGTAGCCGGAGGCCACATACAGGTCGTCGCCGAACGCCTCCATGGTACTGCCCCATTCCAGCGTACGCAGGAACCTGGCCCCGGTGGGCTGGGCAGGATTGGAAACGTCCACCGCCAGGATGCCGTCGCCCGACAGGTTGAGGAACAGGCGGCCATTCTTCGCGCCCATGATGTACAGGTTGTACGCCTTGGTCGGCTNNGTCGGCTGGTCGTAGAGCGTGGCGAACGTGTCGTTGCTCAGGTCGAAGATCATCAGGCGGTCGGAGGTGGTCTCCCAGCTTGGGGTGCTGGCGCTCGAACCACCCGAACTGGCGACGCCGCCGACCACACCGTTCCCGTAGTAGTAGCCGTAGTAGTTCTGGTTACCCACCACGTACATGGTGTTGCCGTCGAAGGTCAAACCGTCCAGGTAGACGTTGCTGAATACCTTGCTGTCGAGCAATTCCGCGGCCGGGTTGCCGCTCACACTCACCTGGCGCAGAAGGTTCAGGCGGGTGTCAGACCGAGAGGTTGCGTAGGTGTTGGGTCCAGTCGGCGGGATGTAGACGTAGATCTGGTCCTCGGTCATGAAATGCCGAACACCCGAGGCGGGCGCCCAGGTACGCACCAGTGGGCCTGGGAGGTTTATCTTGTCGCCCGCGGCAAAGCTGTTGCCGGACTTGTTCCAGCGCTGGGCGTAGTACTTGGATTGCGTGTAGCTGCTGCCGTCCGGCCGCAGCTTCTGCGCGACCTGCTCGCGCAGGCCCAGGTAGAACCCGGTCGGGTCCACCGGATCGCCGACCAGCGTGAACGCGTTCCAGTCGGTGCTCGAGTCGGAGAGGGCGATCTCGGTCACAGTGGGCGTGTCGGAGTTGCTCAGATCCAGAAACGCCAACTTCGCCGTGTAAGTATTCGTGCTGGTCGAATAGTTGTAGTTGTACTGCTCTTCGATGGTCACCAGGCCGCTTTCCACCTCGGTCCAGTTCCCGTATCCGCCGTACCAGCCGCCCCAGTAGCCATCCCAGCCGCACCGGTACGGGTAGTACGGAATCCAGTCGTTCGACAAGATGGTCGAGCCTGCACGCCGAGGATGCGTCGGGTCGGTCAGGTCGTAGACCAGGACTTGAGTCTGGCTATACGAGTAGTAGGCCGTGTTGGTGGCAGACGGAAGGTAGCGGAAGAGCAGCAACTGATTGCCGTGCTTGACCGCCTGTTGCACCTGCCCGACCGAGAAACTGGCAACTGGAGTGGCACCGTCGAGATTGCCGCCGGCTGTGTAGACCCTGAACTGCGAGAGATCCTGGTTGGTATTGTAGTAATAGTTCTGCTGCGACTGAACCTGGGCCACCAGGTACTTGCCGAACTGGTAGATCTGATTGTAGTAGGGTGCAATCTCGATGATCGATTGCAACTGTGGATTGGCCAGGTCCTGCAGGCTGGCAATCGAGGCGTGGGTGTAGGACAGATTAACCATCATGCGCTGGCCAGTTGCCTGGTGCCCGAAGACGATGGTGCGGAGGACCTCGCCGTCGGGATGGATGAAGGTACCGTAGTTCTGCAACACGGTCTGCTGGGCCGGGGCCAGGGTGTCGTCGTACTTGGTCAGGTCCCAGGCCATGATCCCCACGGCACTCTTGTACTGGTACCACCACCAATCATCGTTCGGGTCGCTCTTGGTCCAGTAATAGACCGGCACAGTGACCACGTTGGCCTGGCTATCCGAATACATCCCGATCATCTTGTGGGCCTGGTCCAAATTCCAGGTAATGTCCGAGCCGACCCACTCGGCGTTCTTTACCGCCACGCACTGGCGCTGCACCAGCCGGATCTTGGTCAGGTCACGGACGTCGATGATGCTGACCGCGATGTTGGTCGACCGCGGCCCGGAGGTGTTCTGGAATCCGGTGCAGGTCGAACTGGTGTCCTGACCAATGCCTAGAAGGAAGTTGTTGTTGTCCCCGATCAAGCGGAACACGTCCATGTTGCCCGACAGGCCATCCACGGCCGAGAGGACCGTCAGGTTCGTCCGGTCGGCAAAGCCGAGGGCGTACAGCGGGTCCACGCTCTGTGCGGTGACGGCATAGACCACGTTCCGGCCCACATCGAAGGTGCTGCCGGCCACCGTCTCGTTCGGCTTCCCGAAGTCGAGGGCGGACAGCATGACCGGGTTGGCGCCGTCAGTGATGTCCCAGGATTCGAGTGTGTTCTGGGTGTAAGATGTGCCCATGCAGTTGGACCCCGACCACCCCTGGCGCGCGAAAATTCCGTAGAACGTGCCAGTCAGGTTGGTCGGGTCGAAGACATAGGTCATCTTGAATTGGTCGCCGATGTGACCGGCGGCCTCGAAGCGAGTGTGGCGGCGGATGAGCCCAGTGGGATCGCTCACGTCGATGATGGACACCACAGTCTGCTGCTGGCTGTAATAGGAGCCACAGTCGGTGTAACCATACTTGCTGGTGGTGCTGGAGGTGTATCCATAGACCGACCAGTTCTCCGCCACCATGAGCGCATTGGAGGTGGCCGAGATGGTCACGTCACTGAAGTACTTGGTGTAGTAATACTGGCCATTCGGAACGCTGACGTTGACGCTGCCCCCCTGGAAGATCTGGAGCTGGCCTACCTGCTTGAGAGCCTGCGGGTCGGACACGTCGAAGGAGTAGACCCACGCCTGCTCGGGCTGGCTGGCCGTCATCTCGTAGCCCCAGCCCCAGTAGTAGTTCTGCGAGATGTAGGAAACCAGATAGATGGTGTTGTCGATCTTGCGGGACACGCCCTCGCGCAGTTCGCCGATGATGTCGGTCGTGCTAAGCACGCGCGGGTTCGTCAGATCGGTGACGTCGATGGCCACCAGTTGCGAGACATAGTGACGGTCGAACTGAAGCTTGCCATTGACCTGACTGAGATAGAGGGCGTCGCTCAGAAGCGCATATACGGTGTTGCCCGCGACGAACATCTCGATGGGATAGCCATAGACCGGCAGGCGCGAGAGCTGCTTGGGGTTCTTGGGATCGACCAGATCGTAGATGATGAGGCCGCGGTAGGTGTTGAGGTAGAAAAGCCGGTCGGAATCGATGCGGTAGATGTCCGCTTCCTGGACCGTGGCATCCCGGCCGCCCGGAGCCCCTGGAGCAGGGGCGTTTGTCGTGGCGCCGGCACCGTCGATGGCGGCCGTCGGAGCCGCCGAGCCTTTTGCTCCGTTGGCCGTCGCTTGTGTTGGGCCACTGTTCCCCTGGTCGTCAGTCGTGAAGTCGGTCTGGCCCGGGGTGACGGGCTGGCCAGAGTCAGGAATGTTGACCGGACCGGAACCGCTCGAACCGCCGCAGGACGCTGCCGCGGCCAGGAAAGCAAGCGTTACGAACCTTGAAGATGAGCGCATGGTAGGCCTCCGGTCTATACAGGCTAGCAAGGCCCATGCCGTGCACTCTTGCTGCGACAATCGTGGGCTTGGCAGCCTTCCGCCTCAGAAAACCGCGACGCGGCCTGCTCTGCCTATCGAAAATCCGCGTACCCCATGACCGGGGCGCCATGGATCTGCAGGGTAGACCGCAGGTCGCCCCGACGCCGTGCGCATACGACCGGCATCACGCCTCGGGTAGGGGCGATTTGCGGTCGCCCCGCCGGCGTCCGCACTCAGCCACTTGTCCCATAGGCGGAACCTGGCACACTGACCGGCGATGACAGACCGCGTTCGTGGGCCCATCGTCTGGTTCACCGGCCGCCCGGCCGCTGGCAAGAGCACCTTGGCCACGGCGCTGCGTCCGGCCCTGGAAGCGCGCTGGCCAGTGGAGATCCTCGATGGCGACGAGGTCCGCGAATGGTTGTCCGATGAGCTTGGCTACTCTCGCGCCGATCGTGACCGCAACATCGCCCGCATCGCCCGGGTGGCCTGCCTGCTGGCCCGCAATGGCGTGGCCGTGCTGGTTGCTGCTGTCTCGCCCTACGCGGCTGCGCGGGCGCAAGCGCGCGCGCTGGCCACAAGCCAAGCCATTCCCTTTTTCGAGGTCTTTGTCAGCGCGTCCCCTGCCCTTCTCATCCAGCGCGACCCCAAAGGCATGTACCGGCAAGCGCAGGTGGGCCAGATTCCGAACTTCACCGGCGTTTCCGATCCTTATGAGGAACCCAAAGAACCGGAACTGGTCATCCACACCGACACCGAGCCCGTCGCGGCAAGCGCGGGCCACGTGGTCACGGGCCTGCGCGCGCGCGGATTGATTTGACTGGGGCTAGCTTGTCGGGGATGTGAAACTGAACGGGTAAAGGACGATGACGACGCCCCCGCCTGTCGGCTTGGGGAACTCCCAGCGCCGGACGGCATTGACCACGCAGTTCTCGACCCGCGCGTTTTCCATGGTCGTGCTCTGCATGACCGAGGTCAGGACCTGTCCCACCGGCGAGATGGCGAATTGCACCGAGATTCGTCCGGCCAGCGCCGGCTTCTTCACCAGCTCCTGGTCGTAGCAGTACTTCACCTCGTTCATGTGCAGGTGGACGATGCGCCGGATGATTTCCTTGTCGAGCATCCCGTGCACGCTGGCCACCCCGGGGATGACCTCGGGAACGATAATTCTCTTGGGGCGGTCGATCAGTCCGACCGCCCGGCCATAGTCGTTTCGGCCGCCTGGCCCGTGACCGAGCGAACCGATGGTAGCGAGGTTGCCGATCCCCAGTGTGTTCTCGCCGGTCCCGCTGCCGCCCCAGCCGGTTCCCACCAGAGCAAGCCCACCTATTCCCGTGGCCTCGCCGATCTGCGCGCCGATCAGGTTGCCGAGCGCGTCCTCGGGATCATTCCCCAGCGCCATTTCGCGGCCGAAGATCGATGTCATCTTCGAGGCCTGCTTGTTCAGGATGCCGAGAATGCCTGAGTTGCGCGCGCGCTCCTCTGCCGCTTGCTTGCTCATAGTCGGGTTCTGGTTGTTCTCCGGTCCCTTGATGNNTTGCCCTCGTCGCCGCGTCCCTCGGGCTGCTTGACAAGCCAGTCCGGCACTTTCTCTTCGACCGGCGGGATGGTGAGAGTGTGCAGGTAGGTCTTGTCCCAGTTCAACGACTCCAGCGACAGCGATCGCGCATCAGGAGGAACGGCGAACATGGCGAACAGAAACACGCCCAGGATCGCCGCGGCTGCTGCCGTGTACTTGTGCTCGGCCCAGCGCAGGCTGAGCCATTGGCGCGGCATCCGTTCGGGCCTGTGCGTGCGGCCGAGCACGAACACGACCTGCCCGCAGTCCACCCGCGCCTGGCTGTGCGGCGGCAGGGTGAAGCTGCGACCGCGCTCGCGCACGTAGTCCTGCAACTGCACGGCGTGCCCGTCGACCCACAGCTCGCCGCCCATCTGCGGGGTCACGTTCACCAGATAGTCCGAGCCCCAGGTGGTGACAAGCGGCAACGAAACACCACCGATCACCTCCTGCGCCACCGGCGCGTCGGCTTCCGCGGTTGCGCCGATCACGTACTGTGCATGGCTCCCGGCTTTCCCCACGCTACCGGGTTCGTCCAGGTGATGGGTGGCAATGAGCTGGCCGCGGAAAAGGGCCTGCACCTCCAGGGCATCACCTTCGGTAAGGTTTCCAAGTCCGTGGGGCAGAAGTCTCTCTCGATACACATCTCTCGCTGTCGCGACGGTGGCCATGACGAACTCCTCGCGTTGGGCTCGCGTGCTGCGGTCACCTTTCCGCACACAGGGCGAGCGGGGGNNGAAGTGGTGCTATCTCACCAAACAGGCTGCCACCGTGCGGTTGCTCGCCTCGTCGACCAGCACGAAGCTGCCGGTGGCGCGGTTGTCCTGGTAGCGGTCCAGGCATAGGGGCTGATCGGATTGAAGCTCGATGCGGCCGATGTCGTTGGGGAAAAGTGCCGGCGGGTCCGTCTGGCGGGCGAGTGTCTGCATGTCTAGGCGGTAGTCGAGCCTCCCCACCGCAGCGCGCGTCTGGCTCGTTCCGTGCAGCAGGCGCAGGGTGCGGCCCGCGACCAGCGGCTCGGCGCCGAACCAGCAAACCATGGCATCCACATCGCAGCGCAAGTCAGGACGGTTGTGCACGCGCACCAACATGTCCCCGCGCCGGACCTCCACGTCGCGGTCAAGTTGCACCGCCACCGACAGGGGCGCACGCGCCTCGGCTACCTCCCGGCACGCCACCGTCAGTCCTGCCACGACTGCGCGGGCGCCACCGGGCAGGCACATCACCTCGTCGCCCACACGCACATGCCCGCTGGCCAGACGGCCCGCCCAGGTTCGCGGGCCGAGCGAGATCTGCACGGGCAAACGGCAATCCACCTGATTGATGTCGCTGGCGATGTGGACCTCTTCCAGGTGACGCAGCAGCGATGGTCCCTGATACCAGCGCATGGCGGCCGACCGCTGGACCACGTTGTCGCCCAGCTTGGCACTGATGGGAATGACGGTCACGTCGTGGATTGCCACCTTCTCGGAAAACGCCTCGAACTGGTCCCGTACCTCGGCAAAGGCACCCTCGGCAAACGCCACCAGGTCCATCTTGTTCACGCACAGGACCAGGTGCGGGATACGGAAGAGAGAAGCCAGAAAGCAGTGCCGCCGTGTCTGTTCCACCAGCCCGTGGCGCACGTCCACCAGAATCACCGCGAGAGTCGCGGTGGAAAGGCCGGTGACCATGTTGGCCAGATAGCCCAGATGCCCTGGGCAGTCGGCCAAGATGAAGCGCCGCCTTGCCGTCGAGAAAAAGCGATAGGCCACGTCGATGGTGATGTTCTGCGCTCGCTCGGCGCGCAGCCCATCGGTGGCAAAGGCCAGGTTCAGGCCCTCCTCTCCCCGCCGCTGCGACTCGCGTCGCAGCGATTCCAGTTGATCGTCGGGCAAGGCCCGGCAGTCGTGCAGCAGCCGGCCGATGAGCGTGCTCTTGCCATCGTCCACGTTGCCCGCCGTCGCAAAACGCAGCAGGTCCATTTCAGAAGTACCCCTCGGTCTTGCGATCCTCCATCGCCGCCTCGGAACGCCGATCGTCCATGCGCAATCCGCGCTCGCTGGTGCGAGCGGCCTCGATCTCGCGGATGATCTCCTCGACGAAAACCGCGCGCGATTCCATGGCCGCGCTGCAGGTCATGTCGCCAACAGTACGAAAACGCACACTCAGCTCCTCGACGGTCTCGCCCTCCTCCACCGCAAGGTAAGGCGACTCGGCCAGCAAGATGCCCGCGCGGGTACGCAGACAGCGGCGCCGGTGCGCGCGATAGAGCGCGGGAATGTCCAGCTTCTCGCGGCCGATGTACTGCCAGACATCCAGTTCGGTCCAGTTGGACAGGGGAAACACGCGCATGTGCTCGCCCGGGCGCAGGACGCCGTTGAGCTGCAGCCAGAACTCGGGCTGCTGCTGGTGCGGATTCCATCCGCCCGAGTCTCGGCGCAGCGAGAAGATCCTCTCCTTGGCCCGCGCCTTCTCCTCGTCGCGCCGGCCGCCACCGATGAGCGCGTCCAGTCCCAACTCGCGCACGGTATCCAGCAAAGTGATCGTCTGCTGAACGTTGCGGCTGGCCTTGGGGCCCATCTCGTCGCGGGCACGGCCCGCGTCGATGGTTTCCTGCACGCGACGGACCAGCAATTCCTCGCCGATCGCGGCCACCAGCCGGTCGCGAAACTCCAGCGTCTCGGGAAAGTTGTGTCCGGTATCGATGTGCAGAAACGGGAACGGCAGCCGCCCAGGTCGGAACGCACGCAGGGCCAGCGCCACCATGCACAGCGAATCCTTGCCGCCGGAAAACAGCAGCGCCGGGTGCTTGAACCACGCGGCCGTCTCGCGCAGGACGTAGACGGCCTCCGCCTCCAGGACGTCGAGGTGGGTGAGTGCTGTCATGCACCTGCATTGTCAGCACGAAGGACGGGTGTGCCGCCATTGAAAATTTTCTCGGCACGCATACCCTGTGCCGGTGCCGACCGCGCCGCGCTCGTGGATCAACCCCGCCTACCTGGGGGCGGTGGTCCTGGGCTGTGCCCTGCTGGTGGCTGCCGGGGTGTATGTACCGCGCACTTCACTGCTCGCCATCACCCTGGCGGCATTCGTGTGCGAGTTCGTGGACAGCGCGTTCGGCATGGGCTTCGGCACCATCCTGGCGCCGCTCTTACTCGTGGCGGGGTTCGCGCCCACCGATGTGGTGCCGGTAATCCTGGTCTCGGAGTTGCTGACCGGGTTCGGCGCTGCCCTGTTTCACGCGAAGGATCAGAATGTCTCATTCGCCCGCGGATCCAAGCACCTGTCGGCCGGGGTCTTGCTTTCCATCGGCAGCGTGCTCGGCGTGTTCATCGGCGCGCCCGTGTTCTTCAAGGCCTCGGCTCGGCTTCTCACCCTCTTCATCGGCATCATCATCACCCTGTCCGGCATCGCCATCCTCTACTGCCTCGACCATGCCTTTCGCTATCGCAAGGCCGGGGTCTTCACCCTTGCCACGGTCGCCGCCTTCAACAAAACATTAAGTGGCGGGGGCTATGGGCCGCTCATGACCAGCGGCCAACTTCTGGTCGGCGTCGAGGCCAAGGCCGCGGCAGCCATCACCTCCCTGTCCGAGGGCGTGACCTGCCTGTGCGCCAGCGCGCTCTTCCTGGCCAATCGCGGTCACTACAACCTGGAGTTGCTCATCGCGGTTGTCACCGGCTCGCTCCTGGCTGTGCCCCTTGCCACCGGCTCGGTGCGCCGGCTGAACGAGCGCACCATGAAGAAGGGCATCGCGGTCGCCACGCTCATTCTCGGGTGCTGGACGGTTCTGAAGGCACTGCGGTAAAGGTGCCGCTAGACCGCAGGTCGCCCCACCCTGTTTCCATCCCGGGGCTGCAGTCCGTCGGGGATCTGCCGATGGTTGCTAGGGTGCGATGATCTCCGCCATCCGAGCCGTCAAGGTCTTTGAGCCGCTGTCTGACGCAGACTGCGCCGAACTGGTGCGCTTCATGCGCATCCGGCAGTACCAGGCTGGCGCGATGATCTTTGAACGCGGCAAGCCCGGTGACACCATGCTGATAGTCGCCGATGGCGCGCTGTCCGTGGTCATGCCGGGCCCGCGCCGGAGAAACATCGAAGTGTCCCGAGTCGGAGTCGGGGAGGTGGTGGGCGAGACGTCGTGTATCGACCCCACCCCTCGGTGTGCCACCATCCTGGCTGCTACGCGCACGACCGCCTACGAATTCGGAAGCAAGGAACTGGCCAGGATGCGACGACTGGCGCCAGGGGTCGCGACGGCGCTCGTGGGCGCGGTCGTCCGCAGCGTGGCCTTTCGCCTACGCCGCGTGGACGAGCGCATCGATCGCGAGCTGGCCGGGCACCTGGCGGCACGGCTCCCAGAGCTGCGACAAGCGGCCGACGCAGCGGCCGGTCCGACCGGGCCGGGCGCGTGGACAGCCCTGCTGGCCCGCCTGCGAGGAAGCGCGTGAAGGCCTCTGCCTTGCAGGGACTGCTGCCCGGCTACTCCGAGGCTGAGCTGGATCAACTTCTGGCCGCAACCCGGACCCGCCGCTTTGCCGCTGGCACCTGGCTATGGCGCGAAGGCGAGCGTGCCTCATCCTGCTTTCTCATCGCGACCGGCGCAGTCGAGGTGGTCAGGTATCTCGACGGAGAAGAGCGCGTGCTTGCCACCCTGCGGCCGGGAACCCTGCTGGGCCAGACGGCGCTCGTCGACGATGCGCTCCGCTCGGCTTCGGTGCGAGCCGTGTCTGCCACCACAACTCTTGAGATCAGGCGCAAGGCCTTCCAGCGCCTTGTGCAGCAAGGCAGCCCGGTGGCCCTGCACTTCCAGCAACGGATGGCGGTTGCCGGGATCCGCCAATTGCGCGCTGCCACTGATCGACTGGCGCTGGTGCTGGCACATGCGGTCCAGCCCTCGGGCAAGCGAGCCGGCGCGCTCGATCGCCTGGCCCTCGTCCTCATCCAGGCCGGCACCGGCGAATGGGACATGCCGCTTGGCCCCGGCACCCGCCCGGCCAAGAAGCGACTTTCCTAGCCGGCTTCCGCGTGCTAGCAACCGACGCTAGCGCCATGGACCAGCTCAGCAATCTGGCAATCAACACAATTCGCATCCTCTCAATCGATGCCGTGCAAAAGGCCAACGCAGGCCACCCGGGCCTACCCATGGGGGCTGCGCCCATGGCCTACGTGCTCTGGCAGAAGCATCTTGCGCACAATCCGCGCAACCCCAAATGGCCGGATCGCGACCGGTTCGTGCTCTCGGCCGGTCACGGATCCATGCTGCTCTACTCGCTGCTCTACCTGACCGGGTACGACCTGTCTCTGGATGACATCAAGACCTTCCGCCAGTGGGGCTCGCGCGCGGCCGGCCACCCGGAATCGCTTCTCGCCCCGGGCGTGGAGGCCACCACCGGCCCGCTCGGGCAAGGCGCCAGCAACGCGGTCGGCATGGCCATGGCCGAACGCTTTCTCGCCGGGCGCTACAACAAGCCAGGCCACACCATCGTCGATCACTTCACCTACGCCCTGGTGGGCGACGGCGACATGATGGAAGGCATCACCCATGAGGCGGCTTCACTGGCTGGCCATCTGGGGCTGGGCAAATTGGTCTGGCTGTACGACAACAACAAGGTCTCGCTCGACGGCCCTACCTCGCTCTCCTTCACCGAGGACGTGGGCAAGCGTTTCGAGGCCTACGGCTGGCAGGTCCTGCGGGTTGAGAAAGGCGACACTGACATCGAGGCGATCGACCGCGCCCTTGTCGCAGCCAAAGCTGAGACAGCACGGCCCTCGTTCATCATGGTTCACACCACCATCGGCTACGGCTCGCCCAACAAGGCGGGCACCAGCGAGGCGCATGGTTCGCCCCTGGGCGTTGAAGAAGTGAAGCTGACCAAGAAGAATCTGGGCTGGGATCCGGACAAGCAGTTCGAGCTTCCACAAGAAGCCGTGACCCATTTCCGCACCGCGATCGAGCGTGGCGCCCAGGCCGAAGCCGCCTGGCAGAAGCGGTTCGATGCCTGGGCCGCAGCCAACCCCGATCTGGCCAGCGAATGGCACATGGCCTTGCGGGGTGAGCTGCCTTCGGGCTGGGAATCCGCGCTGCCCGTCTTCACGCCCAAGGATGAGTTGGCCACGCGCCAGTCGGGCGGCAAGGTCTTGGCAGCTATTGCTGGCAAGGTGCCCTGGCTGCTGGGCGGCGACGCCGACCTGTCGTGTTCGACGCTGACCACGCTCACCGGCCAGGGCGATTTCGACGCCAAGACCGGACTGGGCCGCAACATTCATTTTGGCGTGCGCGAACACGCCATGGGCGCCATCGCCAACGGCCTCGCCTACCACGGTGGCGTGCACCCGTTCACCGCCACCTTCTTCGTGTTCTCGGACTATGAACGCCCGGCCCTGCGCATGGCGGCCATCAGCCGCTTGCCGGTGACATTCGTGTTCACCCACGACTCAATCGGCGTGGGCGAGGACGGGCCCACCCACCAGCCGATCGAACAGCTCATGTCGCTGCGCCTGATTCCAAATCTGTGGGCCATTCGCCCGGCTGACGCCAACGAGGTCGCCGAGGCCTACAAGATCGCCATGAAGCGCAGCGACGGTCCGGTCGCAGTGATCTTGACCCGGCAGAAGACGCCAACCTTTGATCGCGCCAAGCTGGCTCCGGCCGCAGGCGTGCAAAAGGGCGGCTATGTCCTGTCCGACGTGGCCGGCGGTAAGCCGCAAGCCGTGCTGATGGCCACCGGGAGCGAAGTGGCGGTGGCGCTGGCCGCGCAGGAGAAGCTGCTGGCCCAAGGCATTCGGGCTCGCGTGGTCTCGCTGCCCTGCTGGGAGATCTTCGCGGCGCAAAGCCCGGAGTACCAGGACTTGGTCATCCCGCGCGCGATCAAGGCACGCGTGTCCATCGAGGCGGGCGCCACTCTCGGCTGGCAGCGCTGGCTGGGCGACGCGGGCGTTGCGATCGGGATCGACCGCTTCGGAGCGTCAGGTCCGGGCGCGGTCTTGATGAAGCAGTTCGGATTGCATGCCGACGCCGTAGTCCGCGCCGTCACAGAAATGGTGAAGACATGAAGAACATCGGCCTTTCGTTCTTGATTGCCGCTCTTCTTGCTTGCGGGCTCGCCGGGACGGCGCGGGCAGAGGATCAGAAGCCCACTGTCTTCACCTTGGCCTACGAGGGTCTGATGGTGGGGGCCGGGGCCGGACTGGCCGGGGGCTACCTGGTCGCGCGCGACAATGGCTGGAAGACCTCCGAGGACTGGAAGCCTCTGGTTTACGGGACCGGCATCGGCGCGCTGGTGGGCAGCGGCATCGGGCTGACCCTGGGTGTTGTCGACGTCACGCAGGACAAGCCAGGCCGCACCCGCTTCGTCTTGCGCGACATGCTCTACGGCGAGGGGTTCGGCGCCACTGTGGGCGTGATCGCGGGCGGGCTCACGGCAATTTCGACCAAGAAGGGCGAACACGTCCTGCTGGGCGCATCCATCGGCGTGCTGTCCGGGGCTGTGCTGGGGGCCGTGTTCGGCTTCATCGAGGGCGGGCATTCCCGCGCCCACGCTGCGCTCGATACCAGCAACCAGCGCTTCGCCCTGTCGGTCGTTCCGGTCGTCGAGGCAGGTGGCACCCTCGCCTACCTGCCGGCGCTCTCAGGCCGGTACTAGCAGCCCGTGGCGAAAGTCTCCGCGTCGCCGTTCGGGCGGGTTCTGGGCCGGCTGCTGCGTCGCCGCTCGCTTGAATACCTCCAGTATTCGGCGCTTCGCTGCTCCTTGCATCCGTCCCGAACCCACTCCGAACGGCTCGGTCCGACTTTCGCCACGGGCTGCTAGAATCAGGGCGGCCTCGGGGAAATTCGCCGCTGCTTGAGCGCGGTGGGTGGCCGCTGACTGCCCAGTGCGTTGCTCAATTCTATGAGCCGATATTTTTTGAAATGGCACCTCTAGGGGGAGTGAGCCAGCAAAACGGGTCACTCCGTAAAGGCGCCTCAAGCCAGAATCATAGGAGTCTCACCACGATGACACCCCGTCTTACCCGAGCCTTCGCCAGCACTTTCGCTATCGTTGCTTTTTCCCTGCTCGGCTGCAGTTCCGACAGCTCGCCTCCCGGTATTGGTTCTGGGGGAAGCACGGGCGGTACGGTCGCGGCTTCCGGCGGCGTGAGCGCCGGCGGCACTACCACGAGTCCGACAAGCTCCGGAGGTGC
>PMZX01000505.1 GCA_003170035.1 Myxococcales bacterium | reverse complement strand
CTTGATTCGCTTTGCCATGGTTTCAGTGTATACCACTGGTTTCTGTCGTCAAGCTCAAAGGCGCATCGGCGTACACAAGCCGAACGGTGTGTGTACGGGCGGCCGGCACCTCGGCCAGCCCTGCGTCAGAGTGGCGGAGCGTCAAGGTGCCCGCTTGAGCAATTCTTCGAGGGTGGTCAGAAGCCCGTCCACCTTGGCAATGCATGTCTGAAGCGCTGTTCGGGCTGCGCGCAGCTTCACGGGCAAGTCGGCTGCGGAGGGTGTCGGCTCATACTGGCTAGATATACTAGACACAGTTTCAATGCCTAGGTCGCTCGCCAGCGTCTTCTTGGCCGCCTCGAACTGCATGGCCGCGGCGGCCAGCTTGTGGGGCAGTAGCTCGGCCGCCTGTGTGGCACACTTGGCCGCCAGGGCGTCACGCTCGGCAATGAGCGACTCTTCTCTAGCTCGGTCTGCTTGAGTCATGGAAAGGCTCCTTTTATTGCGCATTCGGGTACGCCCCCGCGGGGCTGGGACGTCTCGTGTACCTCCGAACGACATGACGGCGGCGGTCGCCGGGTGCCCTCCGTCGGTAAGTGTACGTTGAAAGAAAGGTCCCACAAGCGCACGGAAGAAGGCAACGGAGGTAGTGGGGTGCACCTCGGAGGTCGTTTGGGTGCTTCTCCCGTGCTGGATTGTTCGCACGCGGAGCGCTCGTTTGAAAACACTCACCAGCGCACCCCGCGAACGGAGCGCTCGTCAGATTCGCCGCTCGGTGAAGGTTTGTTCGTTCGCCAGTAGAGGAAGGCTGCACCTTTTCGCGCGCGCTCGGCCTGCCCCGTGGAGAGCAGGAAGGCGAGCAAGCTGTGCGTGTAGCCGGGCGAGTAACCGGCCAGCGCGGCCAATTCGTGCCGGGGGATCTCGCCTGCTTCCGCGCTGGGAAGCAAAGACAGCAGCCGCGCGAGGCCGGTCTTGCCGACACCGCGCGGGACGCACCCCCACGTGTGATTTGTCGAACGCTCGTTTGATTCGAGGCGAAGAGCTAAATCGCGCACAGCCTGTTCGAGCGCTGCCAGTCTTTCAGGCAGTGCCAAGAGCACGCGCAACAGATCGGCGGGGTTCACCTTCACGGTTTCAGTCATGCAGCACCTCTGCAAAAGCGAGCGCTGCGAACGAAGTGCAGAAAGTGCGGTTTTGCGGCGAACGCTCGCGGCCAGGGGGGGTCATGTTTGTCCTCTGGCCCGGTAGAGACGCCCGAGGGACTGCGCGCGATAGCATTCTGCCGGCAGGGGCACGTAGTCGAACGAGGCCAGAACGGGAATCCTGCCTGCGTCATTCGATTCGGCCGTACTACAATACCGAGTTCCGGCAGAATCTCTCTTTCTCTGGGAGGGGCTTTCTTCCCCCTGGCGGATTCGATTCGGTCGTACTACGGCCCTAGGGGGATCCCCCGTGGCAGAAAAGACGTACGGGCTGCCCTTGTGGCCTGTGCCTGCCTTCGTCAGCCGTCCGGCGGCCACCAGAGTCTTGGTGGCGGCTTGCAGCGTCGTCTTGCAAATCCCCGTCTGGTCCACCAGCGCCTTTATCCCCACCTGTTCGCAGCCAGCGACCGTGTCGAGAATAGCCCGCTCTGCGTCCAGCATCGTCACAGCGGTTTCGTCGCCGCAAGACTTGAACCCATCGGCCGTGCGCTCGATCACCAGCGTCTCCGGCGTTTCGTCGAATCGACTCAGGGCATGCAGCACCCGTCGCGTCAAGGGTGCCCGTCCTTCGAGGCGACGGATGGACACCACGATATCGGCCGCGCCCGTGTACGCCGAACTGCCGCGCCCGGCCTCTCCCACAGCACCACCGCCTTTGCGTTCGTGCCGCACGACGATCACCGCGTGCCCCTGGGCGGCCACTTCCTGCAACGGGGCCAAGACTTCCAGAGCCGCTGCGCTGGAGTTTTCCTGGTCCCCAGTCATGCCCGAAAACTGTCCAACAGTGTCTACTACCAGCACGCCGGGGCCATCCTGCTGTTGCGCCGCCCGTGCGACTACCTCAGACCAGGGCACGCCCACAGCGTTGCCCCAGAAAAGCACATGGAGATCCTTTGCTCCCAACAGCCCGGCTCGCTTCAGCGCAACTCTGAAGGTGGCAGGCCGCTCTTCACTCAGATAAACCACGCGCACACGCTGCGTTGCCTGCCCAAGAAACGGCTCGCCTCGCAGGATGCTCGCCACAGCCGACAGCACGAAAGTGGTCTTCCCTGCTGTCTTTGCTTTGCCCGTGATCTCTGTAATAGACCCCGCCGCAACCCAGGAAGGAACGATCCATGTCACTTTTGCATCCGGGAGTGAGGCTATCTCGTCCGCAGTGTGGAAGCTGAGCTTGGCAGCGCGGCCGGCGTCGCCTGTGCGCGCGGCCCCTGGTTCGTAGCGTGCGACCGACGCCGCGATCTGCGCAACTTCGTCGGCCCCAAGTGGCGGCGCGCAGTGGCCCGCGTTCTCCGCCATTAGCGCGGCCAGAATTGCCTCAGCCGTAAACCCGTGCGCTCGCATCGAGCACCCCAACCGAAACAGCGTATTGTTCCGTGCACCCTCATGGATCGGACCAAACGCCTCGTCAGCCGCCACTTTGGGCGCTGGCTCAGTCGTCAGCCTGGCCAGTTCCGCGGGCTCGAATGGTGCCTCGGCCGCCCCGAGTACCAGCCCACTCCGCCGCGGTTCGGCTTCGTCTCGCCGTCGACAGCAGGGCACGAAGAAGATGTGCGCAAGATCCAATGCGCTGCGATCCACCGTGTAGCCCGCGCGGCCAATGCGCCCGAGTAGACCAGCCGCGCCGAACGCTCGCTCGACGAGCGCTACCGCACCGCCGACGGCCGCCCGATAGAGCCGCGCGTCGGCGACTTGCTCGCGAAACAGAAAGATCACCCGGCACCCGTGCGGCGTCGCGTACCAGGCGGAGCACGCGACACCGCCGTCAGCCAGGAGGTAGCCCATCGCCTCGGCCGTCTCGGGTGGCGGTGCAGTGTGCACCCCGGCCGCGTCGAAATAGTCGCCGTCGATCAGCACCCCGGATGCGCTTTCCCAATTCTCTACAGTGCGGTAGTCGCGCGCCCAACAGTGCAGCGAAAACCACGACTCGGCATCGGGGTTCGCAGCGGCGAGCACGCGGCCCAGATCACTATCAGGCCCGACCGCGTCGAGCCGCACCCGGCGGCCTTGCGAATTGTCGACCCTGCACCCGACCGTGATTTCCAACATGGGCGGACCTGCTGCCTTCGCCGCAGTCGCGCCAGCGCCCGCGGTCGTCCCCGGCGCGCCCGCGGCGGTCGCGGTCACGGTTGCACCTCGCGGCCGTTGCTTCTCGTGCTCTCCAGCCCGCCGCTTTCGATCACGCGGTCCAGATCGCAGCGTCGCAACAGCACACGCCGGCCGAGCCGCACGCACGGGAGCTGGCCACGCAATATCAACAACCTCACGAAGCGCTGCGAGATCCGCAGCAGATTCGCTCCTTCCGCTACTGCGAGCAATGGTGGGAGTACCGTAGTGACCGCGTGTACGTTGCATTCATCTGTACGCATGCGGAGGGACTTGATCGCCTTGGATTGCTTTTCGCGCGGCAATTGCATTTTTCACGAGCGTTCAAGCGGTGACATGGTCATGAACGATGACGTCATTAAATGCACCGCGGCCAGGCACCGGGCGTAGGCTCCACTACCCGTCACGCCCGCACATGAAGCTGGGCGGCCGGCACTCTGCTCCTTCGCCGTTCAGCGAGTCGGCTTTCTTCCACGCCAATGGTCAAGTCTGCGCGGTGGTAAACTGCCCCTCGTGCTCACGGTAACTGGCGAAAATCTCGCGGCGGCATCGGACAGACTGCGTCAGCTCCGGCGGAAGGAAATGCTGTCGGAAGAGGATTTCGCCGCTCGGAAACAGGAGATCCTCTTCAGCTTGGCCGGCGGCGTCCTCGCCGAAGGTCCGCATGACTTCCTTGCCCCCCTCACGCCATTTCTTGATGATGGCACCCTCAGCGAAGATGAGATCCTTGTCTTGAAGGAGTTCGCGCTCACAGCGGCTCGACCGTCGAACCCGGCCACCGGTGCACCCCCTGCTGCTACTGGGGGCACCCCGTCGCGAAACGAACCGAAGCTGGAACGCTCGACCATGCCATGCCCCTCGTGCGGCAAGGATGTGAACACCGCTGCCAGCTTCTGCCCGCATTGCCTGAACCCCCCACACGCGCTCAGTCCGCAGCAGGGTTCGGCTTGCCCTCCCCCGACTTCAAGCCAGACACCGGTCAATGACACGAAAGACTGCTCGTTTTGTGGCGGGACGATCAACGCGGAAGCGCTCAAGTGTCGACTCTGCGGGGCATTGCTCCAGCAATTCCCGGTGTTCGATATGCGCGGCTTCTTGCTTCTTCTGGAACCAACCGTTGCTTTTGGCCTCCTCGCGATCTGGTACGTCAAGATCCCGGTCCTCAGCTTGCCGACCTTCGTGGCGGCAGTGATCGCCTCCTTGACAGTGGTGGCAGCAACGACCATCGCGTGGGACGAAGCCGAACTGTCCAACTCCGCGCCGCCCGGCAAGGGGCAGAGGCCCCGCCCCTTCGCGTGGTTCTTCTTCGTGTTGGGCTTCTGGGCCATCGCCTACCCCGCGCACATGTTCAGGCGGCGGAGACGGCTGCCCCCCGGCCTCCAAGCTGTCGCCAACTCGGGCGTCGCCCTCCTACTCACGGTCGCGTTGCTCCTCATGTCNNCCACACACCTTCTCTACGTCAGCCACTTGCGGCAGCAGGAGATCGCAGCAGACGAGGAGAAAGCTGCAAGACTTGCCGAGGCGACGCAAAGGGAAATGGCCGCACATCTTGAAAAGGTCGAAAAACTACCCCTAACCTTGGAGGTGACGTCCGCCGCATCGAATCAGCGCATCAACACGAGGTTCGGTGGCTACTACCCCGCACCTGCAGGACATCACTACTTGAGACTCGTAGTGAAGGTCCAGCTTGGTGATGATGCCGCAGCCCCAGTGTTCATCGCCGCCGACTCGTTTCGGCTAGTGACACCAAGTGGAAAAACGCTTTCCGAGGAAACCGAGTCGGACATGAGTCTGTGGAGGCCTTTCGGGCAGCGCACAATTGCTCCAGGCAAGTGGGACAGCGGCAATCTCGTCTTCATCGATGACTCCAGTCTGTCAGGCAGGTACGAACTGCAATGGAACGGGGAGAAGGCCTCGGTCGCCTTCAACCCAGTGGAGATTGATGTCAGTCTGCTCAAGGGACGGACTCGCGAATGGACAAAATGGGCAAGGGAGCAACTTCTCCAGATCGGTCCGGAAGCGCTGCCCGCGTTGCTGCATGCGCAGAGAAGTACATTCAGCGATGATCAACAGGATTTTCAGGCCGATCTCGCAGACCTGGTCAGGCGACTGGCGGCCCGGTCAGTTCCGCAACTCGTGGCATCCCTTGGGGATAGAGAAACAGCCGGCCAGGCTGCCTTCGCGATCAGCCAGGTCGGGAAAGGCGCGGCGGCAGCAGTACCCTCCCTCACGGAATTGGCCAAGGACAGTGATCCCAGGCTGCGCGGCCTAGCCATCCTCGCCCTTTCGAGGATGGGCGGCGCGGCGAAGCCGGCCTTCGAGCCCCTCAAGGCCGCCTTGACCGATCCTGACGAAATGACCCGCATGTACGCCGCCGATGCACTGAATGGGATTGGGGCCGAGGGCCGAGCTGCCGTGGTTGCGGCCGGAAGGAATGCCGCGAAGCCTTGAGGCTGGCCGTCCCGTAGGGATATGCGCCTGGCCGCCCGCACTCGCAGGCCCGGATCGGGTAGGTCCTAAGTAGGTCCTAGCGGGGTTCATTTCGATGGGATCGCCGATCCCTCGGTGCCGCGCTCACCGTCGGAGATGCCTCCCGGTGCATTCCCGTGCTACCCCCGGATTTCAACTCAAAATCCGCCGTCCTCACAGACTTAAGGGTTCGAGTCCCTTCTCCGGCACTACCAACTACTGCACCGCGAGTGTGCAATCCTTCAGGCAGACCTTGCCACCGTTCTCGCTGCCCAGATCGCACTGCTCACCGCGATCGGTGTCGACCACGCCATCGCCACAGTAGTGGGGCTTGGTACATCCGATGGTGCAACCGTCGGTGCCGTACTGAGTGCCGTTGTCCTTGCCGTTGTCGCACTCCTCAGGCCCGTTCACGATGCCATCGCCGCAGAAGGTGCCCCACTTGCACTGGGTGGTGCAGCCGCCGTAGGCGGTGTCGCTGTTGTCCTTCCCGTCGTCGCACTCCTCGTCGGCTACCGTGATCCCGTCGCCGCAGGTGGGCACGCAGGCACTCGGCAGATCGTTGAAGCCACTCAGGGTGAGTTTGTAGGTCGAGCCGTTCCAGCATCGTTCCGCTTGGAACACGACGATCTCGTAGACCCCGTTGTTCGTCATGCCCAGATCGACCTTGCTCTGCACGCCCGTGCAAGTCGAGAGAACGCCCTCGGTCTTGCAGGCGGCGCCCGCGCTCGGGGTCACGGTGACAGTCCCGCCACCGGTCGCGTTGAGCACGATCTGTCCCTCGACCGGGGTATGAATGCCCCCCANNGCCAGCTTGCGATTGACAAACACCCAGACATCATCGTCACCGGTGAAATCAAGCGTGTATTGCTTGCTCGTCGAATAGCTGAACCAGTAGCGTACTTCGCTGGTGAAGCTGAAGTTGTGCTGGGGCGGGGGCGTCCCTGTTTCAAAGGTCCAGGTACCGCTATACATGGGCGGGGTCTCGCCGGGCGCGTAGGCTGAGGTCGGCGTGATCATGCCCGGCACGTTGTCGAGCGGGAAGAAGAGTGGGTTGCCGGGGACCAGCGCCTGGTCGGCCACACAGGGATTCGTGTTGCCGGTGCCCCAGGGCGTGCACTGGGCGAAACAGTGCATTGTTCCGTTATTGACGTACGCCGGAGCATTGCAGTTGGTGCAGGCTGCGTCCGCACACCAGCGAGCATTGGAATAGGACATCCACTCTTGGTTGTCCTTCCACCAGTTCACGTAGGCGCCGTTGCCATTGTTGTGCAGTAGGAGGCTCGATACGTAGGTGGTGTTGGTCGGCAGCCCAACGTCCCGGTACCACTGCTTGAAGGTGGCCGCACTCGTGATCCACCCGCTGGTCGCGCCGGTGCCGCCCACGCCGGCATAGACCGGTTTGCCTTCGCTGTCGAGCGTGCCCTGAACCATGCCGGTAACCGCATTGTTGCTACCCGAGACGGTGGCCGCGTAGAAATCGCCGCCGAGAAGGAAGTCGCGGTAGGTGACCGGCACGGTCATGGTATCAGCGTTGGAAGCGGGCTGAGCGCACTGGAAGCCGGGCTCCACCTTGCAAGTCGACGAGCAACCATCGCCGTTGTTGGCGTTTCCATCGTCGCACTCTTCGCCGACGACCAACCCGTCACCGCACTTCGAGGTGCAAGTGCCGGTAGCCGAGCTGCAGTTCGGCTCGAAGTGGCAGGTTGGCGAGCAACCGTCGTTTGGCTTTGTGTTCCCATCATCGCAGCCCTCGGAGCCCTCGACCTTGCCGTCGCCACACACCGTCTGGTGGCAGTTGTTCGGAGGATCGCCGGTGCAGGCCCAGCCTGGGTTGAATTTGCAGGTGCTCGAACACGCGTCGGCCACGTGGGTTCCTGTCACGCCGGGATCGCATTGCTCCGTGGGCTTGAGCACGATGCCGTCGCCACATTTCGGCGTGCACGGCTTGCCGGGAACCCGACACTGCCACCCGGGCTCGACGGTCTGGCAATCAGCCGAGCAACCGTCGCCGCTGTCCGTGTTGCCGTCGTCGCAGGTCTCGTTGGAAGTCAGGATGCTGTTTCCGCACACGGCAAGGTTCTGACAAGGCTTCCCCGGTTCCAGACACGCCCAGTTCGCCTCAACCTGGCAGATGGCGTTGCAACCGTCGCCGCTGACTGTGTTGCCGTCATCGCAACCCTCGCCCTGGCTCGGGTCGACGACTCCGTTGCCGCAGGCCCTGCCGGTGGCGGAAGGCCCCGCGTCGGGGAGGGATCCGAAGATGGATCCTCCTGCGCCGCCCGTGCCGCCCGGCTTGCCGCCGGCACCTGCTCCGCCTCCTCCTGCCGGCCCCGCTCCACCCCCCGGGGATTGAACGTCAGCGGTCTTGCAGGCAGGCGCGGCTAGCAGCGCGACCGCGCCCAGGAAGAGCAAGACACTCCCGGTCATGCAGCAACAAAGGCGGTCTGAAACTGTAATGCTTGGCATTTGAACGCACCTCGTTGAGGGGGCCGACATGTCGGCGAACTGGCTTCCCAGTCTAGCAACACCCCGCCGCCCTGGGACGGGAAACTCGCGCTCCCGCTGCCCCCGGAAGTGACACTTTCCCAAAGGAACGGTGTTTCCGTAATAGAAAGCCCGTATGGCGGTGGACATCGACAGCCTCTACCGGACCCATGGACCCATGGTCTTGCGTCGCTGTCGCGCCCTGCTGCGGGATGAAAGCAAAGCCGTGGATGCCATGCACGATGTCTTCGTTGAACTGTTGCGGCGGGAGAGC
>PMZX01000132.1:1419-2919 GCA_003170035.1 Myxococcales bacterium | reverse complement strand
GCCCTGCTCGAACGTGCTCAGGCTGCCTTCGACGAGGGAAATTTGGACCGCGCCCAGAACGAGGCCCGCCGCGCTGCTGCCTTGGGGAACCGCGAGGCCGACGCCCTGCTGGGCGCCATCGCGTTCAAGCGCGGGCATCTCGACCAGGCCGAGCGCCTGCTCAGCAGGGCACTGGAGCGCGATCCGGGCAACCCCCGCATCGCCCGCCAGTTGCAGGTGGTGCGCGCCCGGCGGGGCCGGTAGGGGCGAACTGCGTTCGCCCCATGCGTCCCATTTTCTACTCCAAGCCCTTGACGCCATTGCCGAATCTCGCGATGGTGCGCGCATGCGGTTCTTTCGTGTCGGCCTGTTTGGGGTCATCCTGGCATCGGTTCTGGTTCCTCGCACAGTCACGGCCGCGGCCCACCGCGTGGCCGTGGTCGAGGCGAGCACCAGTAAGGTCCCGCGCGCCGAGGTGGCGGGGTTGCGGGCTGATGTCGAGGACGTCGTGCGCTCGTTGGGCGCCGAGACCGTCCCATTTGCCGAGGCCAAGGCCGCGGCAGGCGCAGACTGCGACCAGCCCGAATGCATGATCGCAATCCACAACGCGACCGGCGCCACCCACGTGCTGCGCGTCGAATCGGTGTTCAGAAAGGGCGCGTTCACCCTACAGCTACAGATGTGGGACGCGCAGACCGGCAGGACGCTCAGCTCGGACGGCAAGAGCTGCGACATCTGTACCCTGCCTGACCTGCACACAGCGCTGCGCGACCGGGTCGGCGCGCTGTGCGTGCGCGTGTTCGAGGCCGAGGAAGCCGCGTCGGCCCCGCCGCCTGTCCCTTCCCCTCCCCCACCTCCTCCACCGCCACCAGCCCCGGAAGTGACCGCGCCGACTCCGGCCCCGGAGCCAGCCAGCCCGGTTGGCAAGCGCGTTGGCCAAGTGGGCGGCGTCGCGCTGGCGGCGCTGGGCGTGGCAGCGGCAGTGTACGGCGGATATCTCTTGCATCAAAACGGCCAGGTAGCGTGCGCGGCCGGCGAAACTACCAACTGCGCCCACCGCCACGCCACCGGAGGAGCTGGCGCGGGCTTCTTGGCCGGCGGCGTCGGCGCCCTGCTCGCCGGTGGCATTCTCTTCTATTCCTTCACCTGGTGAGGCGACCCATGAAGCTAAGAATCTACTACGTCCTTCCCTTCTGCCTGCTCTTCGCATGCGACAAGGTCGAGCGCGACTGGAGCAAGTGCAACGACGCCGCTGCCTGTGCGCCAGGCTACACCTGCAACTCGGACTTCCGCTGTGTCCTGGCAGTGGATGGCGGCGGGACCGAGGTGGCGGTGACACCGACGGATGCTGGCGGTCGTGAGCTGGCCGGGACTGAGGCGGCGACGGCAAGTGTGGATGCAGCGTCGGACGCGCGGATGGACGCGGCGGCCGACCTGGCGCCAGACGGGTCGACAGAGGCGGCTGCTGACTTGTCGGCAGATGTGGCGGCGGACGCGCCGGCCGACAGCCCGCCGGTGGAC
>PMZX01000132.1:0-1383 GCA_003170035.1 Myxococcales bacterium | reverse complement strand
GCAACCGGCGTCTGCGACACCACGAACGGCCGGTGCGTGGCTTGTGTGCAGAGCACTGACTGCGCGGCCGACCCAGCCAAACCCGTGTGCGCGAACAATCTGTGCGTTGCATGCACGACCAGCAGCCAATGCTCTGCCCGAGGTGACGGCGGCGTCAGCGCAGGCGTCTGCGACACCACAACTGGCCGCTGCGTGGCTTGTGTACAGAGCAAAGAATGCACGGCCGATCCCGCGAAACCGGTCTGCCTGGCCAACCAATGCGCGCCTTGCCAGTCTGCCGCAAGCCCCGCCAACGAGTGCCGCGCCAAGAGCAGCGCCGCGCCGGTGTGCGACTCGGCCAGCGGCAAGTGTGTCGGGTGCTTGACCAATGACCACTGTGGCGGAGGAGCAGATGGCGGGGATGGAGGAGCGGACGGCGGAGGGGATGGCGGGGCAGACGGAGGCGTGGTCGCGGGGTTCTGCTACTCAGAGACCCACCAATGTGTCGAGTGCCTCGGACACGGGGACTGCAAGGATCCCAGCAAGCCCATCTGCAGCAGCCAGAAGACCTGCGTGGGCTGCGGCACGCAGGGTGTACCAGCCGATGGCTGCACGACCAGGAACCCTGCTCTACCGGTGTGCAGGGCAGACACAGGGACATGCGTGGAATGCACGGGCAATGCGAACTGTGCTGGTGACGCAGGGATTCGGGTGTGTAACCTCGCGACCAACCGATGCGTGGAGTGCAACGACAACTCCAACTGCACAACTGATCCGGCGAAAGCATTCTGCGTGAACAATGCCTGCGCAGGTTGCCAGACGGCGCCCGCGGGCTCGTGCACCGCCGCGAAACCGCTGTGCGCCACCAGCGGTGGCTATATCGGCCAGTGCGTGGAGTGCATTGGCAACACCGACTGCAAGGTCGCGACCAAGCCCGTGTGTGACGTTAATCAGTGCCGGGCCTGCGCTAGAGATCTGGACTGTACGGGCATATCGCCGGCAGTCGTGTGCGGTCTGGATGGCTCGTGTCCGGGCGACAGCAGTGTGATCTATCTGCAGAACAGCGCAACCTGCTCGACGGCGAGCCGGGGCGACGGCAGCGCGGCAGCGCCCTTCTGCTACGCCGACGACGCCGCCGCTGCCCTTTCGGTGACCAAATCAGTGATCGTGGCACGCGGCACAGTCGCCCCGCTGGGCCCATTGGCCATTGCCTTGTCGACCCCGCCCGTGCTGATCGCTGGAAAGGCCTCGGCAACCTTGCGACCTCCGCCTGGCGGCTCTCCCCCGGTCATCGCCATCACCGCAGGCGACGTGACCCTGCGCGACCTCACGATTTCCTACGGGAACGACACCGGCGTCAGTGTCTCCGGCGGCGCGACCCTGCGCATGGACCGCTGCTACGTC
>PMZX01000071.1:1754-2941 GCA_003170035.1 Myxococcales bacterium | reverse complement strand
AGTGCGACAGGAGCAGCCGCCGCTGCTTGCCTGGGCGCCACTGGTCACGGTCGTCGCGCCACCCGTCGTACCGATCCCCGGAGTTCCGCCCGTGCCGGCCCTGCCCCCAGCTCCGACTGGGCCAGTACTGACTACCCCACCGCTTGCAGACAATCCGCCAGCTCCGGTTGCTCCACCGGTCGCGGCACTGCTGCCGGTTCCTACCCCGCCGCTAGATCCGACCGTCCCTCCCATGGAAACTGCGCCACCCATTCCACTGCCTCCAGACCCGCCCTCGGATTCCGTCGCTCCACCGCCCGCCGTGGTCCCGCCAGCTTTCGTAGCGCCGCCGCTGCTCATGATGCCCCCACCTGCCGTGGCAGCGCCGGCTCCCGTAGTGCCGCCGGTTCCTGTCACGCCACCACTGGCCGTGGTCCCACCAGCTCTCGTAGCGCCACCGGTTCCCATCACGCCCCCAGTTGTCGCGGCACCACCGGCTCCCGTAGTGCCGCCGGTTCCTGTCACGCCACCGCTTGCCGGTGTGTCGCGAGCGTCGACGGGAGGGACGGCGGCGTCGACCGGACGGGGAGTTCCGGCGTCAGCAGTTGCGGGTGGCGTTGTGGTGCCACCTGGGCAAGCGAGATCGGCTAGTTCGTTCAGGTATTTCTCGACGTTGGTGTAGCCATCACCGGTGTAGTCGCCGTTGCCGTCGCTGGCACTGTTCGGGTTCAGCCCATGCGCAGTCTCCCACACATCCGGCATGCCGTCGCCGTCCGTATCAAAGCCCGCGGGCCGAGTTACCTGTGTCATGGCCGGCTGACCGCCCACACCGCTTTCGTCGGCGATGATGGCCCCCTTTGTTCCGAGCGAGGTAAGTTGGGCGACAAGTCGCAACTCGACTGCATCCCGATGCTGACAGGTCCCGGCCTGGGCCACGACGCGCGCATAGGCATCCTCTGCGCTTAGCACCGTGACGGGCACAGGAGGCTTGCTGTGCGCNNCGTCCATTGAGTTGGCCGTCCTTGTTCACGTCCACCATGTTGCCGGTTTGGTAGGCGTGGTCGGTATTGGTGTAGAACGTGAAGAACTTGTCGACGGCCGAGGGGCCAGCAATCAGATAGTTGCCAATGTAGTCCTCGTACCAGTCAGTCCCCGAGTGGCCGCCGATGATGCCGCCACCAGTGCCCCAGTTATAGACGACGTTGTTG
>PMZX01000071.1:0-1672 GCA_003170035.1 Myxococcales bacterium | reverse complement strand
GTCGGTCATGCCCTGACGGAAACGGAGATAGCGCACGATGATGTTGCTGCGACTGCTGAAGCTGGTTTCCCTGCCATAGATCGTGATGCCATCACCCGGGGCGCTCTGGCCCGCCAAGGTGATGTTGTCGCCGCCGACTACAAGGATGTCGGTTGGTTTGATCACGCCGCTAATGTCGAACACCACGATGCGGTTGCCCTGGCTGATGGCATCGCGTAGCGATCCAGCTCCGGAATCAGCCAGGGTGGTGACGTGATACACCTGCCCTTTGCGCCCGCCGGTGACCATAGCCCCAAAGCCTTCGGCCCCGGGGAAAGCAAGCGGAGCCGCCACGGCCGAGCCTGCGGCCATGGTTGCAATTATTAGCGCCGTGGTGCCAAACCAACGACGAAGACTCGGTGAAACGGGTGCATGCATCAAGATGACCTCCCGAGCTCAGAATCATAGTGGCTTGCCGGTGGGTGTGGAAACACTCATTTAGAGCCGCTCCACGCGTACCGGATTGTATCGAAGGTCCTCGTGCGCAGCTGGGCTGGCATGCGTCGCGGTCGATCTGATGAAACGCCGAAACAGGCCAGCGCAGGGCGAGTCTCCGCAACGATTCCAGGGCGCTTGCACTTGCCCTGGACGAGCTCTCCATTGCTATGAGTCACGGTTGGACGGCGCCTTTTTCTGGACCGCGATGACCCACTCTGCCGGGTCGTTGCCCCTATAATAGTAGGAATTCTTCGTGCAAAAAGAGGGCGCCCTTCTCACCGTCCCCAACGAGTCCCGCCTGGACACTGCGAGTTGCGGCGCCGTTGGCCCCCTCCCGCAAGCCAGTCGCACTGCGGCTAAGCACGCCAAAATCCGGAAATTCTGATTTGCTGCTATATGAGGACATTAAGAAAGGCCACACCATGAGGAACTGCCAAGTCTTGCTGGGCATCACGATCCTGGGCACTGCCCTTGTTGGCGCGTGCTCGAATGGCGGCGCCGGAACTCAAGCCAGCGGAGGCGCGGGAGGCAGCAGTTCCACGCCGTCAGGCACTGGAGGCGACAACGGCACTGGCGGCATTTCCAATTCGGGTGGCGCAACTGGCGGGCGCTCGGGCAACGGTGGTGCTGCGACCAGCGGCGGTGCGACAGCCACGGGAGGTGCGACCAGCGCTGGCGGGACGATGGGCGGCAGCCCGGTCGGGTCCGGCGGCAGCATGGCTACTGGCGGCTCGATCAGCACCGGCGGAGGAATGGGTACAGGTGGTGCGACCGGCGGCACGGCCCGCACGGGTGGAGCGGCCGGCGGCACCGCGAGTGCTGGCGGAACGACGGGCGGCACGGCCCGCACGGGTGGAGCGGCCGGCGGCACCGCGAGTGCTGGCGGAACGACGGGCGGCACGACCAGCATGGGGGGAGCGGCCGGCGGCACCGCGAGTGCTGGCGGAACGACGGGCGGCACGACCAGCATGGGTGGAGCGGCCGGCGGCATCACCGCTGCAGGTGGCGCGGCTGGCGGGAAGGGCGGCGCGACCGGAGGCACGACCAGCGCAGGCGGTGCGACAGGGGGCAAGGGCGGAACCATCGGCTCAGGGGGCATCACGAGTTCGGGAGGGATCACCACACGGGGCGGGTCCACGGGATCCGGGGGCAGCGCCGGCCAATCCGGTGCAGGCGGGTCGATCCCGTCCGGCCC
>PMZX01000533.1:8278-44456 GCA_003170035.1 Myxococcales bacterium | reverse complement strand
CTTCAGGTTCATCTTGTCGGGCAGGCCGCCCACGTTGTGATGGGACTTGATGGTGGCCGAGGGTCCCTTGTGCGACACGGATTCGATGACGTCGGGATACAGTGTTCCCTGCACCAAGAAATCGGCCTTGCCGGCCTTGCGCGCCTCTTCCTCGAAGACCGCGATGAACTCGCGACCGATGATCTTGCGTTTCTGCTCGGGGTCTTCCACACCGGCCAACTTTGCGAGAAAGCGATCGGCCGCGTCGACCACCACAAGATTCATCCTAAAGGCGCCACGGAATACGCTCTCGACCTGGACCGACTCGCGCGCCCGCAGAAGGCCGTTGTCCACGAAGATGCAGGTCAGCCGGTCGCCCACCGCCCGGTGCACCAGCGAGGCTGCCACCGACGAATCCACTCCACCCGACAGGCCGCAGATCACACGGCTCAATCCGATCTGCTGCTTGACCTGCAGGATGGCCTCGTCGACGAAATTGGCCATGGTCCAGCTGGGCTCGCAACGGCACACACGGAAAAGGAAGTTGCCCAGAATCTCGTTGCCGCGCGGGGTATGGGCGACCTCAGGATGGAACTGCACGCCCCAGAACTTGTACTTGACGGACTCCACGGCTGCGAAGGGGCAGTTCTCGCTCACGGCGAGGGAGCGGAAGCCTGCAGGCAGCGACTCGACCCGGTCGCCGTGGCTCATCCACACCGCGATCTCTTCACCCACCTCGAAGCCAACGAACAGATCGGACGCGCTCTCCAACTTGACCGAGGCGCGACCGTACTCGCGATTCTGCGCCGATTCGACCTTGCCGCCGAGGAGCAGGCTGGAGAGCTGCACGCCGTAGCAGATGCCGAGGATGGGCACGCCCAGGGCGAACAACTCGACGTTCACCCGCGGGGCACCCTGGTCGTACACCGACGATGGCCCACCCGAAAGTATGATGCCCGACGGATGCATGGCGCGAATCTTGTCGAGCGACAGGTTGAAGGGATGGATCTCCGAGTNNAAGTCGAGGATCAGAACAAGCTGTTTGTGAGACATCGGCGTCGCCAGGCTACTGTTCCACTCTGTAGTTTGGAGCTTCTTTTGTAATGATCACATCGTGGACATGCGATTCGCGCAGACCCATCTGCGTAATCTTGATGAAGCGCGCCTTGCTGTGCAGATCGGCAATGTTGCGGCAGCCGCAGTAGCCCATGCCCGAACGCAGGCCACCGATGAGCTGGTACATCGATTGCGAGAGACTTCCTCGGTAGGGCACGCGTCCCTCGATGCCTTCTGGAACCAACTTGGCGTCGGCGGTGACGTCGGACTGGAAATAGCGGTCCTTGCTGCCCACGCGCATGGCGCCCACCGAGCCCATGCCCCGATACACTTTGTAGCTGCGCCCTTGGTACAGGATGATCTCGCCCGGCGCCTCGTCGGTGCCGGCGAACAGGCTGCCGATCATCACTGTGTGGGCGCCCGCCGCGATGGCCTTGGTGATGTCGCCCGAGTACTTCACGCCGCCGTCGGAAACGATGCGCACGTCGAGCTTGGCCAGGGCATGCGCGGCGTCGGTCACCGCCGTTATCTGGGGAACACCGATGCCGGCGATCACGCGTGTCGTGCAGATAGACCCAGCGCCGATGCCCACCTTGACTGCATTGGCACCCACCTTGGCCAGGGCCAGCGCGCCCTCGGCGGTCGCCACGTTTCCTGCGAGTATCTGCGCCTTGGGAAAGGTCTTGTGAATGTCAGCCACCGCTTCCAGCACGGAGCGGGAGTGGCCATGGGCGGTGTCGATGCAGATCAGGTCGGCACCTGCCTGTAGCAGGGCCGCGGCGCGCGCCGCCCGGTCGGCCCCGGTGCCCACGGCAGCTCCCACGCGCAGACGGCCCAGGTCATCCTTGACTGCATACGGGTGTTGCTGCGCCTTCTCGATGTCCTTGATGGTGATGAGCCCGCGCAGCCGGCCCGCCTCGTCCACCACCAGGAGCTTCTCGATGCGATTCTTGTGCAACAGCTCCTTGGAATGGTCCAGGCTGAGCCCCTCACGTGTGGTGATGAGGTTGGTGGTCATGAGATTTCGCACCGGCTGGTCCAAGTGCCGTTCGAAGCGCACGTCACGATTGGTCAGGATGCCGACCAGACGACCGTCTTCGGCCACCACCGGTAGACCCGAGATCTCGTAGCGCTTCATCAGTTCGAGCGCCGCAAACAGCTTCTGATCAGGGCCGATGGTGACGGGATCCAGCACCACCCCGGTTTCCGCCTTCTTCACCTTGCTGACTTCCAGCGCCTGCTCGTCGATGCCCAGGTTCTTGTGAATGATGCCAAGGCCCCCGTCGCGCGCCATGCTGATGGCCGTGCGCGCCTCGGTCACGGTGTCCATGGCCGCCGAGATGATCGGGTTGGCCAGGGGAATGGTGGGGGTCAGCTCGGTCCGAACGTCGACGTCCTTGGGCAGGACATCGCTCTCCGCGGGAACCAGCAGCACGTCATCGAAGGTGAGCGTTTCACGCAGGGGACCGTCGGGCAGCATCTCGGGAGATTAGCCGAGCGCAGGGCGTTCATTCAAGTGCGGTTTGCAGCGATGTTGTGGCGACCAGGTGGAGGGGACCGCGGACGAGAGCACGGCACCGGCGGCTGAGAACACAATGGCGAGCGGAGAGAGCACGAAGCTCAGGGGAGAGCGCTACTTCTTCCCCGGCTTGCTAGGCGTGCAGGTTTTCAGGATCTCCTGCGCCTTGGCTTTGGCGTCGGGCTTCACCCCGGCGAGGGCGGTGAACTTGTCGAGCTCGCTGTTGGCCGCGGCGCAGTCGCCATGAGCCACCAGGACCTTGCCCAGCTCGTAGCGGGCCAGGGCGTTGCTGCCGTCGAGGGAAACCGCGGCCCGGCATTCTTCCTGGGTGCTCTTGGCCTTGATGTCCTTGTCGGTCAGTGCGCGGCAGTAGTCAGCGGCGATGGTGGCGTTCTTCGGTTCCAGCTTGCGCGCCCGCGCCAGCGCGTCGGCCGCCGCAGCCGGCTGCTTGCGCCGCATCTCCACCCGTCCCAATCCGGTCCACGCCGCAGCCAGCTTTGGGTCTGCTTTGGTGGCTTTGTCCAGCACATCGCGTGCTTCGTCGTACGCCTTCTTGTCGGAGAGCACGAGACCCAGGTTGGTCAGCACGGTCGCGTCCTGCGGCGCCAAGCGCGCTGCCTGACGCAACTCTGTCACCGCGCCGTCGAGGTCGCCGATCTTGTGCAGCGCCGCGCCCAGGTTGACGTGAACGCTGGCGTCGGCGGGCCGCAGGCGCGCGGCCTCGCGGTACGACTTGACGGCCTCAGCCGGCTTGCCCTGTGCATCGCGCACCAGGCCCAGGTTGAAATGAGCGTCGGCGTACTTGGGGTCGCCATTGATCGCGGCCTGGAGCTCCTTCTCGGCAGCGACGGTCTCGCCCTTGCCCAGCAGCATGGCACCCAGGTTGTTGCGCGCGGGCGCAAACCGGCCGTTGCGGCCGACCGCCTCACGGTACGCCCTCTCCGCCCCCACCAGATCGTGCCTCTTTTCCAGCACCACGCCCCGCAAGTAGTAGGCGCGCGGGTCCTTGGGGTCGGCCTTGGCCGCCGCATCGAAGGCCTCCAACGCCCCGGTCAGGTCGCCCGACTGGATCAGCTTCTGTCCTCGTTCCAGGTGGGCCGCCGCGGGATTCGCCTTTGGCGGACCCGGCGGGCCCCCGCCCTGTGCAAGCATGATGACTGCAGCAACCGCAGCAAGATTGAGCATGGGCGCCACTTCAACGCCGACGCAGGGAGCGTGTCAACCGGTTTGCTGCTCCTGCCCTCTACCCCTTCCGAACCGCCGACGCTGGCAACGCCTTCTTGAGGGCATCAGCCAGTGCGTTCAGTCGTGCCGGCTCAATCAATTTCCCGCCCGTCACAATGTCCCGCACGTAGAAGATGTCAGCCACCCGGTCGCCGGCCACGCCCACCCGTGAGCGGTGGATGTCCAGGCCGTGCTCCGCCAGGGTTCGCGTGATGGTGTAGAGCACGCCCGGCTTGTCCTCGGTGAATACGTCGAGCACGGTGAAGGCTGGACTGATCTCGTTATCCACCCGCACCTCGGTGGGTGGCACCTCGGGCTTGGCCCGGTCGACGATGGACGGCGCGCGCGGACGCCGCGCCAGCAACGCCTCGACGGTCGCGTGGCCTCCCAGCACGGCTTCCAGGTCGGCCTGGATGCTGGCGATACGGTGTTTGTCGGTCACTGCGCCGTCGGGCTCCTTGCGGATACGGAAGATGTCAAGCGCCTCGCCCTGGCTTTGGCCGGACACCGCCTCACGCGAATAGATGGCCGCGTCCAGGATGTCGATGCGGTTGGCGAAAAGCACACCTGCGACCCGGGCCAGCAGGCCAGGCACGTCCTGGGCTACCAACACCAGCTCCGACGAGGTTCCCCGCGGGGAGTGGTTCACCTCGATGGCGCACGGCTCTTTGCGGCCTAGCGCCAGGCGCATGTGCGCGGCGATCTGATCCGCTTCGTTTTCGGTGAAGTAGCGGTCAGGCAGACCGGCAAACAGGTCGGCCAGCACAGGCCCCTTCACCTCCCCTGCGAGCAGCGCCGCCGCCTGCCTCTGCCTCTCCTGCACCANNTCGGCCATCAGCTCGCTCTTCCAGTGGGTCATGGTCTTGGGGCCCGTGGAAGCCAGGTCACAGAAGGTGAGCAGAAAGAGTTGGCGCAGTTTCTCTTCGTTCTCGCAGCCCTTGGCAAAATGCGCGATCAGGCTGACGTCCTCAAGGTCGCGGCGTTGCGAGGTGTGGCTCATGAAGAGGTGCTCGCGCACCAGGAACTCCACCAGCCGAACGTCGGCCGGGATGAGACCCAGGCGCGCGGCAATGCGTTCGGACAGCACGGCGCCCTTCTCGTCGTGGGGCGAGCCGAGTGGCTTGCCCACGTCATGCAAGAGCAGACCTACGAACAGGGCCACCCGCCGCGTGACCGCAGGGACCTCGGCCGACACCTGCGGGTAGTCCGCCGCCATCTCGCCCCGGGCGATGGCTTTCAAGGTAGCCACCGCGTAGAGAGAGTGCTGGTCCACCGTGTACACGTGATACAGGTCGTGCTGCACNNGCACTGATGAGTCCCAGGTCGTGCATCTGTTCCAAGCGCGAGGGTGTGCCGGCGTCCCGGATATCGACCAAGACCTGCAAGAAGTGCGCGGCAGCTTCCGGATCGTCGCGCAAGGCTGCGGCTCGGGTGACGGCGTTCTCGGCCACCAGGTCGGCCGTGCGTCGGCCCACAGCCAGGTTCGATTCAATCGAAAGCGAAAAAAGCCTAATCATCTCGGATGGTTTGTTCTCGAAGATGATGTTCTTCTTTACCTCAAGCGCGCCGTCAGAGATCTCGAAGCTCGGGTCCCCTCTGCCCTGCTTGGGGATACGCATGGTCCGCACGCTCGGCTGGTGGCTGCGGTCGCCGCATACCCGCAGCAGCAGGCGCTCAGTTTCTCGGCTGACCGCACGCGCGTGCCTCTGAAAATCGTGCATGAGCGCCTCGACCGCAGGCGCCGCGGCCGGGCGGACTTCGCCGGGAGCCGATCTGGCGTCGGGGTGGAAGAGCGGCGCGATGCGCTCCTGGAGATCGAAGCGAAGCTGCTCCTGGCGCCGGCCCGCGGTCAGGTGCACGGCTGCGCGCACCCGCAAGAGCCATTCGCGGGCGGCTTCCATGGCCGCAGCCTGACGGGCCGACATCTCGCCCATCTCGTGGAGTTTCTGCGGATCCGCGGTCCCAAAGCGGACCTGGGCTGCCCAGCGCCCCACGCATAGATCGCGAATCCCGCCTGGGCCGCTTTTTAGATCCGGCTCGAGCATGAAGATGGTGTCACCGAAACGCGAATGGCGGCCGTATTGCTCCGAGCGCAGGCGCGCCACGAAGCCATCCGGCGAGACCTTGGCCACCCGTGTCTGGTAGCTGGCCAGGAAACGATCGGCCAGGCTACGGTCACCGGTGAGAAACCGCGCATCGAGCAAGGCGGTGGCCGCAGCCAGGTCGGTGGCCGGCAAGGCCAAGGCATCGGAAACCGAACGCACCGCGTGCCCTGCGTCCACCTTGGCGTCCCAGAGAGGAACCAGGATCGCCCGAGCCAGGTCCTCCATCGCGCCATCAGGCGACTTTGCGCACAGAAAAAGCAAGTCCAAGTCCGAATAGGGCGCCATCTCGCGCCGGCCGAACCCGCCTGTGGCCAGAACAGCAATCCCGGACGAGGTTCCCTTGCGCGCGCGGGCCAGATGAAAGGCAAGCAGCCGATCGACGATCGCCTCCACCTCGTGAGATAGTTGCTCGGCCAGGGCCACGCCCGGCAGGCCGGCGCGCAGGCCTGCAGCGGCCTGGTCGCGGGCGGCGTTCATGCGTGAAGAAATCCACTTGGCCGTGGGTTCGAGCGGCTCCGTCATGGTGAGTAACGAATCCATACTCGCCCGCCGCCCGAATGTCGACCAGATGGATCACGGGACGTTGACGGATGGCTTTGGCTGCGGCACCGTATGTCCCATGGCTGAAATCGAGCTCGGTCCCCTCTCCGATCGCCTTGACGATGACGAGATGAAAATGCTTCACAAATTGGTGGAACAGGCCGGTGCTCGCTTGCCAGCGGGTGACGACCACACCACCCACACCATCGCCAAGCGCCTGTCCGAGGACGCGATGACCGAGTTCCTCGACCGCCTGGAAGCCCACGACATGGCGGCGGACATCTATCTGCCGGTGGAATTCGACGGGCGCCTGCATGTGGGCGACCTGCGCGTGGCCTCGGCGGTTCTGCTGTCCGACACGCTGGAGGAGATGAAGGAAGAGCTGGCCATCGAGGATGACGAGTACGAGGAGGAGGACGACGACGAGGATGACGAGGAGGCGGAAGAGGCCGAGGGCACGGTCATCGAAGCCCAGCTCCGCAACATCTGGCAACTCGTGGTTGACGCCTGTAGCGAGTCGCTGGAAAAGAACATGGCCCTTCACCTGAAGGTCTGACCTGCCTTCCTCGCTGACCCACGCCCTGATAGTCGGCGGCCGCTATGGCGCGTTGCTGGGGCTGACGGTGTGGGTAGGCTTGGCCCTGGGTGCGCTGGTCATGGTCCCGGCGCTCTACCGCTCGCTGGAGCGACCCCAGGCGCACGAGATGGCGGCGCCCATGCTGGCACGGGCCGACCGCGTCCTTCTGGGCGCGCTGGCCTTGCTGATCGTGGCGCTGGGCGTTCTCTCGGCCGCCGGCCAGGCCTGGCCCTCGGGCCACTTGCTGGCCGCGCTCGCGGCCATGACCGGGCTGCGCCTCATCGCCTCGTTTGCCGTGGGGCCCGCTGCGCGCGCCATGCGCGGTCGCATGCACGACGCAAATGCGCCGGCCAGCAACGAGGAGCGCCGCGCCTTCGAGCGTCTGCACGGAACGTCTTTGCTTCTTCTCGCCATCGAGGTGGGCCTGGGCTGCTACGCCCTGTTCATTCTTTCGTGAGGGATACAGTCATGACCGATCTGGTTCTCACACTCATCGGGTCTGATCGACCCGGCTTGGTCGAAGCGATGGCCGAGGTGATCGCTGGCCATGGCGGCAACTGGCTGGAAAGCCGCATGGCCCATCTGGCTGGCAAGTTCGCCGGCATCCTGCGCGTCGAAGTCCCGGCGGCCCAAGTCGCGCCCCTGTCCGCGGCGCTGACCGCGTTGCAGGAGCGCGGTCTGCGCATAATCGCCGAGCCCAGCGGGGACAGCGCGCAACCCGCGCCGGATGAGGCTCGCACTATGGATCTGGAGCTGGTGGGGCTCGACCGGCCCGGTATCGTGCGCGAGATCTCGCAGATCCTGGCCCGCAGCGGTGCCAACGTGGAGGAGCTATCAACCAACCGTTCGAGCGCGCCCATGTCGGGCGAGATGCTCTTCTCGGCGAAAACGCGCGTCCGCCTGGCCCCCCACGCCGACGTGGCCCGCCTGCGCGCCGGCCTGGAACGCATGGCCAGCGACCTGATGGTCGAAATCAGGCTGGTGGAGACAGCTCTCGAGGCCAAAGGCCGAGCCCGATAGCACTCTCCACCGGCGCGGGGCCTGGCTCCCACGCGCTCATAGATGTAAACGCGGTTCTTCTCCATGAAGCTCGCCTTTCTGTCGATAATCCGCAGGGTGAGATGCTTCGCACGCCGGATCGCCAGAGGGTCCAGGCCGATTTTCCTGGCAGCCCTGGCCGCCGCGCTGACCGGATCTATGGCGCCTGACCGGGCCGATGCACGCGTGAACCCGCTCGCGGTCGTCGAGAGCCAGATCCGCAAAGCCAACATGCTCATCGTGCTCGACACCTCGGGCTCTATGAGCGGCGTGCCCGGTGGCCTGTTCCAGAGCAGCAGTGAATGCGGCGTCGACTGCGACAACGGCGTGAACTGCCGCCAGGCCGGCGTGCAAGGGATCTGCGGCACCGCGGGACGCATCTGCGTGTCGGACCACGACTGCCGGCATGGCACCTGCTCGAGGGACAACCTCACCATCTGCTCCAGCGACCGTGACTGCACCCAACACCCGGGGATCTGCTCCTATACCGGCGGGTCCTGCTCGGCCAGCTCCCCCTGCCCGCCTCAGACCGGTGTCTGCTCAGCCACGAACGTATCGTGCGATGATCAGCACCCGTGCGCGTCCGTGGGCGCCTGCAAGTACGGCAATATCCCCTGCACCAATCCGGGCGGCCCCTGTCCCGACATCGGCACCTGCTCCACCCAGAGCCGTGTGGCCTGCCAACGTGACACCGATTGCCCCCGCGCCGGAAGTGGCGGAACGTGCTCGCGCGGTGGCACGCTGAGGGAGGGCTGCAGCGCGAACAGCGATTGCCCGACCACCATGCGTTGCCGGCAGAGCGGCGACGACTGCCGATCGGACTCCGATTGCCCGGTGTACGCCAGCACCATCTGCGACGGGGGGACGCGCGCCGGACAGTTCTGTCACTACGACGGTGACTGTTCGGGCGGCGGCCACTGCTTACCCCCGCCGGGCAACCCGTGCACCGGCACACCCAACCTGTGCAACTTGCCCACTGGCACCTGCCACATACACACCGACAATCGATGCGCGGAGACCATGAACACCTGCTCCGAGCCGGCCAACACCTGCATCATGCCACCGGCCAACACCTGCCAGTTGCCGCCCAGTGCGACTGACACCTGTGTGCCCAGCCCGCAGGGAACCCTCGGGCCGATCCGCATGTGTGCGGCGTCGCAACTCGTGTGCGCCAGGGACTCGGACTGCGGCGACGGCGACTCGTGTGGGCCCGCCACCTCGCGCGCAGTGATCGCCAAGCGCGCCATCAGCAAGCTGGTGATGAACAACTACCAGCTGGTCAACTTCGGCCTCATGACCTTCTGGCAGGACGGCTACTACCCCTACTACCAGGTTCCCAGCGGTGGCTCGATCGAGACCGTCACCGTGTTCCAGGACGAGCAGCAACTGCGCAGGGCGGGCTGCTACACNNTGGGACCGCCAGACGAACACAGGCGGGCCGTCGGCGGCCTGCGTGGTCTCCGGCCGCCCGATGACCTTGCGAGCCACCGCTGACAGTCGCTACCGCGTGCGCACTGGCTGGCATTCGTGGAGCCAATACGACGTCGACTTCTGCGGCGACTCTTGCGACATGCCCAATAGCCTGGGCTGGGGCAACTACCAGGGAAGCTACTACCAGACCCAGCGCATCGCCCAGGTCCCGACGTCAACCCTGCTCAACCGCAGCAGCTATGACGGACGCGACATCACCGTCAACGGCAGCCCCTACACCTACTACAAGCCGCTCTCCGACTATTACAACGCCGGCCGCGCGCCACCCATCGACGTGGCCCATTGTGGCTCTACCTGCAGCGCCACCTGTGGCGGGCGCTGGGATGAGGAGTTGGCGCCGTTCCTCGATACCTCCGACGACGCCAGCCGTGCGCTGGCCGCAGCCCATGCCATCACCGCCCGGATGGACCGCGCGGCGGACGGCGGGCTTTTGAGCTACTGGGGCACGCCCACGGGCTGCACCCTGGAGAACAACGGTGCCCAGACCCCGCAGACCAGCGCCTACCACTACATGAAGGCGGTCAAGCATGGCTACGCGAGCTCCAACCCGCCGCTGACCGTTCCAGCCGATCGCGTTCCCTGCCGCAGCAACTTCGTGCTGCTCATCACCGACGGTGCAGGCAACGGACCAGGCGACGTGGATAGCCAAGGCAACAACATCTGCGACGATGCGCCCTGCGCTGCCGCCAACCCGGTGACCGCCGGCTGCACGTGCAAGTCAGTCCTGGCCGCCTACCACCTCAAGCACGACCTGGACGTGACGGTTTTTGTGGTGGCGTTCTCGGGCGACGTGAGCACCGGCCCGCCGGCGACAGCCAACCACAACGTGGCCAAGGCCGGAGGCTCCGGCTCCGCCTTCTTGGCGATCCGTGAAGACCAGTTGCAGGACGCCCTGCAAATGGCCGTCTATGCCGCCATGAAGGGCGACTACTCCTCGTCGGCCGCCAGCACCTCGGCGGGTACCCCGCAGGCCATCGCGGTCGTCGCAGGTAAGTATGCGCTCGACTCGCGCATGGAATTCCCTTCCTGGAAGGGCCACCTCTATGCCTACAACGTGGCTGGCGGGAAACCCGTGCTGGCCTGGGACGCTGCATCCCGACTTTCCGCCGGCCCGACGAACCCAAGCAACTGGATGAATCGCAGGGTCTACACCTGGGACGGCACCAGCATGGTCAGGGTCCAGGTCAACAGCTCCACCGGCGCCATCACCAACAGAGCGGCGTTGGCCGCGCTGGGCATGGGCGCCACTCCCGAAGAAGCCGAGGCCGTGGCGCGCTGGGCACTGGGAGATCCTGCCGCCGGCAACCCTGCCGTGCTGGGCGCCATCGTGAATTCGACGCCGATCGACGTGGCCAGCCCGGACGATGTGCCGCTGCCGGGTGGGCACGGCTTCTTCCTCAAGCACATGAGCCGGCCCCATCTCATCTATGTCGGCTCGTCGGACATGATGTTGCACGCTTTCTTCCTGGAGGACACGAAGGTGGGCACGACCGCCTTCGCCGCTGGCAGCGAGGCCTTTGCCTTCATACCACCCGACCTTCTGCCCGGTCTGCGCAAGCTGTATTCGCGGGGTGGTCAGGAACTCAACCCCTCCAAGCATGTCTTCGGATTGGCGGGCTCGCCCGGGGTCAAGAGCCTATGCGTCTCCGGCTGCGCTGACGACGGCACCGCCGTGTGGAAGACGCTCCTCATTGTGCCCGAGGGTTATGGCGGGAATCACATCTTCGCGCTCGACATCACCAATCCGTTCGGAACCGACGCGCTCCGCGACCCTCCCTTCACCGTGCAATGGCACACCGGGTACGGCACCAGTGCCAACACCTACGCCAGCGTGTTGGGTGAGACGGTGTCCTTGCCTGCATTCCTGTTCAACACGACCACCAGTCTCAACGATTATCGTCTCATCTTCAGTTCTGGCCACCCCGTCACCGACGGCAGCACCACGCAGGGGCGCACCCTGGTCACAGCCTCGGCAGGCAACGGAGCCGCGATCGCTACCAGCAGCGTATCGCCGGGCGCCCCCTGCGCGCAGGAATACGCAGCACTCACTGACGTGGCGACCGCACGCGGCTTTGCCAGGGACCAGAACGAAAAGCTCATTGCCGCCTATTTCGGCGATACCGCGGGACAGCTCTGGCGCTACACCCTGGCCGGTGGCCTCAGCTTGGCCTACAGCTTCACCTGCAACCAGCCACTGCACTTCGCACCCACGGTGGTGCAACTCGACCGCGGCAGGGTGGCCTCCAGCCGCACGCACGAGATCTACCTGGTCCAGGTGACCAACTCGAACCTCGACCCGGGCACGGCCCGCTTGCCCGCTTCGCAGATGATCTTCACCAGGGAGATCGCGCACGCCGATAGCAATGGGAATTTCAGCCGCGTCGTCAAAGACATCGGCTGGGGCGTGGGTGGCCAGATCGCGCTCAGCACGGGCACCGACAAACTCTGCGGCAAGACCCACATGGCTGACGACGGCACCGTGATCTGCGACACACCGCTGCCCACAAACGCGCGCCCCACCTCGACACCGCTCGGTGTGCTCAAGTCGGACGGCAACGGCTTTCATGTTTTGACCATGTGGAACGCGCCTGCATCTGGCGTCTGCGACCAAGGCCGGACCTATCTCACCGTTCACCGAGTCGCGTCCAACACCGTCACTCAGCGGCTGGGCACCCTGGTCAAGAGCACGAACCCGGCCCCCTCACCCGTGATCATCGGCGGCCATGTCTACGTGTTCGGCGGCGCCACGACTTTCGAGGACGTCACACCGTTCTTCCCCGACTCGCTCGGGCCAGGCCAGGGCGTGAAGGGAACGCCTTGATCCTTCTCCTTGCCGCGTTCCCAGTCGACCACGATCCTCGATTCGTCACCGCGCGAGGATGACCTCGACCGGCTTGGGGCCAGTGGGAGCTGCGATTTCCGTCGCAACCAACCCGCGCTCGGCGGGCACCAGCACGCCCACGCGGTGTGTGCCGGCCGACACCGGCACCCGGCTGGCGGGGCAGAGCAGACCGGTCTCGACCCCGTCGATGAACACCGGGTACTTCCCCTGGGTGCGACAAGAGACGTTGAGGAAAGCATCGCCCCGCACCGGACCCACCGCCGGCACCAGCGCGTGGCGGAGGATGGCGCCCTCGCGCGCATCGAAGGTGTCGCGAAAGATGTGGTATCCGGCAGCCACCAACGCCAGCCCCTTGCCACCCGAACCGACCAGCACGTCAAGCGGCGTCTTGCCCCTCCAAACGCCGTCAACCCAGACACTCGCCCCGTGAGGCTGGGTGTCGACGAACAGGTGATTCGGCACGCGCCTGGCCGGGGCCGCGTTCGACTCATCGAGAACAAAGCGCGCGGCGGGGAATACCGGTATGGGATCGCCCTCGGGTGCCTGCAGTGAGGCGGCGTCCGCAGCTTTTGCCGTGCCCGCGTCGGGCAACGGGGTCGGCGCGGCGGGCAAATACGACTCCGCCGAGCGCCGACGCGAAGTCAGCTTGAGTGGGGGCTCGACCGCTGGAGTCTCGCCGGATCGGCGATGCGCGATGGCCACGCCCTGGGCGGCGCGCTTCGCAGCGAAGATTCGCGCCAGCCGGAAGGCAAGCAGGCTCAGCACCGCCACAAGAAGAAGGCCGACCAGTGCCACCAGCGTGACCAGCCAGCCGGGGCGTCCGGATCGGCCGCCCCCCGGCCCAGCCATTGCGCCACGGGAGGCAACACCCCCTGACCTGGACGGCGACGCCACGGGAGCGCCACGCGCGGACGTGGAAACCGCGGCTTCGTTCCCCGCGCCATTCCGCTCAGGATCTTTCGCGGCGACCTGCAGCTTGGCATCGGCCGCAGCCGTCCGGCCTGATTGGTCCTTCCCAGGGCGAAGCAAGGAAGACACGGCTTTCCATCATAGCCCACGGACGCGCGTTTCACAGCGCAGCCATATTCATCGCTTGACAGGCTCGCAACTTGGCGTACAAGTACCTTCGTTTTCAAGGAAGCACCGTCGATTTCTCTGCAACTCATACTCATCTCGATCGCGCTTCTGGCCGGAAGCGCTTTGCTGGCCGCAATGTTCGGACGCAGGGACCGGGCCGCCCTGGCGGTCGGGACCACGGGTGCCATCGTGGCCTCGGTTGTGGGTGCAGCAGCTTCACTGCTGGCCCTGCGCAACGGCGCCACGTTCGTCTGGCGCGCACGGCTTTCGCTGCCCATCGGCGAGTTGCGCGCGGGGATCGATCCGCTCTCAGCCTTCTTTGCCCTGTGCATCTGCATTGTGTCGGGCCTGGCCGCGGTGTACGGCGCGGGGTATCTGCGCGCCTACTTCGGAAAGCGACGGGTCGCGCCGGCCATTGTCTTCTTCAATCTGCTGCTGGCGGCCATGCTGGGCGTGGTGCTCGCGCGCGATGGGGTGTCGTTCCTTCTCGCGTGGGAAGCCATGTCCCTTTCCTCATTCTTCCTGGTGACCTTCGACAATGATCGCGAGGAGGTCCGGCGTGCCGGCACGACCTATCTCATCGCGTCCCACGTCGGCGTGATTCTCCTCTTGGTCCTGTTCGCCCTGCTGGCCCGCACGGCAGGCAGTTTCGACTTCGCCGCCATGGGAAGGATCGGGCCTGCAGCGGCGGGGTTGGGCAGCGTTGCGTTCCTGCTCGCCTTGGGCGGCTTCGGCACCAAGGCGGGTTTCTGGCCCGTCCATATCTGGCTGCCCGATGCCCATCCGGCGGCGCCCAGTCACGTCTCGGCAGTCATGTCGGGCGTGATGATCAAGATGGGCATCTACGGCCTCTTGCGGGTGTTGCCTTTTCTAGGGCCGCCGCCCGCGTGGTGGGGCGCGGTCCTGATCCTGGTCGGCGCGGTCTCGGGCGTGGCGGGAGTGCTGCATGCGCTGGCTCAGCACGACCTCAAGCGCCTGCTCGCCTATCACAGTGTGGAGAACATCGGCATCATCGCACTCGGCATTGGCATCGGCCTTCTCGGCCAGCACCATGGCAACCCCGCCTTGGCCACGCTCGGCTATGCAGGTGCGCTCTTGCACACGCTCAATCACGGCCTGTTCAAAGGGCTGCTCTTTCAGGGGGCGGGCAGCGTGCTGCACGGCTCGGGTACGCGGCACCTCGAATCGCTGGGCGGCCTCTACCGACGGATGCCGGCGACTGGGACGGCATTTCTCGTGGGTTCTGTCGCCATCTGTGGACTGCCCCCNNGCGGCCTGCTTCGTCAAGGTGTTTGGCGTGGTGTTTCTGGGCGAGCCACGCAGCGACCACGCCCGGCACGCCCACGAAGTGGGACTGACCATGCGCGCGCCCATGCTTGCCGCGGCCGTAGCCTGCCTGGCCATCGGCTTGTGGCCCGCTGGCGCGCTCGCCCTGGTGGCGCCAGCAGCCGTCAGCCTGAGCGGGACGTCCATGCCAGCCGACCTGGGCCCGCTCTTCAANNCGCCCGGTTGCCCTGGCCGCAACTTGGGGCTGCGGGTACCCCCACCCGACACCGCGCATGCAGTACACGGCCACGTCGTTCGCCGATCCCGTGCTCGCGCCCTTTGCCAGCGTTCTGCAAATCCGAACCCACGGCGGACTGCCCGATGGAATCTTTCCCACCAAGGCCCATTTCGAAAAACATGTGGGCGACATGGCCGGCGAGCGCGTGCTGGTGCCGGCCTGGCGCCGATTTCTGCATGCGGCCCACGGTCTGAGAGTAATTCAGCACGGCCGCATGCAGCTCTATCTCGTCTACGTCCTCGCAACCTTGGTGGCGCTGTTGCTGTGGCAGTTGCCCGGAGCCATGAGGCACTGACATGGGAGTAACTATCCTTCACCTCTCGCTCCTGCTGGCGCTGCCACCCCTGCTGGTCGGCATCATCGCCCGCACCAAGGCCTGGTTCGCGGGCCGCAAAGGGGCGCCGCTCTGGCAGCCATACCTCGACCTGTGGAAACTCCTGCACAAGGGCGCGGTCTACAGCCGCACCACGACCTGGCTCTTCCGCGCCGGTCCCATCGTAAGCCTGGCCGCCGCGCTGGCGGCCGGGCTGCTGACGCCACTCGGGGCCGCGTCCTCACCTCTCGGCTTTTCGGGCGACGTCATTCTCTTCGCCTATCTGCTTGGGCTCGGTCGTTTCTTCACCATGGCCGCCGCACTCGACACCGGTTCCAGCTTTGAGGGCATGGGGGCAAGTCGCGAGGCCGCCTTCGCGTCCCTGGCGGAACCCGCGCTCTTCCTGGTGCTCGCCATCGTCTGCGTGCCCGCGGGCACCGCCTCGTTCGCCGAGGCGTGGGCGTCGCCGTGGCAAACCTGGGGGCCCGCGCATCCTGCCCTGCCGGCAGCGGCGGTGGCTCTGTTCGGCGTGCTGCTGGCCGAGAACTCGCGCATCCCCGTCGACGATCCGACCACCCACCTGGAGTTGACCATGATCCACGAGGTGATGGTCTTGGATCACGGCGGCCCCGACCTGGCCTTCGTGCTCTACGGCAGCGCGGTCAAGCTGTTTCTCTTCGCCAGCTTGCTCGTGCACATGGTGCTTCCGGTTCCGCCGGCCGGGGGAGCGCTGGGCGCAGGGGTCTTCGTGGCCGGAGCCGCCGCCGTGGCCGTGCTGGTGGGCATCGTCGAATCGGTGACCGTCCGCATCCGCCTGCTCAGGGTGCCGCAGTTTCTGGTCGGGGCCTCGGTGATCGCGGCACTCGGGTTGGCCGTGCTCCTGTATCGAGGCACCCCATGACCGGATACGCCGATTTCCTCTTGCTCGCGGTTCTCGCGCTCGATCTCTACGTCGTCTACAGCAGCCGTCTGGCGGCGTGCGTGCGGGCCTCAGCGTTGCAAGGGGCGGCGCTGGCGCTCCTGCCCGTGGTGCACTACCTGGAAACGCCCTCGGCCAATCTAGTCCACGTCCTGGTCATGGCCGCGAGCGCGCTGGCGTTCAAGGCGATCTTCATTCCCCGTTTGCTCATGCGCGCCTTGCGCGATGCGGGCGTTCGCCGCGACGTCGAGCCCTTCGTCAGTCTGCATCTTTCGGTGTTGCTGGCCGGCGTCCTGGTCGGGATCTCATTCTGGCTGGCCACCGTGCTGGCCCTGCCAGCCGCTGGAACCACGCACCTATTCGTTCCCACCTCCTTCGCCACCTTCCTCATCGGCTTTCTCGTACTGGTCAGCCGGCGCAAGGCCATCACGCAGGTGATCGGCTACCTGCTCATCGAAAACGGTGCCTATATCTTCGGCCAGAGCCTGGCCGCGCAGATGCCTTTCGTAGTCGAGCTGGGCTTGCTTCTCGACCTGCTGGTCGGCGTCTTCGTGATGGGCATTGTGATCCATCAAATCAACCGCGAGTTCGATCACATCGACGTGGATCAGCTCAATCTCCTCAAAGGCTGACCATGGGCCAACCGGCGCTCCTCCTGATCGTTGTGCTGGCGCTCCCGGCCGCTGGCGCGGGCCTGTGTCTGCTCTTGAGATCAGCGCGCGCCGTACTGGCGGTGCTCACGGCGGGCGTACTCGCCACGGGGCTGGTCTCAGCTTGCCTGGCTGCCGCCGTGTTTGGTACTGGACCGCTGAACGCGCTCGGAGGCTGGCTGTTCCTCGACGCTCTCTCCGCCTATCACCTCGTGCTCCTGGCTCTGGTATTCGTGCTGAGTACGGTTTTTGCAGGTCAATATTTTCGCCACAGCCCGCAGGCCCTGGACCGTCGCTCCGCACGCCGTTTCGGCGCCCTCTGGTTCGGCTCGCTGGCTGCCATGACCCTGGTGCTGGTATCCAACCACCTCGGACTGATGTGGGTTGGTATCGAGTCGACCACTCTTGTGACGACGTTCCTCATCGGAGTTCACCGTTCACGCGAGTCGCTGGAGGCGACCTGGAAGTATCTGGTGATCTGCTCGGTGGGCATCGCCATCGCCTTCATGGGCACCCTGCTGGTGGGTGCGTCTGCCACGCGCACCCTGCCGGTTCCCTCGGACGCCATGCTGTGGACGCGGCTGCGCGAGGTGGCGCCCCTACTCGATCCCGCGCCGCTCAAGATCGGGTTCCTGTTCATCCTGGTCGGCTATGGCACCAAGGTGGGTCTGGCCCCCATGCACACCTGGCTCCCCGACGCCCACAGCCAGGCGCCCGCGCCGGTGTCCGCCATCTTCTCGGGCGTGATGCTGAATACCGCCCTCTACTGCATCATGCGCTACATCCCGGTCGTCGAGGCGGCAACCGGACGCACGGGCTGGGCGCTCGGCCTGGTGGCTCTCTTCGGCATCGTTTCCATGCTGGTCGCCGCGGCCTTCATCCTTTTCCAGCGCGACGTCAAACGCCTGCTCGCCTACCACAGCGTCGAGCATCTGGGCATCATCGCGGTCGGGCTGGGGCTGGGTGGCCTGGGCACCTTCGCGGCCATGTTCCACACCCTCAATCACTCGGTGTGCAAGTCGCTTGGATTCTTCTGCGCGGGCCGCCTGGGTCAGATCTACGACACCCACGACATGCGCCGCATGCCGGGCACCCTGCGCGCGTCGCCCCTGTGGGGCAGCGGGCTTCTCCTTAGCCTGCTGGCGTTGATTGGCGTCGTGCCCTTCGCTGTGTTCATGAGCGAGTTGCAGATCGTGAAGGCGGCCATGGACGCCCATGCCATCGCCCTGCTGGTCACGTTCCTGGCGGCCGCCGGCATCGTGTTCATCGGCGCCTTCGGACACGCCACCTCGATCGCATGGGGCACGCCACCTGAAGAGGCCAGGCCGCAACCGGCGGGACCTGTGGACGCGCTGCTGGTGGTGTTCCCGCTCGCCCTCCTGCTGCTGCTCGGCCTGTGGATGCCGCAACCCCTGCGCGACGTATTTGAGCAGGCCGCCCGCGTCGTGAGGCCGGTGCCCTGATGAACAGCGACGCAAGCACGGCCTCCACAATGACGCCGCCGCTGCGCACAGCCCGCAACGGCGAAGCCCTGTCGCTTGCCGATGTCCCGTTGATGACGATGGACAATTTTCGGCGGGCGGTTCTGAACGCTTGCTCGGCAGAGGTGCGGCTGGCGGCGCTGACGGTCCTGCCCGGCCTGGAAGCCGGCCGGATTCTGCTCGCCGTGCTGGCTGACGACAGGAGGCGGCTCCTGGGCTTGCTCTGCGCCGCCGTTCCGCTGGACAATCGCTACCCGGCGCTGACCCCCGATCTCGTCCAGGCGCAAGGCTTCGAACGCGAGATCCTGGAAGAACACGGCATCCTTCCCGAAGGCCACCCCTGGCCCAAGCCTCTTCGCCGCCATTCCGATCTGGAGGGGGGTTCGCACGCACCCCGAGGTCCCGACCCGTATCCCTTCTTTCGGGTTGAGGGCCCTGGAATCCACGAAGTGGCGGTTGGCCCCGTACACGCGGGAATCATCGAGCCGGGTCACTTTCGCTTCCAGTGCCACGGGGAAACCGTCCTCCATCTGGAGATCCAGCTCGGCTACCAGCACCGTGGCGCCGAGGCCTTGTTGCTCCGCTCGCAGCCTGCTCGTCGCCTGGCCATCGCCGAGACAATTGCGGGTGATACCAGTGTCGGGCATGCCTTGGCTTACAGCATGGCGTTGGAGGCCCTGGCAGGCGCCGCGCCGCCGCGGCAAGCCGAGGTCCTGCGAGGCATCGCGCTGGAACTGGAACGACTGGCCAACCACGTCGGCGATCTCGGTGCCCTGTGCAATGACGTGGGCTACCTGCCTGGGGCGTCCTGGTTTGGCCGGCTGCGCGGCGAGTTTCTCAATCTCTCGCTGGAGATCTGCGGCAGCCGCTTTGGCCGCGGGCTGGTCATCCCCGGGGGCGTGCGTTTCGATCTTCCCTCGGCGGTCCGCGATTCCTTTCTGGTCCGCCTGAACGCAGCGGACGTCGATCTGCTCCACATTGCAGACGTTGTGTTCCAGACCCCCGCCGTGGTCTCACGCTTTGAAGGGACCGGCGTGGTGACGGCCGCCCTGGCCGAGACACTTGGCCTGGTTGGAGTTGCTGCCCGCGCCAGCGGCTGCGACCGCGACGTGCGGCGTGACCATCCGGTGGGAATCTTTCGTCAAACGAGCATCGAGCCCGCTGCCGCTTCGTCGGGCGGGGTGATGGCGCGCGCCCAGATCCGCCGGCGCGAGGCCGAGTTCTCGATTGCCTTTGTCCGTGAACAGGTCGCGGCGCTGCCCGACGGGGCGCGCAGTGTCGCCCTCGCTGGTGCCCGCCCGCACGCGCTGGCTGTTGTCCTGGTCGAGGGTTGGCGAGGCGAGATCGTGCATGTCGCCGCCACCGACGACATGGGCCGGCTCGTCACCTACAAGGTTGTCGATCCTTCGTTTCACAACTGGCTGGGCCTGGCCATGGCTATGCGCGGGGGCCAGATCTCCGATTTCCCGCTCTGCAACAAGAGCTTCAATTTGTCGTATGCGGGGCACGATCTCTAATGCGCCGTCTTTGGGAACGACTTCGCCAAGGCTACCGGACGATCGATTTTCCCGAAGGCCACACCGACCTGCCGCCGCGATTCCGCGGCCGGCCCGTCCTGGATCCGTCTCGCTGTCACGCTGGCTGTCGTCTTTGCGCAGACGCCTGCCCAACCGCAGCGATCAAGACCGAGCCTCTACGGCTTGACCTGGGCGCGTGCCTCTTCTGCCCCGCTTGCTCCGAGACTTGTGGCGAAGGCGCCATCACATCTACCAACGACTTTCGCCTTGCCGCGCGCACACGCCGCGATCTGGTGCTTTCCGGCAGCGAGATGAGGCTGGCCTCTGCGCTCGACCGGAAGCTACTCAAGATCTTCGGGCGCTCGCTTAAGCTGCGCCAGGTCTCGGCCGGTGGTTGCAACGCCTGCGAGGCCGACCTCAATGTCACCGGCACCGTGGTGTTCGACATCGGCCGCTTCGGGATTCAGTTCGTGGCCTCGCCCCGCCACGCCGACGGCATCGTGGCTACGGGACCGGTCACCACCAACATGGCGCTCGCTTTGCGCGAGACCTACGCGGCGGTGGCTGAGCCCAAGCTGGTGATTGCTTCCGGCGCCTGCGCCATCAGCGGTGGGCCATTCGCCGGCTCCCCGCTCTGCGCAGGCGGCATCCCCGCCGACATTCCCGTGGATCTCTATCTTCCCGGCTGTCCGCCTCACCCCGTCAGCATTCTCGACGGCCTGCTCCGTCTCCTGGGCCGCATCGAGTAGTTGGTGTTCCCGGCCTCGCCGCGATGATCCACCAGCCGCGCTCCCCATCCATCGGGGCCCGTATCACAAGTCACGAGGCTTGCGAACCACGGCTGGCCGGATGTTCAGGTATGGAACAAGACCCGTTTCCCCTCAGAAGACGGCGTGCGATCTGTGCGGCGTGCTCGACCGGCCCGGCGATAGGCTTGCCGCTTTCTGCTGAGTTTGTGCTAGATACCCGGCGAAGAAGCCCGGTGCCGTGGCCAAGTGGTAAGGCAAGGGTCTGCAAAACCCTCATTCCCCGGTTCAAATCCGGGCGGCACCTCAAGAAAGAGTGATGGGGATCACATCCCGCGCACACCCATCCGTGGTGGCTCGTCACGACCTAATTAGTGTGCTGATGCGACTCCGTGGCTATACTCGATTAGTCTGTTTTCTTGGTTCTCTCGGTCTTCTCTCTCTGGCAGGAAAATGGTCCGCACATCCGCAGCGCTACTCGTCGACTCAGATCTGAAGGGACTCGAATCGCTCGTCTACGGATTCCAGGGCATTGACTGGCGCAGCACGGCCTGCCCTGCCCCGGAAACAGCGACCTTCCTGGTCAAGGCGTCTGCGGCGGACATCATGGTCATTGCCGCACGCGAGCCGCACGACAGGACCCTGGCGTTGCTTCGCCAGCTTCGCTCCAACGAAGAAACTCGCGCCCTGCCCTTGCTGGTCATGGGCCCTGCCATCCTGCGCCCCGACGTGCTCGCCTGCGGACCGATCGACTTTCTGCCCACGCCGGTCTTCGTGCGTGACGTGATCACGGCCAGCCGAATTCTGGTTTCGCAGGGCAAACGGGATGCGAGCGAACCAGGCAGCGAAGCACGCATCGACGGCACGACAGCCGATTTGGGTCTGTTCTCGCTTATTCGCGTGATGACTGGACTGCTGCGCTCAGGTGTGCTGCAAGTCGAACGCGCGAATCACCGGGGCGAGATCCTGTTTTCGGAGGGCGAGATTGCCGGAGCCCAGGTGGGCTCGCTGCAAGGCCAGCCTGCCATTCACCATCTCCTGCTGTGGGAAGACGCCAAGATCGAATTGCGCCTGCGCGCCGTGGTCCGACGGGCACAGTTCAACCGGCGATTCGACCAGATCATGGAAGAAGCGGAACGCTTCGTGCGCGACTACACTCACGCCATCCAGGGTCTCGCGCCCTCTTCGTCGGTGTACCAGAAGAACGATGAAAAACTGGCCAGCGCCACGGTGCCCTCCCAAGTTGCGCCGGTGCTGCGTCTGTGCGACGGGCGGCGTACGCTGACCGACATCATCGACGAGAGCCCATTCCGCATCTTCGACACTGTCCGCATCCTCACCCGACTGGTGGATCTCGGCGTCTTGACTCGACAGCAGCCACAGGACGGAACCTCCGCTCCCACCCCGGCCCTGCAGAAGTTCTGGGAAACCGCGCGCATCGCGAGCCTTGAGGACGACATCGCACCCGCTCCGGCGCAGAGGCCGACGCCCGCTCGCATCGCTCAGGTCGACACCCGGATCGGAGAGCCAAGTCGCCGCAAGAGCCAACGGCGTGCAGTGGCTGAAACGCCGGTGCGCGGAACGCCCCTCATTGGCATGGACCCGGCCACCGAGACCTTTGCTGGCCCGCCTGAGGCGGCATCTCCCGCAGCCCCCATCGTGCAGGCCACGGGTTCCAGCGAGGTCCGGGCTTCCGGTACCATCGACCTTCGTGGAACACGCGATCAGCGTCGGACCACGCCCGACAGGCGAAGCCGGCCCTCGGTTACCATTGACGTAGCTCTCGTGGAGGCCGCAGAAGCGGCACGCCCAGCCGCCGTTCCGGTCGAGACCACGGCCGTGCCCGCCGAGTCTTCCGAACGAACCGGTCGCGCGACGGGCTCGCTTCAGGTGGGGCCTGCGTCGGGCCACCATCGGCGCTCAAGTGCGGTCACGCCGATCGCGGGAGGCGGCAGTTCCATTGAGATCGATCCAGGGCTCCCGTCCGAGACCGCCTCGATCGCGAAGCGAGATTCTCCTACCGTTCCAGTCCGACGGTTGGTCAAGCCGGCTGCGTCCTCCGGAACTGCGAAGGCCGCAGCTACCCGGACGGGCGCCACCCCTGCCCCAGTTGTTCCTGCGACCGCCGCCCGGGATGTCGCGGACTCTGCCATTGTCGTGCCCGTCCCAGCCTCCTCGACCACTCCTGCTGCGGATGGGTCGGCATCTTCGGCCGCCACCCAAGGCGATGGGGCCCGCACGGCGAAGGTGACAGGCACGCTTTCCGTCACACCCTCGCAGCGATTATCCGCGGCAAGGACCCCGGGCAAGGGCGTTTCCGTCGAGCTCGATCCTGTCTTGATGGCCGAACTCGGGCGACTGGAAAGGGCCACGACGCCCGTCGGGCCCCCCGCGTCGGCGGAGCCGCTGCGTGACCCGGTGGCTGCGCCTGCGCAGCCCGGAGCCGGAAACGCCGCTCCTCCCGCCGAGACCCCCGCCTCTTCCGCGCCGCAGTCAGCCTACTCCAGCAGAGCAACTGGCACGCTCTCTGTTTTGCCTGCTTCGCGCTCGTCGGCAAACGCTCTCAAGACCCCCTCCAGTGGCGTCTCGGTCGCGCTCGATCCGGCCCTTGTGGTGGAGGCGCAGAAGCTCGCTGCGCCCGCCGGTGCGGCCGGGCCCCGAACCGGTTCCCCCGGGGCGGCCTCGGGCAAGGGACAGGCCCGCGACACGAGCAGCGACGGGACCGTTCCTGCCACAACCCGGCCGGCGCCCCGCTCGCCCGACGACAGCGACCGCGGGGCATCGCAGCCCGGCAAGCACTCGGGCCGCATCAGCGGTGCCTTCAATGCCATCGAGCGTGACTTCTTCGCCCGCGAGGCCGATCTCTACAAATCCGAGACCGAGGACAACTTCGCGGACCTGGAGGACCCTGCCGGCAAGGGAAACGGGAAGATCTCGTCGGGACGCAGGCCATCCAAGAAACACGCCTAGTCGCGCTTCCTACTTGGCGTCCCAGATCAGTTCGATTCGCCCCATGGGACTGGCGAGCCGCAGGACCAGGCGACCACTGGCCGGACCCGCAATGGGCTGTCCGTTGGCGCCCGTGCGGGCAAAGCTGATCTCATAGGTGCGCGTGAATTCGGTACGGCTGGGGAAAAACTGGGTCTCGTACAGCTCGGGCAACTTCACGACTTGGATCGCGGTGGGCCCCAGTTCGTCCCCGGTGGCGTCAAGCAGAGTCACCCGCCAGGGTGTGTTCTTGCGCTCGAGATCGTTCCATTTGTCGGTGGTCGTCTGCACAGCCACATGGAATTCATAACTGGCCCGTGAGGCGTCTAGCTGCGCATGCAGGAGCGTAGCGCGATCGGTGTCCGACAAGTCATAGATGCTCGCGTAGTAGGCCACATACGCCTGGCGGAAATCCCAGCTCTTGTAAGTCGCCCATGCTTCGATGACCGTGCCCACATCCCGCACCAGCTTCGCGTGTCGTGTCCATCTCTCGTAGACGGTCGAATAGTCATTCGGCCGATAGTCCCGTGCAACGTCAGAAAAATCGACGGGCTTGGGAGCCGTCTGGGTGCACCCGACCAGCGCCGCAGCAAAGAACAAGGCAGGCCCTAGCACATTTCGGCCGGGGTGCAGGACCAGCATCAGACGAATTCCCTCCGTCGGAAGAGTGTCTGCAGCGGAGCCTCCCGCTCCAGAGCCTCGCGACCACCTTCCTCGCGGTCCACCAGACCGACGATCAGGCTGACCTTGAGGCCGAACTCGCGCGCGCGCGCGATCGCCTTGAGGGCGGAGCCGCCCGTGGTCACCACGTCTTCGAGGATCGCGACCGGCATTCCGGGGCGAAGCAGCTTGCGTCCCTCCAGCCACTGTGCCGTGCCGTGGCCCTTGGCCTCTTTGCGCACATAGAAGGCGTCAAGCGGGCGCCCGCCCAGGTAGCTGACCGTGGCAACCGCCGAGGCGAGAGGATCGGCGCCCATGGTCAAGCCCCCGACCGCCTCCACCTCGGGGGCGTGCTCGGCAATCAACTGGTTGAACAGCCAACCCACCAAGAAGTGGCCCTCGGCGCTCAACACGGCTTGCTTGCAGTCGATGTAGAAATTGCTCTTCTGACCCGAGGAGAGGATGACCTCGCGCTCTTCGTAGGCGAGCTGCTTGAGGAGATCGAGGAGTCGGGCCCGGTTGCGTTGGAAAAGCTCACGGCCGCTCATGGCGACATTTTTACCACGGCTCCGCCCGCAAGAGGGGGCCGATGAGTCTGGTCCCGGCGGCGCCTCGGCGAGGCTCAGATCGGGATGTCCCTTAGCATCCGGCCGACAAGGCCNNCTAGCGCCTCCACACCCGCCACCCCTGCCCGCGGCTACGCCGCGCGCGGCGCCGGACCGGAATGTACTGATGTACTTGAGAACCGGAAGCGGAGGCCCGACGCCGCCAGCGGGTCGGATCGCGTGGGCGCAGGCGAGCTTTGCTCGCCGAAGCCCGTCGCGGGAGGGTTTGGCGAGNNCCGAAGGGCGGAGCGAACCCTTTCAGGGTTCCCATCACAATCGTCGGCCGTCGTCGCTTCGGTGGTTTGGGGCGCGACCCTGCTAGATCCCGTCGAGTGGGTCGTTCGAAACCGGCTTCTTGGCTTTGATCAGGTCCTGCGGCACCGAGGGCTTGGAGGTGGTTTCCTTCGAGGAGCGCGAGCGGGTCGCAGCGGCGGCGCTCGCCCGGCGCGAGTTGGCCTGCTCGATCTGTTGCCTCAGCGCCTCGCGATCAGCGTCGCTCTTGGCCTCGCCCAGCTGCTTGGTGAGCTTGGCGATCTGAGCCTGAAATACCTGCTCCTGCTCCTGTTGCTTGCGCAGCAGTTCGTCCTTTTCCTTCTGCGCCGCAATTCTTGCCTGTGCTTCGGCGGCCGCGTGGTCCGATTTGATCTTGGCCACCACGCCCGCTCCGATGACCAGCACGCCGATGACGATGCCGATGATTAGGCCCTTGGGCGCGGGCTTGGCCTGGACCGCCGCCTTGGCCTCGACCTCCAACCTCATGCGCTCGTGCTGCAGCTTCATCTCGGCCTCGATACGCGCCCGGCGCTCGGCTTCCTCTACGCGCAGCCTCTCCTCGCGCTCACGCGCCAGCTTCTCCTCTTCGGCGCGGTTTTTGCGGTTCTCCTCCGCGATGCGAGCCTGCTCGGTTTCCTCCTTCAGCCGACGCTCATTCTCTTCCTTCGCCCGGCGCTCAGCCTCGGCCTGTGCCTCAACTTTTGCCTTCTCCTGCTTGACCCGCTCCTCCTCCTGCCTGCGAAGTTCCTTGAGGGACGTCAGGACCGAGTTCTCTTGTGCCTCAGGCATGTAGCTCCTTGCGCTGTGCTGCGTTCACTGGGAAAAGTAGGCGTGTCAACTAGTATGTAACACAAATTCACGCGTCCGCAGCGCGAACACGCGCCCGGTGGCAACTCGACGGGCCAGGCGCTGGACGTGCACGCCCTGCGCGAGCCGGCAAAGCTACTTCAGGCCGCGCAGCAACGCATCAAGAGACGCGTCAGTCTTCTTGGTCGCATCAGACGGTGGTCCGCCGCCTCCCTTGGAGGCCGTCGTCGCCTTTGCCGTCTTGTGCCCCGACTTGGTCGCTTTCTTCTTCTGGCCGGCCTTGCCCGAATCCCCACCGGACGCCCCGGCAGACCCAGCCTTGTTGGCATCGTCACCAGCAGCGACCGCGCTCGCTGCCCTCGCCTTTTCGGCAGCGGCTGCGGCTGCAGCGGCGGCTGCCGCTGCCTTTGCCTTCTCGACGGTGGCGACCGCTTCAAGCTTCATCCTCTCGACCTGGGCGGCCGCCTCCTTGGCTCGCGCTTCCACTTCTCGGGCCCCTGCTTCCTGCGCAGCCTGCTCCTTGTGCACGACGATCAGAAAGATCGCAGCCATCAACAACACAAGAACTCCGCCGCCAATGACAGCAACGACAGCCCAGTGGGTCTTCTGACCCGGCAAGTCCAGACGTGGCAGCACGACCTTGTCGCTCATCAAACTTGTTCCTCCCAGCACGATCACTGTGCGATCGCTTTTCGACTTTGCGCAAGTCCGAAGCGTACACTGGACGCGTTTTCTGTCGGCTGCGAGTCGGGATGAAAAGAAACCCTCAAGCCAGCGTCGAATTCGCTATTGTCTCACCGCAAGTTCCGTGGCGCATTACGTCGACCTGCATTCTCACTTCCTTCCCGGCCTCGATGACGGAGCCGAGAGCTTCGCCACCTGTCTCAGCATGGTGCGTGCTTTGGCCGAGATGGGCTTCTCTGACCTTTGCGCCACTCCTCACCAATTCGCTGGAATGTTTGAGCCCCCCCTCGACCAGGTCAGACTTACCTTTGACCAGGTGAGCCACGGCATCGCCGCCGTGCTGCCCGAAGTACGCCTGCTGCTCGGCGCCGAGAACTACTGGGACGATGTACTCGCTGCTCGACTGCGCCAGGGGGAACCACCCTGCTACGATGGCGGCAAGGCATTCCTCTTCGAGATCAGCCCGCTGGTCATGCCGCCTCGACTCGAGGAAGCCCTTTTCGACATACGGGTTGGGGGGCGTCTTGCAGTCCTGGCCCACCCAGAGCGGTATCCGGCGGTACAACGCGATCCCGCGGTGGCCGAAGGCCTGGGCCGCCAAGCCGCGTTGCTGGTGGACCTGGCGGCACTGTCCGGAACCGGCGACCGCACCGAAATCAGGACGGCCCGACGATTGGTCGAGGAGGGCCTGGCCCACGCCGCGGCTTCCGACATACACGACCCCGAAGACGGCCCGGCTATCGCCTCAGGACTGGCCTGGATCGAGAAACGTCTCGGCGCCGAGGCGGTCAAACGATTGCTCAGCGACAATCCCCGCCGTATTTTAAAGGGTCAACTCCCTTGATGCGCCCTGCGCCGAAAAGGCCTGACCCTTGAAGCTGCTCGCAAAAATCTTGTTGTCTTTGATCGTGGGAGGGTTGTGTCTGTGGCTCGCCCTTCGCAAGATGGATCTGTCAGGCACGGCCTCGGTGCTGCGCGGCCTGCCGCTTTCGGCAGTTCTGATCTACGCGGCCACCATGATTCCCACGCATCTCTTCCGAGCGTGGCGCTGGAAGTACCTGTTGCGTCCTATCGGCGTGTCCCTGGGCTTCGGCCGCCTGATGACCATCTCAACGGTTGGCTTCATGGCCATCCTGGCCCTGCCCTTCCGCCTCGGCGAATTCGCGCGACCGTACTACGTCGTGCGCAGNNGGTGATCTCCATCCTCTTCTTCGCCACATACATCTGGGCTAGTCGGACGGGCGGGGCGGGCTACTCATCGGTGCTCGCCCTCGCAGCCTGGTTGTCCCTGATTGGCTTTCTCTCCCTGACCATCTTTCTGGCCTGCGCCCTGCGCTGGACCGAGAAGACGATCCATCTCGTGCTGACCGTAACCCTTCTGCGACGTCTTGCGCCTGTCATGGCCGAGCGCATGGCCGACAAGCTGCGCGCCTTGATCCACGGTTTTCGAGCCTTGCGTGAGCCGCGCGACATGATTCCGTTCCTGGCTCAGACGATGCTCTACTGGTTCAGCAACGGATTCGGAATGTGGCTGCTCGCCCGCGACATGCAGCTTGCCATTCCTCTCACCGGCGCATTTGCAGCCATGGCCTTTACCGGAGTGCTCATCTCCCTGCCCAACTCGCCCGGTCTGGTGGGCCAGTTTCATGCCGGTGTTCTCATTGCCCTGGGCGCCTACTTGCCTGCGGCCACGGTCAGTTCCTTCGGCGGGGCCTACTCCATCGCTCTCCATGGAATCCAGTTCGTTTGGTACGTGGGCTTGGGCTTTCTCGCTCTCCTGGCGGTGGGCGGAGGTTCCCGCTCTTTGCGCACCATGGTCGTCGAATCCAAACGCGCTGCCGAGGAAGGAGAGGCGTCGTGATGCGATCCCTGCCAGTCGCCGTTGCCGCGTCCGCGTTCATCGTTGCGGGGCTGCTCTTCGGGCTGCCCACCGCAGAAGCCCGCTGCGTGGGCACGGTCCCGTATCCGATCGCCGACGTCTGGCCCAGTGCCGTGCGCTTTCTGCGCATCGATCGCAACTGCGTGATTCGCGAGAAGGACGATGCCGCCGGCTACATCCTGTTTGACTACCCGGAAGGCCAGAAGGTCTACAAGGGGTCGCTCGAACTCATCCGAGCCAGCGAGAATGACGGTCGTGAGAGCACACGCGTCGTGGCGTCCTTGCCCAGTCTGCCACGCCACTATGAGCAGCTTCTCATCGACAAGTTCGCCGCCAGGCTTCGTGAAGACTACGGCTCGCCCGCGCCTCCGCCGCCGCGCAAGCCCGCACCCGAGCCTGACGCCGGCGTCTCACGCTGAGACGCCAATCAGTGAAGCTGGAACGGCCAGGGGAAGCTCATGGCCTCGCAGGGAGGGAACCTCGCGGTCTTAGCCGCAGCTTCCACGCATGTTCCGCTGGGTGTTCCCGCGAACTTGCCCGTCACGCTCGCCGAGGCGATCCGGCCTCCCTTGGAAACCGAGATGCTGACGTTTGCGATGCCCGGGACCTTGTACTGGTTGTAGCACTCCTTCACTCTGGGCTGCACGGCCTTCATCGCACTCACGATGTCGCTCTGGGACAGGGCGGGCAGCGCCGCCGTGGTCGGAGGCTTCTTGGGCTGGGAGGCTTCGCCACCGCCGCGCTTGTTGGTACCGACCTGATCGAGCAGGTCGTCGATCGAGCCACCCTTCTTGGGCTTTGTTGGTGCAGCGGTCGGCGCGGCAGCCTGAGGCGCGGGCTTCTCACCCTTGGCCGACGGTGCTGCCTCGATCGTACCCTTGGCCGTAGTCCTGCCGCCCTTTCCGGACGGCTTCTTTCTCTCTGGAGTGCCCTTGTCTTCGGCCGGCTTTTCCTCGATCGCGCCAGGCTTGGCTGCCTCGGCAGGTGCCGTCACACCCGGGCTTGGCGCTGCTGCCGCCCGTGGAGCCGGTGCTGCCGGCGGGGACAAGACAATCTGTGCAGGCGGAGGAGAGGCCGGCGGCGGCGCCGATACCACTCTGTAGATGCCGAAGCCAAGGGCCACGATGCCGATGGCCAGCACGACCAGAACCGGGTACACCCACTTGGGCGGGCCGCTCGAACCCATGGGCAGCAACACCGGAGCCACGGGTGAGAACTGCGGGGTCGAGAAAGTTGGCAAGGCGTCCGAACCGCCGAATGAGTCCCCTCGGCCGGACTCTCCGATGGTTCTTGCGGCCATCGAGCGAATGTCAATGAGGCCAGAGCCCTCCGTGGTCGAAGCTGTCGACGGCGCCCGCGCACTGCTCGATGAACTCGGCACCGCGAGTGCTTCCAGGTTGGCCAGCGAGAACAGGACCGAGTTCTCGTTGCGTTGACCGGTAAGATGACTCTGCCCTGCGCCGTTGCCCGAAGCCCTGGGCGCCGGCTCGGCGGCCGGAGCAGCTGCCGCTCCAAACGCGAACGGCGACGATGCGGCGGCTGGCGCCTCGGCCGCAACCGGGGAGGCGAAAAGATCGGCTGATCCGCCGGCCGACGCGGCGGGCTTGGAGAAGAGATCCTCGGAAAGACCCGCCGTCCTCGCCGCCTCCCTGGCCGAGCCGTGCGAGCGCATACGTGCGGAGTCCCGCCGGGCAGGAGCAGGCTCTGCCGCCAGGCCTGCAGCTGGCTGGGTAGCCGGGGCCGCTTGCGATGCGGGCGCCTGCGCCAGCTCTGGGACGGCTGACAGCTTCACCCAATCAGCAAAACCTTCCTTCCAAACCAGCGTGTCACTCGTGATCTCACCACGCACCAGCCGAGCCGCGATGTCTGGCTCGGCCAGCGGCCCTACCTGCTCGCCCTCCACGACGATGTACCATGTGCCTTGGGCCTCGGCCGGCGCGGGCTTGGGCTCCGCGGCGACGGCAGCGGCGCGCTCACCACCGGTTCTGACCACGATGATATGGTTGCACTTCTTGCACCGGATCTTGAAGGCCTTACCCTGGACTTTTTCGTCCGCTATCGAGTACTTAGCCTGACAAGCGTCACAGACGATTTTCATTGGGCCCTCATATACGCGTACCACGAAGAGACGGTAACCGCGCGATTATAGATGTCAGCCTCCGCCTGGCAAGACGGTTTCTGTCCCATTCCCGCACGTAACACCGCGCACGACCCGGATGGCCGATTCTCGACGTGCCCGCCGCGGTAGGTTGCGTGCGATGAGTTAGCGTGCATCCCTGGGTACGAATGGGTTGTGCCTCACGATGGTCTCGCCGCGGCCTGGCCCCACCGAGACCAGGGCCAGCGGCACCCCGACCAACTCGGAAATCCGCGCGATGTACCGCTCGGCCGCTTCGTGAAGTTTGGTCCTGTCGGCCGCCGAGGCGCCATCCGAAAAGAGTGCCGGCCACCCCGGTAGTGTCTCATAGACCGGCTCCACCGCAGCCAAGTCGTCGGGATCCAGCGGCATTTCGTCGAGCGTCTTGCCTGCCAGCCGGTACTGGACGCAAAGGTTGACCCGCTCAAGGCCCGACAGGACGTCGAGCTTGGTCAGCGCCAAGGCCAGGATGCCGGAAAGACGGCAAGTCAGGCGCAGGGCCGGTATGTCCAGCCACCCGCACCGGCGCGGCCTGCCCGTGGTGGACCCGAACTCGGTCCCCACCTCGCGCAGGCGTTCGCCTATTTGATCGTGCAACTCCGTCGGGAACGGCCCGTTGCCTACCCGTGTGGCATAGGCCTTCACGATGCCCACGACGGTGTCAATCGACGTCGGCCCGATACCGCAGCCGGTGCATGCTCCTCCGGCTGTAGTCGACGAGGACGTCACGAAAGGGTAGGTGCCGTGGTCCAGATCGAGAAGAACGCCATGCGCGCCCTCGAACAACACGTTGCGGCCGGCCCGGATCGCCTCGTAGAGGAAGCGAGAAGCGTCCCGCACAAAGGGTCGAATCTCTTCGCCCAGCGCCAGGTACTCCTTCACCAGGGCGTCCACGTCAGGAATGGCTGCTCCGTACCGGGTCAGCGCGCCCGAGACATAGCGCAGGTTGCGCTCCACATTGCGCCGAAACCGCTCTGGCCGCAGGAGGTCTTCGACGCGCACGCCGGTGCGCGAGGCCTTGCTCTCATAGGTCGGGCCGATCCCGCGACGAGTCGTGCCAATGGCGCCCGGTTCCTCTTCGCGCAGGCGGTCAAGTTCGCGATGGTGCGGAAAGGTCAGGTGGGCGCGGCCGGCCACCACCAGCTCCGTGTTCCGGGCCAGCAAACCGTGGCTGCGAAACGCGCGCATCTCCTCGACCAGGGTACGCGGATCGATGACCATGCCCTCTCCCAACACGCAGGTCACCCCGGCCCGAAGGACACCAGAGGGAATGAGGTGCGTGACGTACTTCTTTCCTTCAACCACGATGGTGTGGCCGGCATTGGCACCCCCGCCCCAGCGCGCCACGACGTCCGCGTGCTCGGTCAGGAGGTCGACGACCTTTCCCTTTCCTTCATCGCCCCACTGGGCTCCGACAATAACTACGACGGCCATTTGTGTCTCCGCGTCCGGGCGAGCATAGATCCTGTTTCCAAAGGGCTGGCGACCGCCCGACTCACCCAAAATCGCCGACGCTGGGCACGAGAATCCTTCGTTGGCGAGAGAAATTCGAGCATCGAAAAGCGCAGCCCGGCTAGGGCCTGAGGGTTTCTAGTACAGGTTCATTTCGGGGTCCATTCCAAACGTCGGGACGAGGATCTGCGATCGGAGCCGGTGTGGGTGACAGCGGCGGTGACGGTGGCGGTGGCATTGGCATTGGGCCCGGTGGCATTGACCGGCACCTCTCGTGTAGGGGGCGACCTGCGGTTACCCCGGTGGCCTCGGGCGTTTGGCGGCCCGGGCCAGGACGGAATCAGGGATGGGTCAGCCGCCAGAGGATGGCGAGGATCGAATCCAGCAAGGACAGTGCGGGTGTGACAGTGGCTTGCTCCACATCACCCCAGGCCATGGCAACCGAGGCCGAGCGCGTGCTCATCGCGGTGGCCGATGCGGGACCGGGTGTGCCACGCGAACTGCGCCGCAATATTTTCGACCCGTTCTTCACCACCAACGTGCTCGGACAGGGTAATCTGGCGGGTAGAGTGCGATGAGTGCGGGCAAGTTGCCTACGTTGTCCTGACACTAGGGGCTGGCAGTCTGTTCTGGTGGGGCGCCGCGCTTTCCACCATACACATTGTCAGCGATAGTTGGTTGCCGCTGATCAACATTGCGGGGATGTCGTCGCTATTCGGGGGCGGGTACTTGGAACGGAAATTCCGCCGACACTGGTTCTTGCTGTTTCCCGGGGTGATGCTGATGATATTTGGGGCCGTGTGGCACTAGGACGACAGCAAACTACCTGGGCGGTTGCTCGTCCCTGGCGGTCGCCAGACCGGATTCATATCGAGAGCTTCCAGTTTCCCGAGCGCTAGTCGGCGGTTCCTGGATCGAATGCCCCAGGGCCGGCCGCCACCACCGTCACCGCCCCTGTCACCGCCACGGCCACGGTCACCGCCACGGTCACCGCCACCGCCGCTGTCACCCACACCGTCAGTTCCCCTCCCCCTGGCGCCCGGAATCGACTATGGTTGTGCTCCCTCTATCCAACGGAGTTCCCATGAAGAAACGCGCGTTCAACTTCGCTGCTGGTCCTGCCACTCTTCCTTACGAGGTTCTCGAAGCCTCGGCCGCCGCCTTGCTGGATTTTCAGGGCAAGGGTTTTGGAATTGCGGAATGTAGCCACCGAGGGAAGGAATTCGATGCGGTGCTGGATGAGACCATCGCCCGCTGCCGCAGCCTCCTGCAGATCCCTGACACGCACGATGTGCTCTTCCTGCAGGGAGGAGCGACCCAGCAGTTCGCGCTCATCCCCATGAACTTCCTCAACGGCGTGGCCGAGTACGTGATAACCGGCGAGTGGTCGAAGAAAGCCGCAGACACCGCCAAGGGTATCGCCCCTGACAAGGTGAAGGTGATCGCGTCGGGCGAATCCACTGGGTTCGATCGCCATCCAGTCGGCTGGACCGCTGACCCCAACGCCGCCTACCTGCACATCTGCTCGAACGAGACCGTGCACGGCAACCGTTTCGTCGAATGGCCGAAACACCCCACGCTGATGGTCGACGCCAGTTCCGAGATCATGTCGCGGCCGCACCCCATCGCGCGCACCGCAATGGTCTACGGCGGCGCACAGAAGAACCTGGGGCCCGCGGGCCTCGTGCTGATCATCGTACGCAAGGACCTCTATGACCGAATTGGCAAGAGCGTGCCCAAGATCTTCAACTACAAGGTGCACGCCGATGCCAAGAGCTGCCTCAACACGCCGCCCACCTTCGGCGTGTACGTGTTGCTCGAAACCTTCCGCTGGATGGAACGCCAAGGCGGCCTTGCGGCCATCGAGAAGCGCAATGCCGACAAGGCCAAGCTGATCTACGACGCCATCGACGGCTCGGGTGGCTTCTACAAAGGCACCGTGGCCGATCCCGCCGTGCGCAGCCACATGAACATCACCTTCAAACTGCCCAGCGAGGAGCTGACCGACAAGTTCCTCAAGGAAGCCACGAGCAAGAGCATGCTGGCGCTCAAGGGCTACCGCACGGTGGGCGGGATCCGGGCGTCGGTCTACAACGGCATGCCCGTGGAAGGGTGCCAGGCCCTGGCCGACCACATGCGCGAGTTCATGAAAGCCAACGGTTGAGCCTCGCCCAGTTCGCCGACGCACATTTCAGCTATCCTGGCACCGAGATCCTGGCCGGCGCGTCGCTGCTCATCCGGCCAGGCGACCGGCTTGCCCTGCTCGGCCCCAACGGCACGGGCAAGTCCACCGTGCTCAAGCTCCTCGCCGGCGAACTGCAACCGGACTCGGGAGACGTCCGCGTCCTGGGTCGACAAACCGTGGCCTACCTCCGCCAGTCGCACCAATTGGGCGGAGAAGGCACCGTGCTCGATGCCCTACTGGAGCCATTCGCCCATGTGCAAGCCATGCACGAGGAATTGCAGCGCCTCGAAGCACGACTGGCCGAGGCTTCCGAGGCGGAGCTCAAGCACTACGGTGAGTTGCAGGAACGCTACCGCCTGGAAGGCGGCTATGACCTCGAAACGCGTGTGCGCGAGCTCACCGAAGACGTGGGGCTGTCGCAGGCCGACCTGGGCCGGTCGCTGGCCACGCTGTCCGGCGGCGAGCGCGGCCGACTGGAGCTAGCCAAGGTTCTGGTGCGCCAGCCTGATCTGCTCCTGCTCGACGAGCCCACCAACCACCTCGATCTCGCGGCCATCGAACGCCTGGAGGCGCGCCTGGCCGAGTATCCCGGCGCGTTCGTGCTGGTGTCACACGACCGAGCTTTCATTCAACGCACCTGCCGCGCGATCGTCGAGCTGGAGGACGGCCAAATCGTCCGCTATTCCTTTGCGTACGACCAGTACGTGGTAGAGCGCGACGCACGGCTGGAGCGAGCGCGCGTAGAGTACCAGCGCCAAAAGGAACACGTCGAGAAGACCGAGGACTTCATCCGGCGCAACCTGGCTGGACAGAAAACCAGGCAGGCGCAGAGCCGGCGCCGCATGCTGGAAAAACTGGAGCGGCTGGAACGCCCGGAGGACAACTGGCAAGTTGCGGGTCGGATCGCGCTCAATTTCCAGACCGGCGGCGATCTGGGCGGCAAGGAGATCGTGCGGGCCCCTGGCATCAGCGTGGGCTACCCGGGCAGGACCATCCTGGCCGACGTGACGGTCAACATCTTCCGCGGGGATCGGGTTGGAATCGTAGGCCCCAACGGCTGCGGCAAGAGCACCCTGCTGAAAACCCTGGTGGGCGAGCTGGCCCCGCTGGCCGGCGTGGTGGAACGCGGCGCTGCTGTGCGACTGGGGTACTTCGATCAGAAGTTGAGCTCACTTTCCGAGGACCGCACCGCCATCGAAGAAATCCAGTCGGTGCGCAACGATCTTTCTCCCGAGGTGGTGCGGCAGTACCTGGCCAAGTTCCGCTTCTTCGGCGACGATTCCTTCCGCACGGTACTCGGTTTCTCGGGCGGCGAGCGCAGCCGCTTGGCGCTGGCCAAGATGCTGCTGTTTCCGCGCAACGTGCTCGCGCTCGACGAGCCGACCAACCACCTGGATATTCCAGCACGCGAAACGCTGGAGCACTCGCTCGACGGCTACGAGGGAACTCTCATCGTGGTCAGCCACGATCGCTACTTTCTCGATCGAGTGTGCCGGCGCCTCCTGGTGTTCGAGAACGGCACCCTGGAGGCGCACCTGGGGAACTACTCGGACTGGCGCGCGTATCACAAGAGCCAGGCGTCTGCCACGCCTGTGCCCGAGCCGCCGTCCCCAGTCACCCAGTCGCCCACCGAGATCAGCCGGACTGCCAAGAAGGACCGCGAGCGCGTGCAGCGCCGGCTGGAACGCCTGGTCGAGTCGCTGGAGGCAGAAGTTGCGCGCATCGAAACCGAGCTGTCATCACTGCGCGCGCAACTCGCCGCCGACCATGGGGGCGACTGGCAGAAACTGCACGCGCTGGCCGATCGCGAACGCGAACTGGGCGATCTCCTCGGCCGACGCATGGCCGACTGGGAAAAGGCGTCCGCCGA